>JBGTCY010000018.1:0-26641 GCA_041748615.1 Chitinophagales bacterium
GGAATGTGGCAAGACGGTAAGGTTTGTTGTCACAACAGAATCACATCCATTCGCTGAAGGAAATACATCAATGTACGTTCCCGAATTCGTTTGATTTGTTCCACCCGCGAAATGACTTTCGCCATCGCAAATGGAAACATCTAATGTCGTAGCTGAATGTGGCAACACCGTGAGGTTGGTTGTCACCACTGAATCACAGCCATTCGCTGACGGGAAAACATCCACATACGTTCCTGAAGTTGTTTGATTTGCTCCGCCAGCGAAATGACTTTCACCATCACAGATTGAAATATCTAATGTCGTGTTGGAATGCGGCAAGACGGTAAGGTTTGTTGTCACAACAGAATCACAACTTCCACTCACAGGGTAACTATCCGTATAAAGTCCGGAAGAATTTTGCAAAGCGCCACCGGCAAAATAGGTTTGTCCCTGGCAAATATTGATTGAAACACTTGATGTAACAGCCGGCAGCACCATAACATTTTGAACAATAGAATCTTTACATCCGTTTGCGGTAATCGTTAAACTAACCTGATATGTTCCAGGTGATGAGTAACTATGATTGGGTGATTGATTTGCTGAAACATTCCCATCCCCAAAATCCCAGATAAAACCGGCAGTTCCGGAAAAAGCGCTGGTGTTATTGAAGTTGAAATTATTCTGATTGAAACATTGCGGAGAATTCACCGCGAAGGATGGCACAATCGGAGGAGCGACATTAAGCTGAAAACTTTGAACAGCCTGCTGTCCCCCACACTGGTCGGATACCGTAACTGAATAGGTGGTGGTGGTTACCGGATTCACCGAAATGGAATTAAAGGTGGAACCGGTACTCCAGTTATACATCAATGGCCACGCTAAACTACCTGTTCCCTGTGCCGTGATGGTAGCCGATTGCCCGATGCAAATCGAAGGCGGACCCGTCACATTCAGGCTCAAAGGAAAATTATCAAGAATGTAGATAGTATCAGATTTGAGTTGATTACAGGTGCATCCATCCGAATAAGAAATAATCACGGATTCCGCTCCTTCGGTAATTCCATCTAAATGAGCGATTACCGGAACAATCACAGAAGAAACATTTGCCGGAATGATGATTGAATCCGGCAAAGGGATGTAATCCGAACCGGGTGTGGCAGTGCCCGAAACCGTAAGATACACTACAGCCGGACTTGACATATCACTCGTATCCTCGCGCGAAAAAGTGAATCTGCCATCAGAACATCCTTCATAAGCATTTTTAGAGCCGTCATTTGCTCCGGCTTCTACTCTGACACCATCACCACCCGTAAAACTTTCAGCTTCAATAAAGACCCCGGAGTCCCAGAACTTATCCATCACATCCGCAATCACCATTTTGATGTGATATGTTTCACAAGGCACCACATACATTTTAGCTTCAAGCGGTACAGTGTAGCCATCAAATTGAGTGACTGTTCCGCCATTATTGTTGATGTAATAAGCAGAATTCGCAAGGCTGGTACAATAAGCAAACTGTCCCAATGCGCCAACCGCGCCACCGTTCACGGAGTTGATGGCAACAGCGGTATTTGAACCCGGAATCAGAGCGATATTGGTATTCGGGGCATAACCGGGACCGCTCACCAAAAAAGCGAAAGCGTCATTAAATTCGGAACAAACATATTCAGGATATTCTTCCGAACCGAAAATGTATCTAAAAGTCACTGAGTCGGTGGATGAAATAAAATCAAATTCAAGAATAGCGGCATCAGTAGTAAAAAGCACACCCGTTGCGGCTTCAAGGTCAGCATCACCTCCCCATAAAGTTGTATAGGAAGCATTGTCCACATTATTCGGTCCGATTGCGACATTTGCATTTCCTGTAGCCAGAATCACCCCTCTTTCCATCCCGATGGGAACGGCATTGCTGAAATAACCAATTCCGTTGGGCGGTCCGGTATAAGTAACATTAAATGCTTCAATGCAGGAACCCAAAAGCACATCGTTGACTAATTGCTGGGGAGTGTATTGGGTGGTATTGACGGATAACGGGGTATGATTCTGACTGCCGCAATTCGAACCGATACCCGATGTAGTTTCACTCGCGCCAAAGTTCCCACCGGTTCTTATTAAGGCTCCGTTAAAAAACACGTTGTAATATCCGTTGCCGTATCCGCAGCAAATGCCATCACCAAAGTCATCGTCAATCGTGAAACGATAACAGATGCTAGAACTCACACAAACATCATGGAAATATGTAGTATTGCCAAGATAACCTCCACCTGAAGCCACAACAGCCCCGGTCGTTTGATTAAACAACAGCCAGGAGGTTTCATCGCCCCATAAATCTGTTCTGATTTCAATACGAATCGTGGCATCGGGACACTGCGCCTTTGCGGAAAAGAAAAATGTAGCCCCAAAAAGAAGTAAAAACAAACTCCTCATCCCGATAAAATTAATCTTAACCCAACAATATCAAAACATCATTTTCAACACAGGGACATACTCCCCGCTATTTAATTCAAATAAACATTAAACGCAATTTTATTACATAAAATTAATTTTGAGATTTTGGTTAGGGTTAAATTATAAATTTATTATAACTTATAGGATTTGGGACGAATTATCTTAACTGTGTCATGCTTTCCGATTTTTTATCGGGACGTTATCTCCTGAATCAAAATTTCCGGGGGGATTCCTGCAACAAGCCTGAAGGAAAACAATTCAATTTGCCCTATACTCCTGAAAGTATACTTGTTTTGCCATAACTAACCATTCATTAACTTTGGCTTTCCAAAAAAAAAGATGCTCTCATCCTCTCTGCTCAATAACATGAGAATCGCCACCACGAATCCTGTTGATAACACGGTTGTCAAAAAATTCAAGGAACTGAGCAATACCGCTCTGGATGCCTGCATCAACAACGCGGTACAGGAATTTAAAACATGGAGAAAAACACCGGTGACATCAAGAAGCCGCTATTTGAAAACGGTGGCTGAAATCCTGTTGGCTGAAAAAAATAACTATGCCGCGCTGATTACTTTGGAGATGGGAAAAACCAAGCGCGATGCTGTCGCGGAGATTGAAAAATGCGCCCACGTTTGCGAGTTTTATGCTGAAAAAGCGGATACCTGGTTGGAGGAAGAAAAAATCGTGTCTGACGCTTCCAGCAGTTATGTGGCGTATGAACCGATGGGTGTTGTTTTGGGTATCATGCCCTGGAATTATCCCTTTTGGCAGGTATTCCGTTTTGCCGCGCCCGCCATCGCAGCCGGTAACGTGGTACTCCTGAAACATGCTCCAAACGTACCTCAATGTGCTTTAGCCATTCAGGATATTTTTCAAAAAGCCCAGCCGGGTTTTATTTTTCAAAGCTTACTCATCAGTGAAAGAATCACAAAGCGGGTGATTGCCCATCCTGATGTAAAAATGATTTCACTCACCGGCAGCGACCGTGCCGGCTCGGAAGTGGCGGCTTATGCCGGAAAACACATCAAAAAAACCGTGCTTGAACTGGGCGGCAGCGACCCTTTCATTGTTTTAGATGATGCAAATCTGAAATTAGCTGTTTCCATCGCAGTTCAAAGCCGCATGCAAAACGCTGGTCAAAGTTGTATCGCAGCTAAACGATTCATCGTAGTGCCGGAAGTGAAAGACCAGTTCATTGAAATGCTGGCTGAACAAATCAGTAAAATAAAAATCGGTAATCCGAATGAGGAGGATGTTGGCATGGGTCCGATGGCGCGAGAAGACCTTGCCCGAAATATCATCCGCCAAATTAATCAGTCGGTAAAAAAAGGCGCGAAGGTCGCAGTTGGAGGAAATCGCCCGCCCTGGAAAGGCGCGTTTGTCAATCCGACATTGCTGACCGAAGTAAAGCCCGGTATGCCCGCATTTGATGAAGAAGTTTTTGGTCCGGTTGCAAGTGTGATTGCCGCTAAAGATGCCATTGACGCGCTGGCGCTTGCCAACAAAACCCCGTACGGGCTTGCCGCCACTATTTGCTCTGAAGATTTAGAAAAAGCCGCCCGCCTTGCGAGAAAACTTCATTGCGGCATGGTGTTCATCAACGGCATGGTGAAGTCTGACCCCCGCCTGCCATTCGGTGGCATCAACCGCTCCGGCTATGGTCGTGAGTTATCTGTGCTGGGACTGCGTGAATTCGTGAATGTCAAAACCATCTGGATAGGTTGAAATTCCATTTTCGCTTAAGTCTCTCCGCCCGATTTATTACCCTCCCCAAATAATTTTCATCCTTATCACAAGGCATTTAATCTGTGAATCTTTGGCTGACCGACTAAAATCTTTAAGTTTATTTAACGGGTAAATTGATATTCATCACCAATAAATCTCACTTTAATTTCGGATTTTTACGAAATTGTTGGAAATTGTGCCTTATTTCCAAATTCTTAACTCATTTTCCAAAAAAAGAGAACGGTAATTTTCTATGTCCTACATCAAATTTGATAAGAACCAACTGGTTAATTTACAGTATGTTTTAAACAAGGAGTTGTTACGCACCAATAGCCGGGGAGCTTATGCCAGTTCTACGATTATCGGCTGTAACACCCGCAAGTATCATGGGTTACTCGTTGCGCCACAGCCGCAATTAGATAATGAAAATCATGTATTGCTTTCATCCATTGACGAAACGATTCTGCAACAAGGCGCGGAATTTCACCTCGCCCTGCATAAATTCCCGGGCGGAGTATATTTTCCGAAAGGACACAAATATGTCAGAAGTTTTTCGGCAGACCCCATTCCGAACTGGACGTATCGTGTCGGGGGCGTCATTCTGAAAAAAGAAATCATTTTTTCATCAGACATTGATTGTGTGATGTTGCGTTACACGCTTGAAGACGCGCATTCGCCAACCAAAATCAGGCTGTTGCCATTACTCGCATTCCGGAATTATCATCAACTCAGCAAAGCCAACACTTACGCCAATAAAAAATATATCACTATTCAGGGAGGCATCAAACTGCGTCTCTATCAGGGCTACAGCGACCTGCACCTTCAGCTTTCCAAAAATGCTGAATTCGTCTCCAATCCTGACTGGCATTACAATTTTGAATATCAGAAAGAACAGGAGCGCGGTTATCCTTACCAGGAAGACCTTTTCGTGCCCGGCTTTTTTGAGTTTTCCATTAAAAAAGGAGAACAAGTCATTCTCGCTGCCAGCCTGGAAGAAATGAATGCAAGCGTTTTGAAAACTTCTTTTCAGCGCGAACTGAAAAACAGGGTGCCGCGCAACAGTTTTGAAAACTGCCTCGCGAACTCCGCAAAGCAATTCATCGTGCAGCGTGATAAAAAAACGGAAGTGGTAGCGGGATATCACTGGTTTGGCAGATGGGGACGCGACACCTTCATCTCACTGCCCGGCTTGACGCTGGTGACGGGAAAAGAAAAGTTGTGTAAAGCCACAATGGATACTATGCTTTCTCAAATGAAAGACGGCTTGTTTCCCAACATGGGCAGTTCGTATAACAGCGTGGATGCACCGCTTTGGTTTTTTTGGACATTGCAGCAATATGAAGATTTTACCAAAGGAAAAACGAATGCTTGGCGAAACTATAAATCAAAACTAATTTCTATTTTGGAGGCTTATCGCAACGGTACCCGTTACGAAATCAAAATGCAGGAAAACGGGCTGATTGCGGCTGGTTATTCCGGTGTCGCCTTAACGTGGATGGATGCAATTGTTGAGGGCAAACCCGTGACGCCCAGAACCGGAATGCCTGTGGAAATTAACGCGCTGTGGTACAATGCTGTTTGCTTTACCCTGCAATTAGCCAAAAATGCGGGCGATAAATCATTTCTGAAAAAATGGGGTGATTTGCCGGAAATGATTGCCGCTTCTTTTATCAAAACATTTTGGAGTGAAGAAAAAAATTACCTTGCCGATTTCGTAAATAAGGGCGAAGCCGACTGGAGCGTTCGTCCTAACCAGATTTTTGCCGCGTCACTCCCCTACTCTCCTTTAGACGAACAAATGAAAGCGGCTGTCATTGAAAAAGTAAGAGACGAATTGCTGACGCCTCGCGGACTGCGCACGCTCTCCCCAAAAGATACCGCTTACAAAGGCGTTTATTTCGGTGACCAGAAATCGCGCGATGCCGCTTATCATCAGGGCACAGTTTGGGCTTGGCTGTTAGGGCATTTTGCTGAAGCCTATCTTAAAATCCATGGTAAAAACGGAATTCCATTTATCAAAAATATTTATGACGGATTTAGCGATACCATGATTGAACACGGCATCAGCACAATCTCTGAAGTATTTGACGGTGACCCGCCCCACAAAGCCGAAGGCGCAATTTCACAAGCATGGAGCGTGGGTGAATTGTTACGCATTAATTATTTAATGAAGAGATACAGTAAGGTGAAGGAGTAGAATTTTGATGATTAGATGATTAGCGGATGTGGTGATTAGCAGATGTGATGATGAGTTGATTTAAAAATATTAATGAGGTTTATTAAAAATGATGATTTGATTTCAATAAAAAAAGCCATCAAATTTAATCAATGGACTGTGGACTGTGGACTGTGGACTGTGGACTGTGGACTGTGGACTAAAAACAAATAACAAATAACCAACAACAACAAACAACAATGAAAGTCCTTATGTTCGGATGGGAATTTCCGCCTCATATCTCCGGTGGTCTCGGAACAGCCTGCTACGGGTTGTCTAAGGGATTGCTGAAGAATCAGGTTGAGGTGTTGTTTGTGGTGCCGAAATTATTCGGAGGCGAAGACGGAAGTATTATACGTTTGCTGAACGCGAGTGACACCTTGCTGGAAATGGAAAATGTTAGATACCATCAACTTTGGAAAAAATTCACCGCGATTGGCGTACATTCCATTCTGCGACCGTATCTGTCTCCCGAAGAATTTTCAAAAGTCAATGAATACCGGGAATTAGAGCGGACGGAAATTGAACGATCAGTCTTCAGAAAAAAATATGAGTTTACAGGCAGGTATGGTCCTAACTTGTTTGAAGAAGTTGCTCGATACGCGCTGGTAGCAGCGAAAATTGCCGCTGAACAGAATTTTGATGTCATTCACGCGCATGACTGGCTCACCTACACAGCGGGAATAGCGGCAAAACAAGTGAGCGGCAAACCGTTCATCGCTCATGTACACGCGACTGAATTTGACCGTTCAGGCGAAAATATCAATCAGCAGGTGTATGACCTTGAACGGCAAGGGATGCACGCTGCGGATAAAATCATCGCGGTGAGCAATTTCACCCGCAATATTGTCATCCAACGCTATGGCATTCACCCGGACAAAGTGGTCGCCATCCACAATGCGGTGCTGCCGCTGAATCAGGGTGTCAATCAATATGATAAATACTTTAATGAAAAATTAGTGACCTTTCTCGGCAGAATCACTTTTCAAAAAGGACCCGATTATTTTGTGGAAGCCGCTGCCAAAGTATTAAAAAGAGATAGCAATGTACGCTTTGTAATGGCAGGATCGGGGGATATGCTTTATAAAGTTATCAAGCGGACTGCGCAACTCCGGATTTCCTCAAAGTTTCACTTCACGGGATTTTTAAAAGGCGCGGAAGTGGACCGAATTTTCGCCATGAGCGATGTGTATGTGATGCCCTCGGTTTCCGAACCTTTCGGGATTTCACCGCTGGAAGCCATGCGCTCCAATGTGCCGGTCATCATTTCAAAACAGTCTGGCGTTTCTGAAATTTTGAAACACGCCATCAAAATTGATTTTTGGGATGTGGACGCGATTGCCGACAGCATTCATGCCTTGTTGCATTACAATGGGCTTTCAAAAATGTTTTTGAAATACGGGAAAGCTGAAGTGGAAAATATGAAATGGGATGAGTCTGCCGCGAAAGTCAAAAAAGTGTATGGAGAAATGATGGGGATTCCGGTGCTGAAATCAACAAAAGAAGAGGAGGAATCAGATGAAATGCGGGTGTAGAATAAATGGCTTAGTTGTCATTCCGGCTTTATGCCGGAATCCCCTGTTGAGTGCAAACACATGGGGATGCCGTCCCGATAAAAAATCGGGAGGCATGACACATGAAAAAACAACATTAATTTCCAATTTTAAAATACAAAATTAGTCATGCGTTATATCAACTTTTATTTCCAGGTTCATCAGCCATACAGGTTGAGAAATTACCGTTTTTTTGACATTGGAAATAATCACCATTACTATGATGACCATGCCAACCGCACCATTCTGCAAAAAGTCGCAACCAAATGTTATCTGCCCGCTAATAAAGTGATGCTGGAAATTATCAAAGAATACGGCACACAGTTTAAAATCACCTACTCCATTTCCGGTACCGCGCTGGACCAGTTTCAAAAATATTCACCGCAAACTATTGATAGTTTTCAAAAACTCGCGGACACGGGATGTGTCGAGTTTTTAGCCGAAACTTTTGGTCACTCGCTCTGCTCGTTGAAAAGCCGCGATGAATTTTACCGGCAGGTTGAATTACAGGCACAAAAAATAAAAGAACTATTCGGACAACAGCCGAAAGTTTTCCGTAACACCGAATTGATTTATTCCGATGAAATCGGTGATATGGTTGCGCAATTAGGCTACAAAGGACAACTCACCGAAGGCGCGAAACATATCTTAGGATGGAAAAGTCCGAATTTTCTCTACAGCAACGCGCTCAATCCAAAGTTGAAACTGCTTCTGAAAAATTTCCGCCTCAGTGATGATATCGCTTTTCGTTTCTCCAACCGCGACTGGCCCGAATGGCCCCTGACAGCCGATAAATTCGTAAACTGGCTCAACGCTTTACCGGCAGAAGAAGAAATTGTCAACCTCTTCATGGATTATGAAACTTTTGGTGAACACCAATGGGCAGAAACGGGCATTTTTGATTTTATGCGCCATTTGCCCCGGCAGATTTTTTCTCATTCAAATTTTAAATTCATCACCCCATCAGAAGCATTGGAAATTCTGCATCCGGTCGGTCCGATTCATGTTCCCTACCCCATCTCCTGGGCGGATGAAGAGCGCGACCTCACTGCCTGGCTCGGCAATGATTTGCAGGATGACGCCTTTGAAACGCTTTACAGGATGACGGATGCCATCAGCCGATGTTCCGATGAAAACATTTTAAAAGACTGGGAATATCTGCAAACCAGTGACCATTTTTATTACATGTGCACTAAGTTTTTTTCCGATGGTGATGTACATAAATATTTCAACCCTTATGATACGCCTTATGAAGCTTTTATCAACTACATGAATGTCCTCAGCGATTTTGCAATCCGGATTGGTCAGGCGCCTTGTAGCAACGAGCCGGATGCAAAAACAAAGAAGAACAATAAACGCAGGTTGAAAACTAAAGCGATTTAACTCATCAAATATTCCTTATTTCAGCAACCATGAACGAAGAAACCAACTTAAACCCCGATTACTTGTTTGAAGTCAGTTGGGAAGTCTGCAACAAAGTTGGCGGTATTCATACCGTCATCACTTCGAAATCCACCACCTTGCTCAATGAGTTGGGGGATAATTACATCACCATCGGACCTGATGTGTGGCGTGGCAGCGGCAATCATCCTGAATTCATCGAAGATGAGGAACTGTTTCACTCGTGGAAAACGGAAGCAGCATTAGAAGGATTACGGGTAAAAATCGGAAGATGGCGGCAGGCGGATAATGCGATTGCCATTCTTGTTGACTTCACGCCTTTTTATCAGCATAAAGATGAAATTTTCACCCACCTCTGGAACAAGTTTCATCTTGACTCGCTCAATGGCTCCTGGGATTACATCGAACCCGCCATTTTTGGGTATGCCTCCGGGAAAGTCATTGAAAGTTTCTACAAGTTTTACTTTTCTTACAAAGACAAAATCATCGCGCAGTTTCACGAATGGATGATGGGATGTGGCGTGTTATATTTAAATGAAAATGTGCCGCAAATCGGCACCGTATTCACCACCCATGCTACGGTCATCGGGCGTTCCATCGCGGGTAACGGATTGCCGTTATACGAAAAACTGTCAACTTATAACGCGGAGCAGCTAGCAAAGGATTTCAATGTGTTATCCAAACTCTCCCTTGAAAAATGTGCTGCAAAATATGCCGATTCTTTCACGACAGTCAGTGAAATCACCGCGAAAGAGTGTGTGCAGTTTTTGAAAGAAGAACCTGACCTTGTCACGCCAAACGGATTTGAAGTGAGCATGGTGCCGGATGAATTTATTTTTAATCAGAAAAGACAGGAAGCCCGCGCAAAACTGCTCGAAGTTGCCCGCGCACTCACCGGAGAAGATTTGCCGGAAGATACCTTCCTGATTGCTAAAAGCGGCAGATATGAATTCCGCAACAAAGGCATTGATGTGTTCATAGATGCGCTAGGAAAATTGAAAGAGAATCAGGACTACCAAAGAAAAACGGTCGCTTTCATCATGGTGCCTGCGCACCACACCGGACCAAAGGATGATTTAAAAAAACGAATGCAGGAACAAATTTCCGGAAACGGTTTTATTCCCGAAGTACTCACGCATCATCTGCAGGGCATCGAATATGACCCTGTCATGCAGCGGCTCGATGCGAATAGCCTGGCGAATCTCAAAAATGATACCATCAAAGTGATTTTCGCCCCGACTTACCTCAATGGCGATGACGGCATTTTCAACTTGCATTATTATGATTTGCTGATTGGATTTGACTTATCTGTTTTTCCATCTTACTATGAACCGTGGGGCTACACCCCGCTTGAAAGTCTCGCTTTTCACATACCCGCTGTCACCACCCAGCTTGCAGGTTTTGGTCAGTGGATGCAGCGGCATCACAGCGATGAAAAAAACGGAATTTTTGTCATTGAACGCGATGAAAATAATGATTCCGAAACAGCTTCAAAAATTGCCGAAGTGATTGCCGGATATGCCGCAAAAAATCCGGATGAAATCCTACAGTCAAGAAATACTGCTTTTGAATTATCGCAAAAAGTACAGTGGAGCAATTTTATTTCTTATTACAAAAAAGCATTTGATATCGCCTTGCACAAAAGTGAGGGAAGAGCAAATCTGTATAAAGACAAACACGAAGTGGAACCGCTGGATTTCAAAGGTTGGCTGCAATCAAAAAATAATGACCCGAAGTGGCGCAGGATTTTTGTACAATCAGAGTTTCCGGAAACATTGCAACCTCTGAAAGAGTTGTCAAAAAACCTTTGGTGGTCATGGCACTACGAGGCGGAAGAAATGTTTGAAATGATTGACCATGAACTTTGGGCACGTTACAAACGCAATCCGGTCGCGATGCTCGATGTGTTGCCTTATGCAAAACTGAAGCGCCTTGAAAAAAACAGCGTATTTCTGGAAAAACTCGAAAGTGTTTGGGGCGCTTACAAAAAATATATGGACGAACCCCGCAAAGAAGGTCAGCCAAAAATCGCTTACCTGTGTATGGAATATGGATTAAATCATGTTATCCGGCTTTACTCCGGTGGACTGGGAATTCTTGCGGGCGATTTTTTGAAGGAAGCCAGTGATTCCAATGTGGACATGGTAGCGGTGGGGTTACTGTATCGTCACGGATATTTTAAACAAGTCTTATCGCGGCATGGCGAGCAGTTGCATGAATATAAGTCACAAAAATTTTCCTTCCTGCCGGTGTTACCGGTGAGAGATGAAAATGACAATTGGCTGAAAATCAGTATCGCGTTGCCGGGTAGAAGAGTATTTGCTAAAATCTGGAAAATTCAAGTGGGCAGAGTACCGCTTTACTTGCTGGATACCGACATTGAAGAAAATAACCAGGATGACCGTACCATCACTTATCAACTGTATGGAGGCGACCATGAACATCGCCTGAAGCAGGAAATTTTATTAGGAATTGGCGGTGAGCGCATGTTGCAACTTTTGAATATCAAAGCGGACATCTATCACTGCAATGAAGGACATGCTGCATTTGTCGGGCTTGAACGCATCAAAGATTTAGTACAAAAGAAAAACATTTCATTTGATGAAGCGCTGGATGTCGTGCGCGCCTCTTCCCTTTTCACCACGCACACACCCGTTCCTGCCGGTCATGACACGTTCAGTGAAGATTTCATCCGGGCATATTTGTCGGAATATCCGAATTATTTCAATATCCCCTGGGAAAAGTTCATCGGGTTAGGCAGAATCAATGAAGGTGATGCTGATGAAAAATTTTCCATGAGTCATCTTGCCGCACGGATTGCCCAGGAAATTAATGGCGTGAGTGAAATTCACGGACGAGTATCGCGTGAAATGCTGAAACCATTGTGGCATGGCTTTATGTCAAACGAGTTGCATATCGGACATGTCACCAATGGAGTGCATTATCAAACCTGGACAGCGTGGCAATGGCTGGAATTACAGTCTGAATTATTCGGGAAAGATGTTTCGCATGTTTATCCCGATGAAGGCGATTGGAATAAAATCATTGAAATGCCGGATGAAAAAATCTGGAGTATCAGAACCGCACTTAAAAGGCAACTGATTGAAGCGCTGAGTGAAAAAATCCGAGTAGACATGACCAACCGTCATGACAATCCGAAAGAAATCATGGAGCGCGTCAACGCGTTGCGGGAAGATTCGCTGATTTTAGGATTTGCCAGGCGTTTCGCTACTTACAAAAGGGCGCACCTGTTATTTCACAACTTGGATAAACTCCGTTATCTGCTTAGCATTCCCGGCAAACCGGTGCAGATTCTCTTTGCTGGCAAAGCGCATCCGAAAGACAAAGCGGGACAAGATTTGATTAAGGGAATTGTGGAAGTATCGGAAATGAATGAATTCAGGGGTAAAGTCATTTTCATTGAAAACTATGATATGGAAGTGGCAAGATTCCTCGTGCAGGGCGTGGACGTTTGGCTGAATAATCCTGAACGACCGATGGAAGCGTCCGGCACCAGCGGCATGAAAGCCGCTATCAACGGAGTGTTGAATCTCAGTGTGCTGGATGGCTGGTGGGCGGAAGGATACGTGCCGGGAGCCGGATGGGCATTGCCGGAGCATAACACGTATGACCGCAAAGATTTCCAGGATGAATTGGACAGTGAGCAATTATATCATCTGATTGAGCGGGAAGTGATTCCCTATTATTTTGAGAGAAACCGGTTTGGTATCCCCGAAAAATGGACACAGATGGTGCGGGAATGTATCGCGAACATTACCCCACGCTTCACTACCAACAGGATGATGCGTGAATACATGAGCAAATATTATATCCCCATGTATCGCCACAGCCGCGAAATCAACAAAGATGACATGAACGTGGTGCGGGAACTTTGCAAATGGAAAAAGAAAATTATTTCCAACTGGAACAACATCAAAGTCATGGATATGACCTTGCATGATTCCGCCAACCGGGCGCTGCCGCTGGGCGATAATTTTTACGCGGAAATCACCCTGAGCCTCGGAAACCTGCGTCCTGAAGACATTGGTATTGAAGTGATTTTTACACAAAAAAAAGAACCAAACGACATCAAAGAAATTATCTATAAACAAGAACTGCCCATCGCTAATTCAGGCAGAAGCAAAGCCACTTATGCCACGAATTTTCCGGTCACACAATCGGGGGTGTATGAATACGGGTTTCGTGTTTACCCCAAAAATCCATTACTGAAAAACAAGATGGATTTCAGCTTGGTAAAATGGGTGTAATCGGGCTGCGACATAGACAGATGTTAACTTTCAGCAAATTCAGTCTCCACAAATTGGGGATAAAATAATTTTGCTGTTCGATTAATTTCCGCAAATTTCGTTTCCATTCTGCCCCCTGTATCATAGTTTACGATTCAATTCTGAAGAATTACATTATCAATCAGAAATTGATTTAAACGAACCCTCTTCTAAACTCTGCGATTGTGGCTAAAAAACCGAATAACATAGATGTCATCAGCCGGTTTGCTGATAACTATCTTGAAAAATTTAAAGGCAATGTAGAACCTGCCCGTCTATTACTCAATTTAATTTCTGATGACATCACCGACATTGAACGCATCCGTAATTATATGATAATTGATGAATATTATCAATTGCTGCGCGAAAATAACGGCATCAGTTATCTCACGCTCATTCAGCTTTCCGACAAATACGACCTCACGGAAAGACAAGTTCAAAACATCGTTTACAAATGGTCGGACAAATACAAAAAGTCAAGGAATATTGACAACAACACCCAAAACACTTGATAGGGTTAAGACAACATCCTGATTGACCGACTAAATTTCTTGTTTTTCCTGGTTGCCGTCCCTCGACACCCGTCCCTCGTCCCAACCCTAAAAATTGTGTGTCCGCGATAGATTTTTCAGAACTGTCCTTAAAATTCTCTCCGCAAAATTCTATTCCTCACCGTCTAATCATTTATTCAATGCTTCATCAAATTGTTTATTTGTTGGAGCGTAAATGTGAACTTCCCTGTTAGTTTTACGATGTACATGACCTGCAAAAAATTGTACATTTTATTGTGAAAAAAAACAATATTGAACAAATCGCAGTTTCTTATCTCAGCAGATTCAAAGGAGAGCCTGACAAAGTGAGGTTAGTCGTGAACATGCTCGCGGATAAACTCACCGATATAGACAGCCTTCGAAATTTTATCATTCAGCAAGAATTTATTTCTTTCACGGCTCAGGCTAAAACCGACAAAGAAGTAATTATCGAAAACTTGTCAGAAACCTATGGGCTGAGTAAAAGTGAAATAAAAAAAATTATCGGTAAATAGCGGCAAAAACGCCCAGCCTGTGAAGAAAATATCAAGCGGAAATTTCACCGTTCCTGTAAAACGTTCAAAGAAAGCCGGATTGCCGCCCGGCTCATTGGTTTTTATCGGTGATAAAAAAGAAGGCGATTTAAAAATCACGCTTTTTAATTATCACAGAGAAGCGTTTGAAGAAAAATCTTTTACCCAGATTGAAGATTGCCTGCCCTACCGTGATGAAAAAAGCGTCACCTGGATAAATATTGACGGTCTGCATGACATCGAAAAGATTGAAAAAATCGGAACTGTATTCAATCTGCATCCCCTGACCCTGGAAGATATTGTCAATACCGGTCAGCGACCGAAAGCTGAAGATTATGATGATTACATGTTTGTTGTCATCAGGATGTTGAATTATGATGAACAAACAAAAAAAATCGGCAGTGAACAGGTGAGTATCGTTCTTGCGAAAAATTTTGTGCTTTCCTTCCAGGAAAAAGAAGGTGATTTATTTGACCCTATCCGCATTCGTATTCGCGATTCGAAAAGCAAAATCAGAATGGAATCAGGCAATGATTACCTGATGTACAGGATGATTGACCTCGTGGTGGACCACTATTTCGTTTTGATGGAAAAAATTGGCGACAACATTGAAGAACTGGAAGAAAGTATCATGCGCCTCAAGGGAGAAAATATTCTGGAAGAAATTCAAAGCATCAAAAAAGATTTGCTGCTGATGCGCAGGTCGGTTTATCCCTTGCGCGAAGTCATCAGTTTTTTGGATAAAAACGACTCCAAATTATTGAACAAAAGAACACAAAGACATATCCGCGATGTTTATGACCACACGGTTCAAATCATTGAAACACTGGAAATTTTCCGTGAAATGGTAACCGGTTTAAAAGACGCCTATCATTCCACGTTGAACATTCAAATGAATCTCGTCATGAAAACTCTCACCATCATCGCCACGATTTTCATTCCGCTGACTTTTATTGCAGGTGTTTACGGCATGAATTTCACCAACATGCCGGAGTTGGAATGGCATTATGGGTATTACGTCATCATGGCAGTCATGGGCGCTATTTTTTTCGGGATGCTGTTTTATTTCAGGAAGTTGAAGTGGTTTTGAAAATGATTTAGTTTTTGCATGTGTGTTATACCGAATGTTTTACCGTTTCATTATTCGAAAACCTGAGTTGTTTCGGTATATCATCCAAAAAAATATTAAAAATTGATTTCAGTTCGAAGAAGGAGATAAGTTAAGTTTGTGAAGTGAAAAACTCATGAATAAAATTCAATTTATGTTTAATAAAATTATCATTGCCGCGCTTATCTTGTTTTCTGTTATTTCAAATCAATTATCCGCGCAGATGATGTATGGCGGCAAATTCGGTTTGAACTTCAATCGTTTCTATGGGAATGATGTCATCAAGGATAATCAGAAATCTTCCATCGGTCCTGTTTTCGGGGGTGTTTTGAGAACAAATAATTATAGCAAATTATTCGCCATGCAGTTTGAATTGCTCTATTCCCTGCAAGGAAGCAAATACAAAACAACCTCTCCCTTTGGAAGCATCAATCAGATATTCAGGTTGCATTATTTACGTATTCCGGTATTGGCGAGCTTTTCATTTGGCGACAGAAAAGTGAAAGCTTTTTTTAATGCAGGACCTTATGTCGGCTTTTGGATGGCATCAAAGTCCATCACAAAAAATGGAGCCAAAGTGAAGGTGACTTATGAATTTAATGATGATGACAGACGCATTGATTTTGGCGCTGAGGGAGGTTTTGGATTATCCATAGAAACAGGTCCTGGCATTTTGGTTCCGGAGTTAAGAGCCGGGTTTGGCTTTCTTTCTATTGATAAGGACCGGGCAATCAGAAATCTGGTACTCAGTCTTGCAATTTCCTATCTTTTCGGGGGAGACAGATAAATAATTATTTAGTATATTATTTGCAAAAAACCGATTCAAATCTAAAAAAGATTGAATCGGTTTTTTTGGCAATAAATATAATTTTTACTTTAACTACTTGTTGATAATGATGTTTGATACTTTATTTCTACACGCTTGAAAGAGAGTATTTTGACTCCCGATTTTTTATAGAAACGGCATCCCCATGTATTTGTAATCAGCAGGAAATTCCGTCACGCCAGAATAGGCGGACGGAATGACAACTGTGCAATTTGACATAAACCTGTTAATTACAATAAATTGACTATTTGGCAACTCTGTCTTAAATTCACAGAACATTATTGTATTCAATTAAGAGCCATTTTTATTTTTTAAATCACATGAGGGCAACTTTGATATTTTTTATCAGAATGAAATCATTTAATATTTTTTTTTTCGCGATTGCCCTTTTATTTGTTCCGACTATTTCTCAGGCTCAAACTAACCTGCATCCCACTACAGGTATTCAAAGCACTTTTCTTGGCGCATGTCAGGTGAACACCTGTAGCGGAATTTATTATGACAATGGCGGACCATCCGGAAATTATTCTAACAATATCAATAATATTTATCGCACGTTTTGTCCGGATGTACCGGGCAGGTGTATTCGGCTGACTTTTACCTCTTTTAATCTTGAGCCTGCCAATTTTCTGTTTGGCTGTTATGATTTATTACAAATAAAAAACGGACCTACGCAAAACAGCCCGACCGTCTGGCAGGGTTGCGGTAATACGCTTCCTCCTGTGATTACCGCTACTGATCCCAGCGGATGTCTTACAGTACGTTTCAACTCTGACGGCTCGGTGAATGCTGCCGGATGGACAGCGAATATCACCTGCGTTCCTTGCGCTGGACCCAGCGCAAATCTCAATAATGATTGTATCAACGCGCAGTATGTCTGTGATAATCTGCAACCGATTAATGCCAACAGCCAGGGTCCCGGATTAGTGAGTGACGCTTGTATTTCAGGCTGCGCGTTGAGTGAAAATTATTCAAACTGGTATATCCTGAATGTGACTCAGGCAGGTACTTTGGGGATGACAATTAATCCCACACCGAATGCAGCGGATTATGACTTTGCGTTGTACGGACCAAACACCGGTGGATGCGGCAGTCTTGGCAACCCGATTCGCTGCTCTTATGCCGCTAATGTCGGACCAACCGGAATGCGCGCAACTTCTTTTGATACATCAGAAGATGTAAACGGGGATGGCTGGGTCAGCATGGCGAATGTCGTTGTTGGCACATATTATTTGTTGGTCAATCAATGGGCGTATGAACCGAATTCAACTTTCCGACTTGATTTCAGCGGCACTTCAGTGATTGGATTACCGGCACCTTCGATTTCTTCAAACTCACCTGTCTGCGCCAATATTGCTCTGCAACTTTCCACCGCTTTAATCCCCGGAGCAACTTACAGTTGGAGCGGTCCGGGCGGATGGTCATCTTCGCAACAAAATCCAACTCGCAACCCTCCGGTTGCAGGCACCTATACCTTCACATACACTGTGAACGGTTGCCTCAGTTCTCCGGCTTCATTAAATGTAGTCGTCAACCCTGTTCCCACACCGGCAATTATTCCGGCAACTGCAAGCGTTTGTCCCGGACAAAGTATCGCGCTTGAAGCAACGGGTGGCGTAACTTACGCCTGGAGCAATGGCGGCAATACCACTATCATCAATGTTACACCGGCTGCTACCACAACATACACTGTCACTGTGACGAATGCCAATGGTTGCACGGCAACCGCAACCAGAACCGCCACTTTGGGAGGCAGTCTTACACCTGTCATTTCTCCGGCCAATCCTTCCGTTTGCTTAGGCGAAAGCATCGTGTTGACGGCAAGCGGGGGAAATACATTTACCTGGAGTACGGGTGAATCGTCCGCTTCAATTAGTGTTTCTCCTGCAGCTAACACAACCTATTCAGTGACGGTAAGTGATGGCGGTTCTTGTACCGGAATAGCTTCAACGACAGTGGCGGTAAATTCTTTACCAACCGCGTTGATTTCTCCTGCATCAGCTCAAATCTGTGCAGGTGAAGATGTCACACTATCTGCGAGTGGCGGAACTTCTTTTTTGTGGAGTAATAATATTACTACAGCGGCAAACACAGTTGCTCCGTTAACAAGCACGACTTATTCAGTCACCGTTACTGACGCGAACGGATGCATGGCAACCGCCTCCGGTGCTGTTACGGTGAATACTGGTCCGAACGCAAGTATCAATCCCGCGAACGCAACCATTTGTGTGGGTGAAAGTCAAAATTTGACTGCAAGCGGAGGAGTTTCTTATGTGTGGAGTAATGCTGCCGTTACGTCCGGCTTAACGGTTGCGCCTGTGAACACCACCACATATTCGGTGACTGTTACGGATGCCAATGGCTGCACGGCTGATGCCGCGATGGATATTACGGTAAATTCCTTACCGATAATTGCAGCGAATTCAGAAACAATCTGCAATGGTGAAAACACCACACTCACTGCCACCGGGGGAATTAATTATTTGTGGAGTAATGCGGAAACTTCAGCTTCCATTATTGTTTCACCAACAACTACTTCAAGTTATTCGGTGACAGCGACAGGCGCGAATACTTGCTCCGCTACCGCTACTGCTACCGTTACCGTCAATCAACTTCCAAACGCGCTGATTCAACCCGTTTCCCCTGCAATTTGTTGGGGAAATGACATTACGCTTTCTGCAAGCGGTGGAAACAGTTATGCATGGAATACCGGTGAATTAATTCCTGACATTACGGTTTCACCGAACATTACAACAACTTATTCAATGACCGTTTCGGATGCGAATTCATGTACGGCAACGGAATCCGTTTCAGTGACAGTCAATCAACTTCCTGTCGTGGAAATCCTTCCGAACGCCCCTTCAATTTGTTTAAACGAAAGTATTACACTTACTGCAATCGGTGGAATTTCTTTTGAATGGAGTATTTCCGAAACAACCAATTCAATCACCGTGGCTCCGCTGAATCCGACTGTTTATTCGGTAACCGTAACTGATGCAAATTCTTGTACCGGAACGAGTTCAGTTACTGTTGATGTAAACGCCTTGCCGGTCGTGGATGTTCAGCCTGATTTCACTTCCATTTGCGGGGGACAAAATGTCGCGCTGACGGCAACCGGTGGCGATACTTATGTTTGGAGTAACAATGACTCCGGAAATTCCATCAGCGTTTCTCCTTTTGTGACCACTGTTTTCAGCATAACCGCTACTGATTTCAATGGATGTACCGGTACCACCTCAGCTACTGTTGATGTGGTGCAATCGGTTTCGGTGACGCTGACATCCACTGATGTGAGTTGTAACGGATTGAATGACGGCACGATTAACGCCACTGTGAGCGGAGGTGTTCAACCGGTTACCTTTTTATGGAATGACGGCAATATTCAGCAAGTTCGAATCGGTTTGACTGCCGGTAATTATTCTGTGATTGCAACAGATGCGTTGGGTTGCGCGGCTGCTGAAAATGTTACAATTCAGGAACCAACCGCATTGGCAATTTCTGATGTCGTTGTTCAACCTACTTGCGTGATGAACGGAAATGACGGAAGCGTGGAATTGGATATTTCGGGTGCGAATGCTCCCTATATCATTTCGTGGTCAAATGGTAACAGCGTCTCCATTGTTACCGGATTAGGTCCGGGACTTTATTCCGTCACCATCACCGATGCGAACGGATGTTCTCTCACAGCAAACTATCCATTGAATTATCAATTTGATTTTTCGGTGGATGCCGGACAGCCGGCCACAATAACACAAGGCGCTTCAACACGGTTGGGATATATCATCATCGGTACTGCCGGAACTGTCAATGAAAACTGGTCACCGCCCGGAACATTGGATTGCGCGAATTGCCCTTCACCGAACGCTTCGCCATCAGCGACCACGCTTTACTCGCTGGTGGTTGTGAATGAAGCCGGATGCGCGGCAACTGATACAGTTACAGTGATTGTATTGGATGATGTTAATGTTTTCGCACCCAACGCTTTTTCTCCGAATGGCGATGGATTCAATGACGAGTTTCAGTTGTTTGGAGATTTAAGTTCCATTGAATATTTTGAAGGCGCTGTCTTTAATCGCTGGGGTGAAAAAATATTTTCCACGAATGTCCCCAACTTCCGCTGGGATGGAACTTACCGGGGTAAACCGATGCTCCCCGATGTGTATGTCTATCAATTCAGAATTGTGTTTGAAGGAAATCCGAAAGAGGTACAGCGCAAAGGTTCAGTGACCTTGATGCGGTAAAAAATATTCAAGCGGCATCAAATACAATTCACCACACATGCTCCTTTTTTATTCAGGAAAAATGATTTTTCTCCCTTTCTTGCCCAGACAAATCCATCTTCAAAATTACCGGCTTCATCAAATTCAAACGGGATGGCGACATTTCCCTGCATATCTATGAAACCGATTTTTCCATTCGCAGTCATGCGGAACATACCGTTTGAATAAGCATCCAACAATGGGAACTTATCTTCTATGGTGAAAACGATTTGTCCCTTTTTGTCAAGCAAACTGTATTGATTTTTAATGCCTGCTAAAGTATAGCCATCTTTGAAAATGCCGGGATTTGTGTAAATATTTGGAATCACCAATTCTCCCTGCTCATTTACAAAACCATAAAAACCGTCTTTTTTAACCGCAGCAAGACCTTCCGAAAAAGTGTCCGCGTATTCATAAATCAAAGGAACGATGACGGTACCGTTGGTATCAATAAATCCGTATTTTCCATTTGATTGAACAATGGCTTTCCCCGAATTGAAATCAAGGATATTGCTATAGAGAATTGGCAGGATAATGTTTCCCTGAAGGTCAATCAAACCTGTATTAAACCTTGCATCACGAATGTGTCCCCTGTTTTCAGAAAAACTCACCGGTTGCGTGTATTCAAAAGGTAAAACTATTTCTCCTTTTTTATTGATACAACCATATTTGCCATCCAATCTGACACAGGCAACATTTCCATAAAAATCGGTTGCGTAAGTATATTTTGCTTCTATCACTTCCTGCCCATCCGCATTCACAAAACCAAATAAGCCGTTTTTACGCACCATCGCCATTCCGTTGCTGAATTTATTTGCTCTTTCATAGATATAAGGCGTCAGTTCTTTTCCGCTGAGCTGCACAAATCCAAAATTATTTCCTTGTTGCGCACGGAAGATTTCTTCAGATATTTCATGAATGAATTCATATTTCGCAAGGATAATTTCTTCTCCTTTTTGATTAATAATTCCATACTTTTCATTTTTTCTGACAATCGCCAGCCCGTTTTCAAAAAATCCCGCTCTTTCAAATTCTAAAGGAATTATTTCTTTTCCGAGCGTGTCCACAAATCCCCATCGTTTGTTTTTTACTACCGGTGCTAACCCTTCGCTGAATGACCATGCCTGTTCGTATTGAGGGGGAATGATTTCATAACCTTCACGGTTAACAAAGCCGATTTTTTTGTCTTTCACCACCTTGAACATTCCCTGGCTAAATGAAGGCATCACTTCATCATAAACGCCCGCCTTGACAAGCGTTTGAGTTTGATTGTTGTCAGTTGCTCCGCAACCTGTAAATAATAAGTACATCAAAAAAAAGATTGCAGGGATTCTTAAAAAATTCATGCGGTTGAGCATAGTTGTATTTTTTTAATATTTTAAATATTAATTTTTTAAGTACAGGATATTTTCTGAATTTTATTAATCTCTAAAATTGGAATAGGAAATTGAAAGGATATCGATGCTCAAAGAAGAGCGGATAAAGAAAAATTCAATCATACAATTCGCTGATGTGTACTAACCCGTTCACATCGAGGATTTCTATTTCAGAGCGGTGAGTTTCAATCAGTTTTTCGTTTTTGAATTCATTTAACATACGGATTGCGGTTTCTTTCACGGTTCCGACAAAACTTGCAAGGTCTTCGCGCGTGATGTTAATCATGCCATTGGGATTTTTTTCATCTTTGAAAAATCTGTTAAGAAACAACAACGCTTCAGCCATTCTTCCCCGCACCGGCTTGTATGCCATATCCGTCATTTTTTCGATTGAACCTTCCATCGAGCGGCAGAGTAAACGCATGATGTTATCGGAAAACTGACTATTATTTCTTAACATCTCCTGAATGGAGTTTTTAGGAACCATACAAATAGTCGCATCCTCCAAAGCTGAAGCCGAAACAGGATAAGTGTGGCTGGAAAGCAGTGAACAATACCCGATGAAATCACCGGCTTTTGCAAGCCGGACAATTTGCTCTTTGCCGTTTGAGGCATGTCGGAAAACTTTTACCTTTCCTTCGTTGATACAATAAAGTCCAATGGGTTTTGAGCCTTCGTGAAAAATGACCTGTCCTTTTTTGTAAACCAAGCAGGACTTGGAGTTATCAATACTCTCAATTTCGTTCAGGTGGCAAAAATGAAAGAGTGAATTTTTTCTGCTTTTGCAGTGCTGGCAGTCAGGTTGTTGAAACTTCATCAAGGCGAATAGTTAGAAGGAGCTTCCACAAAGTTAGTTGAATTGAAAGTCTTCAGGAAAAATTAATCCTGAATCAAAAGAATTTCCTGATTTTTTTTTAAGAAATCATTCTCAAGGAATCATTATTACGATTGACTAACTAAAAATCTTGTTTTGGGCTAAAGCACTGTGACGAGCATTCAATAGCCTCGTCACGCCTGCATGGGCGAACGGGGTTATAAATTTAAACCCAAGCCTGACGGCTTTAGCCCTCATTATCATTTAATAATTAATCATTATAATATTATTTCAGCAAAATCGAATTGGATCATCAACATTTCTGATAAATTCCATCATGCTTTATGATGAAAAACCATTAATGGAACATTGACTTTGAAGGCGATTTTCTGTGTCAGGCTTCTGTCGAAAAGTTTCACAAAGAAGGAACGCTTGTGAGTAAGCATCACTAAAATATTGATGTTGTGCGTGTCGGCAAATTCCAACAATCCTGTGGAGACATCATCTGAAATGATATTGAGAAATTCAATATTCCCTTTCTTCACATCATCTGCGTAAGTGGCTTGGAGCGCTTTAAGATTTTCCGAGGCACCGTTTTCACTGTCTTTCAACACATGCACACAGTGTACTTTCGCTTTCAGCGGCCTGGTAAACGCCAGCAATTTATCCAAGGTTTTGCTATCCGCGTCATCATATTCGATGGCATACATGAAGTCTTTTACGGGAATCCCCGCGCGTACATTTTCAGGAACCACTAACACCGGCACGTTTGATTTTTCAACGATAGAAGAAGTGACACTTCCCAACAAAATTTTCGTCATGCCTTCTGTCAGTCTTCTCCCCATCACAATCAGATTCACATTCATTTTTTCGCAGGCGAGAATGATTTCATCCACCGCGAATCCCATGGTGACTTCAGATTTAATCTGGATGGCATTTAAATTTTGGTGTGCCAAGTAATCGTTCAACTGTTTCACCAAGCCGTTCATGTTGTTGTTGATTTCTTTTTCAGCACTCTCGGCAAGGTCACTAAGATATTCAGAAGGCATCAGCGGGTCCACAATGGGAATGTGGTAGGCATGGAAGATGGTGACATCAGCTCCAGATTGAGAAGCAAGATGCAACGCGTATTGACAGGCATTGTAAGCATAGTCGGTAAAATCAACCGGGACGAGGATATGTTTCATTGTTATACGTTTTTTATAAACTCAAGGAAATTGAATGATTTTTCTTTTTGTTTCACCACGAGCATCGGGATGGAGTTGTTTTTACTCATCACTTTTTCGGTGATACTTCCCAGCAGGATGGCGGTGGCATTGGTTCTTCCCTTCGCGCCAATCACAATCAGGCTGGCATTGATGTGTGAGGCGGCAAGCATAATCATCCCACCGGTGGAAATATCGGTTTCAAGTTCAATAATTTCCGAAACTTTTTCGCTGGGGATATTTAATTTTTTGACAAACTCCTGGTATTTAGTCAGGGCATGTTCTCGCATGATCGCGGAAAATTCTTCTGCCGTTTTCCCTGTTTTATAATATCCGGTAGGCAGTTCAAAGACGTGATGAAAAACAACTTTTGTTTCCGGGTGAGCTTTTGCCAGCGCGCACGCGTTTTCGGCAGCCATTTCCGAATTTTCCGAGAAATCCACCGGCACCAAAATTTTCTTCAATGTAGTGGTTACTTCACCCGGAACAAACAGTATAGAACACATTGCTTTTCGGGCTAATCGTTGCACCATCACTCCGCTGCCTTCGTTTTCAGGTTTTTTCCCTGTGATGAGCAGGTCAATATTTTTAATATGTGACCAGCGCAGCATTTCATCAAAAGGTGAACCTTCAACCACACTGTATTCAATATCATATTTGCCGAAATCCGGAAAATTTGTCTTCACATCCTTTTCCATCTGCTGTTTGAATTTTTCGTCAAGCGGCTGATTCAGTTCAGGAAAATTTTCCCGCACACCTTCCGGCACATCCAGATTGCGCTGAATATTCAGAAAATAAATTTTGGAAGGTTGAATGATGTTGCTGATAAAAGCTGTGTACCCTATCACAGCTTTATCAATATTGGTGAAATCAAGACCTACTAATAGTCTTTTCAGTTTGTACATGGTTGGATAGTTTCTGGTTAGAGGTGAATAGCCTGTAGTTAATCGTTAAAATCATTGAGTCAATCGTCCGTTTCTTATTTAAGTCATTTTTTCTCGTCATATAACAAATGGCATTGATTTATGAAATTAAACTTATATAAAATATTAATTCTAAAATCTAATTTCTCAATTCCACCCCGATGTTAACAATATCCCTTTGTATTTTTCCTGACTTAAATCATTTTTTTCACAAAAAAAACACATTACAATGAGAACTAAAAATCCTGATGAAATTATACCAATTAAAAAATATTAACAAATTGTTATTTTTTTACATCCATTCTGCCAGATGCCGCATAAAACTGCTTTTCATTTCATTGAAAATTTCCCGGAAGCTGTTCATTTCATCCCTTGTTTCAGTATGGTCGGTGAAATGATGACGGTCAATAGCGACAGGATTTTCTTCCGCGAAGCGTGAGAGGGCTTTTTCGTTTTGTTTGATTTTGTGCTTCAGGTCATGTATAACTTCCTGATGGGTGATGAATTTATTCTGAAACTGCTCCACTTTCACCATCACTTTTTGAGTGGTGTTGCGTTTGACGATTTCAGAAAGTCTTTTTTCGAAAATTTTAATTTCTTCTTTATAAAACTTCAGTTCATTGAGCCATAGTTTATTTTCAAAGTGAAGGTCTTTCAGGTAAACAGTTTCCTTTTTTTTAGCAGTCATAAAATGGGGGTTTTAAGTATTTAGTTTTTTTTACTTGCAATATTTATCCATCGCGGCTTTGGCGTAATAAGAGCCGAGTTCCCTTGCATTTTTTAAATCTTTGCAGGCGTTTTTATTATCCTTCAGCGCCTGGTAACAAAGGCCCCGTTCATAGTAGGCATCAGCCGCGTTGGGTTGCAGTTCAATGACTTTGGTATGGTCTTCAATGGCGCTTGCAAAATCCCCGATATCATATTTTACAAATCCCCTGTTGAAATAAGCATCGGAATAATCCGGTTTCAATTCGATTGCTTTCGTGTAATCGGCAATCGAGCCATTGAAATCCCGCATTTCAGATTTTAAAACACCCCGGTCATAATAAGCCTGGTAATCATTGGGATTGAGACGCAGCGCTTCCGTGTAGTCAGCAATAGCACCCGGAAAATCATTGTTGTCAGCCTTCACAGTAGCGCGGTTGAAGTGCGCTGATGGGTATTCGGGGTTCATGGCAATCACTTTGTCATAATCGCGAATCGCGGCATTAAATTCTTTCAGTACACTGTGCGCCAATGCCCTTTCAAAATAAGCGGAGATATAATCAGAATTCAGACGAATCGCGGTTGAAAAATCTTCAATGGCTTCTGAAAATAAACCAAGGTTGACTTTGGAATATCCACGGTTGTAAAATGCTTCTTCATCAAAAGGCGACAAGCGGATAACGTGAGAAAAATCGTTGATAGCTCCTGAATCGCTGCCCATGTATGACTTTGACATGGCGCGGTTGAAATAG
>JBGTCY010000019.1:0-3160 GCA_041748615.1 Chitinophagales bacterium
TTCCGGCAATCAAAACCCCACGCATACCTTCGCTTTCCCCGGCACCTTTGATGTCAGCTTTGTGATAATTGATTTTGTGAATGGTTGCACATCCGATACGCTGGTAGTTCCGGTTTTAGTAAGACCCAACAGTATCGCCAATTTCATTTCAGACGACCCCGTTTGTGAAAACACCATCGTGAATTTCACGGATGGTTCTTCCGGCTCACCCGCAAGTTGGCAGTGGGATTTTCCGGATGGCAGTACTTATACAACTCCTGACGTGAATTTCCTTTTTCCTGAGGCGGGCACTTATTCTGTAAGCCTCGCGGTAGTGGATTCATTTTGCGGCTCCGATACCATCACACGGGATGTGGATGTTTTATTACAACCGGTTTTCAGCTTAGGCAATGATACCAGCATTTGCCTTTCCGAACAACTTCTGCTGACCGCTTTTTCCGGAGCTGACAGTTATCTCTGGTCAACAGGCGCTGCAACACCCTTCATTGAGTTTGACGCGATTCCTGCTTCCATTTGGGCGACAGCGGTGCTGGATGGCTGTCCTTTTTCCGATACCATTTCCATCAGTGAGCGGACATTGGATTGCGCGTATGCGATTGTTCCTTCCGCCTTTTCTCCAAATGGCGATGGCATTAATGACGTATTAAATGTGATCACAAAAAGAGTGGCAGAATATGAAATCATTATTTTCAACCGGTGGGGTGAAGTGGTCTATCGCGGCAGGCAGAATGATTTCGGCTGGGACGGCACTTATAAAGATGAACCTCAGGATATCGGGGTTTTCAGTTACATTCTCACATGGCGTTCATTGGGCAATCTCAAATTTGTTGACGGGGGGTCTATCACGCTTATCCGTTAGTTAAATCTATTACCATCATGCTACAACCTGCCACAGTTAATTTTCTTAAAAATCTTACTCAAAACAATCACCGCGACTGGTTCAACAGCAATAAAACGGCTTATGAAACAGCGAAAAGAGATTTTGAGAATTTCGTGGATAGTCTCATCATGCGCATTTCAGTTTTCGACCCGCCTATCGCCAACCTCAAAGCGAAAGACTGCGTGTTTAGGATTTACCGCGATGTACGTTTTTCAAAAAGCAAAGAACCTTATAAAACGAATTTCGGAGCTTACCTTACTTCAGGCGGTAAGAAATCTCCCAAGCCCGGATACTATTTACATGTGCAGCCAAATCGGGAATCATTTATTGCCGGAGGCGCATATCAGCCATCTTCTTCTACTCTCAATGCCATCCGTCAGGAAATTGATTACAACCTGACGGAGTTTAATGGCATCATTAATTCCAACCAGTTTAAAAAATATTTTGACGGCATTGATGGTGAAACAGCTAAAACCAATCCGAAAGGTTATGGTAAAGACCATCCCGCGATAGAATTGCTCAGGCACAAAGACTTTTTGGTGATGCATTCATTACCGGATGAATTATTAATCAACAAAAACGCGGGCGGGCATATCGCCAAAGTTTGCAAAGCCATGAAACCGTTTAATGATTTTTTGGCAAGGAGTTATGATTGATAAGGGATTTTTTTTACTGAAATCTGAGTTTAAGGGTTGATTTTTAGTTCCGCTTAACAGAATCAATTTATTTCCTGCCCTGCGCTTGTTTCATTACCTGCGACTTGAATTCTTCCTCCACCCGGTATAATAAAGCGACTTTTTTGATGGGTAAAACGCTTTTGAACTCGGCATGATATTTTTTCATGATGTCCAAATCGCGCTGCCGGTAAATGATATGGCTGTCGGCAAAGTCGGTGAGTTCCTTTTCTGAAAGAGCGTCAAACTTTTCACGGAAACTTTTAAAATTATCCATCCGCTCTTTTCTCAATGCCGTTTTAGTATCCCTGTATTCGTTATACACGGGCCAAAACTGCTGTGCCTCCTCGCGAGTTAAATTCAACCGCTGCGTGATGAAAGAAACGCGCAACGCTTCCACCTGTTCTTTTTTGTCCTGGTAGGATTTTTCAGGATGTTGTGAAATTGCGGATAAAACGAAAAACAGAACGAGCAGCAGAATGAGTGATGATTTCATGATGATGTCTTTCATAATAATTCCTCCTCCTGGTTTAAATTATCGTAATTAAAATCTAAGTATTCAATTAAAATATCCGTTGAAATTTCTTCCGGAATTACCGGGACATCAGAAAAGGCGTTCCCGTTAAAAGCCATCAATTCGAAATCGTCATAGTTTTCATACAAGTAAACTTGCATCGCTTCCTTTTCAATAGCAGCAAGATTTTTGGGAAGGTCGAGCCTGTTGTCGGTTTTAAGAAATCCGATGCCGACAGCGATAACCACCAGGAATGCGGCAGCCGGTATGGCATATCGCGGGTTGAAAATCTGATTGAAAAAATGATTGAGGAACAGCTCTAATTTATCTGACCAGTTCACCGGTTGTGGCGGAGTAATTTTTTCCATCACTCGCTCAGACATTGTTTCAAAATAGCGGTTTGGAACAGTAAAAGGATTGGATTTTTCTTTTTCGCTCAGTTTGGGAGCTATTTCAAAAAGTTCTTTTTTAATTTTTTCATTTCGCATAACATTCCCTTTGATGCAAAAAACTCACGAGGGTTTAATTCTATCATTATTGATTTGGGGAAAAGCGTTTTTTATAACACTCCATCATCTGTCCCGCAATCAACATCTCATCAAACTTCTTCACGTAACTTGCTCCTGCGGCCACCATTGTATGTTTTAAGTTTTCATCAGTCAATACCTGCAACATTTTTTCAGCCAGTTCGCTACTGTTTTCAGAGTCAGCATAGAGCGTATGCGGACCACCCGCTTCTTCAAAACATCCGCCCCGTGTGGTGATAACCGGAGTTTTGCAACTTAACGCTTCAATGATGGGAATACCAAAGCCTTCATAAACGGAGGGATATACAAATAAACCGGCTGCATGATAGATAGCCGGTAAATCTTCACTTGAAAAAGCAGGGAAAAAATGGATTCGTGTTTCCAAGCCTGCATCAGTGATTTGGTCTTTTAGCTGCTTAACATATCTGCCGCCTTTTCCGGCAAGTAACAAATGATGACTCACCGAACCCGCGATTTTCCCAAAAGATTTAATGAGATTTTTGAGATTTTTCCGCTCACTGATTGCACCCACATAGAGGATATATTTTTCGGGCAGTCGCATTTT
>JBGTCY010000020.1:0-6074 GCA_041748615.1 Chitinophagales bacterium
AATGACATCGGCAAGCGCCCGTACCTTGGAAAAAGCATCGGATTTATTCCCTACAAATTGCCACAGTTCAGTGGAAAGGAGTTGTACGAAAAATTGAAAGAGATGAAGGAAAAGGCGGGGTTTGAGATGAAAGAGAAATTCATTTCGGTAGAAACAGCAATTGAAAACACCGGTGAACCATCTGTGCAGCCTACCCGAAAAGGATTTATAAAGCGTACTTTTGAGAAATTGTTCTCTTAATCATTCTCTTACTGTTTTTATAGGCAACACACATTTTCTCACAACGGGAAAAGGCAAAATTTACACTACCAAACCCGCCAATAACCTGTATATTTAGTCCGCTAAATCAGTTGAATGCAACCCTACGCCCTTCAAATAGATAAGATTGCTTTTGATGATATTGATTTCACCATAAGTGTTGCAGAGATTGCAAATACTTTACCTTTTAGCGTAAAAAGAATATATTGGCTGAAATCAAATTCCTTGAAACACAACAGAGGCAGACATGCCCATGTCAATTCGTATCAGTTTTTGATTTCCCTTGCGGGCAACATAAGTTTGACAGCCTTGGACAAAACAGAAAAAAAATATCAATTCGACCTGCATCAAGATAGTGCGGGGATAGTGATACCACCCAATCATTGGTTGGAGATTGAAATGTCGCCTCACGCCATTTTACTGTGTTTATCATCAGAGCTTTTCAAAGACCAAATCAGTATTTTTGACTACGAAAAGTTCATCAGCGGACAATGAAAACGATTTCAGTCATCATACCCTGTTACCAGAATGAAGGCAGCATCAGTCTGCTTGCCGAAAAGCTGATGGAGGTGAAAACCCGTTTACAGCAACGGGCTAAAATGCAATTCGTGTTCGTCAACGATGGCTCGACTGACGGTACGCTGCAGGAACTCGAAAAATTCAAATCCACTGCTCCGGAGGTGGTTAAAATCGTTCAACTCACACGCAACTTCGGTTCATATAATGCATTTCTTGCCGGGATGCATCATTCCGTAGGCGATTGTCACGTACATCTTCATGCTGATTTGCAGGACCCGCCCGAACTGATTGAAGAGATGTTTGAACATTTTTTAAAAGGCAATAAACTCATCATTGCCTACCGGAAAGCAAGAGAAGATGGAAGCTTATTTTCTTCGCTCTATCACTGGAAGGTCAGGCGGTTTGCCATTAGGAATATTCCCCCGGGCGGCTTTGACTTAATCATGTTTGACGAAGCCATCCGAAACGGCATACTCGCTATTTCAGAGGAAAACACCAACATTGTTTACCTGATTTCATGGCTCGGCTATCCCTATGTAGCCATTCCTTACACCAGAAAAAAAAGAGCGCACGGCACTTCGCAATGGAAGTTTTGGAAAAAAGTAAGGTTGTTCATTGACACCTTTTTTTCTTTCACGTCTTATCCGGTTTTGCTGTTGAGAATAATTTGTTTTTTGTGCATCATCACCTCCCTGCTTATGAGCGGATGGCTGATTTACCAATGGAGTGAAGGCATGGGCGATACGACAAGCCTCCTGATTTTGTCGGGTATCATTTTGATGTTGTTTTCCGGTGGCGTGATAGCCGGTATTTTATCAGAGTATATATACAGAATTCACGAAACCGTGAGAAACAGACCGGCATTCGTAGTGGATTCGGTTAAGTGAATTTCAAATTATCTTTTGCTTTAAAATCAGGATATTTCCATTCTTTTTCCCAAACGATAGAAAATTGAATATCAAAAAAAATACAGGTTGCTTTGGTTGGTTGATGATTTTTTTACTTTTCATCATTTTGATAGAATTGACAGGGTATTTCTGTATGAGTTTTTTCTCTCCCAAAGCAACCCATGAACAATTTTTTTCAGGGGATTACTTTAAAATGAGAAAAATGTTGATGGATAAAAAAAGCAATACGCCCGTATCAAGATATTTGTCGTTGCCTTATTATCCTTATACTCCTAATCCGGGTTACACAACAGAAGCTGTTGTTCAGCACAATGAGCAGGGATACCGTGGCGCTCCTGTGCCGGTAATGAAAGGAGAAAAATTCAGAGTGCTTTGCCTTGGAGGGTCAACGACCTATGGAACCGTTGTAAAAACCCCGGAACAGACATATCCTGCTCAATTAGAGAAAATATTAAATCAATGGCATTTATCCGGGAAGCTCAGACTCACGGAGAAGGGGGTAGAAGTGATTAATGGTGGTGTTGAAGCCGCCACTTCAGCGGAAGAACTCACGCATTATCTGTTTAAGTTCAGATATTATCAGCCTGACTTAATAATCATCCATTCCGGTGGAAATGACGCAATGATTGATCCGGCTCAACCTGAATTTCAACCCGACTATTCCCACTACAGACGATTACGCTTTCATCTTGAACCCCTTCCCGGAAAATCCGGCTGGTTGCTCAATTCCTATTTTCTAAGCTTTCTTACGGTACATTTTTTTTATTCCGACTTCGCTTCACAAAATCATTACTTTTCTCATACAGGAAATCAGCAATATATTAAATGGATGGACAATTCAATATTTACAAACCCGGATTTTGAGCAGGAGGAATATAATTTTTATCCTTTTTTCAGAAATCATGCTACACTGATTCAGGCTGCGAAAGCAGATGAATGCACGATTATCAACATTACCTTTGCTTTGAATCCTAATGATGAGTGGGTGGTGAGTAATGAATTATTCCGAAAGCAGAATAGTTTGAATAATGAGATCATTGAAAAACTGAGTCGACAAAACAATATTCATTTTATACCTTACCACTACGATTCAATCAGCAGCGCAAGTTACTGGTTGGATGATTGTCATCTCAGCGCAGAGGGGGAGATGGAGAAAGCAATGATGGTGGCTAATAAAATATTTATGATTTACCAATGAACAGCAGAAAGCGAATTCTTTTGAGGTTAAATTTTAATGTTTTTAATTGATTATGAAAGAGAAGGTGTTATTGGTTGATCTGCCTGTTTTTCCGAAAGGTACTATCTCATTATCATTGTTTGTGATTTCAGGTGCGCTTCAGCCTCACTTTGATATTGACTACATTGATTTGAATTTTCCGGATAGTCGGAAAAATTTCGAAAAACTGAATTTTGGGCAATATAAGTTTATCGGACTAAAAGTGTCTGCGCAGAATTTTTTAATTGCCACTGATGTCACAAAAAAAATTAAATCAGCCAACCCTGAAATAAAAATAGTTTGGGGCGGTGAGTTGCCCTCGTTACTGCCGGATATATGCACTTCAATTGCCGACAGCGTTGTTTCCGGAATATTCGAGCCTGTGGCAACCCGTTTTTTAACTGACCTTAAAACTGACCGGCTTCAAAAGCAGTATATAGGAAAAAATATTCCCGAAGCTGGAATTCAGTCTCCGGACTTTTCCATGTTAAAGAATGCTGACCGATACAACAGCTTCATGGGCTTGCCGCTGGAAACTACCAGGGGCTGCACGGAAAACTGTACCTTTTGCATGGTATTGATCATGCAGCAAAAACATTATCACCTCAAAAGCATTGAGCAGTTAAAGAATGAAATCCCTGCTTATGCCAACCAATTCATCAATATCGTTGATTATAATTTCGGTGTGAGCGAAAAACATGTGATGGATGTTGCCGGTGTAATAGAACATTCAGATGCAACGGGGTGGATGGCGGAAATGAATCTCGAACTGCTGGACAATGATGAAATGCTGGCAGCCATGAAAAAAAGTCGCTGCCGGATAGTCTATTGTGGTCTTGAATCGGTGAATGAAGATGCGCTTGGGTCTGTCAATAAATCGGTCACGAACAAGGTGGCTAATTATGAACGTATTATCCGCAAGGTTCAATCTTACGGCATCAATATCGCTGCCGGCATCATTTTGGGTCTTGATGGGGAAACTGCTGCATCCTATCGCGCTACCCTCGATTTTTTTTCCCGCATGGGCATCATATATGCGAAATTCACTTTCCTGACATTTAATCCGGGTACCAGAGTGAAAACATATATGGAAAAGAAAGGCTCGTACGTCACTGAAGACATCGAAATTTATGACGGCAACCGGATAACTTATCTCCCGTCAGGTATCACTGAGAAGGAATTATATGAAATCACTCGCTCGTCCATCAAGCATTTTTATTCTTTTGGAGCCATCCTGCGGAGAGCGATGAATGGACCCTCCGGTATGCTGAATAAAACAGAATTTGTTCTATTCAATATCTGCTTCAGTCAGTCTTATCGTATGTGGCTGAAATGGGATATTTTCGGAAGACCCGGCAATTTCAAAGACTTGCTGCAGACCGGTTACAGGAAACCGCTTTCGTTATTAGTTGCAGAAGGCTTATTGAAGGTAGTCCGGCATTTAAGGAAATAAAAAGAACACTCCTTTATGCCCATTCACTTATCCAAACTTATTGCTTCCGGTCATTCACATCGCGTACGCACCTGCAAGCTAACCCATTTCTTTTATCACCGGTTTTTTTTCCAACCCTTGAATGAGCCGTATGTATAAAACGCGCTACGGCATTGACGCTGTCAGCCTCGGTAGAAGTCCAAAATGGCGCTGACAACGAAATACCATTATATCCGCCATCCTCCCGCCTGTTTCCCGCAGGGAGCGCGGAAAACCCGCTGCTGTTGGTGATTTCCGCCTTTGGTTCAGCCCAGTACAGGTCCAGCTTGAGATGCTTCGCGGAGGTTTCCGCCCCTTCCAAAGTGGCAATTAAGCTATCCCAATCTCTATTGGAAGCTACTCTCCAGCCTTTCGGACAAAGCCCCCTCGGGTCACTTACGGCAAACCAATTGTATAACCTGCCATATTTTTCCCCGTTATCCGAACTGTTTCCATAGTATGACCACGCTCCGGTATTGAGCAGGCTCCAGGTTGCATCCTCGGCTACGAATGGAATACTGTCACCATTGGCATAAACGACTGCATCCAGGTTAGTCGTCATCCATTCCTGATTCCCGATGATTACAGAAGCAGGATTACTTTCTTTTTCACCTCCCGAATGACAGGATACAAAGAAAAAGAACGCTATTGTCAGCTTACTGAATACGGCACGCGGAAAATACATCTCGAAAATTATTTTAGTGTAGATAAATGGATGCCGAAAGTTACCTATCATTTTCATACCCATGTTTTATACCAAAATGAACAAACTTTCCGAAAGCTCTCAAAGGAAATTGCTTGATTTTCAAAGTGATACCCATGTAAGCTTTCGGAAAGTTGAATACAGATAGTATAATATAATAACTGCGATTACTCCACCTCAATATTGCGTGTTTTGAATTATTTTTGGATTACTAAAGATGAAAAAAATAATTTATCCGGTATTTCTGATTTTGTTTGTTTTACTGCTGTCAGAGGCGAGCCTGCGTTTGCTCGGTTACCTGCCATACCAACGACCTGAAATCGGCAATAAAATTATTTCCAAACCGGCCCCGATGTTCAGGGCTGATCCTGTTTACGGATATGCCTATAACAGGGAGAGCATGGAAGTTACATTGAATGGCGTATTAACCTACCCGCTGACCATTGATCCTGAAACAGGAGCAAGAGTGAACCCCTATGCGCCAAAAGATACGGCAAATGCAATTCCGGAAATATATTTGTTTGGTTGTTCTTTTTTTGCAGGTTTTGGCGTAAACGACTCTCAGGTTGTTTCATCGTGGCTACAACTTTTAGTGCAAGATCAATTTCGCGTGGTAAACTACAGCATTCCGGGACACGGGATGACCACTCAATACAAACTGCTTAAAGATTTAGTGAAAAAAGATAATCAACCTGAAATCGCGGTCTTTTCCATCGCTTCCTTCCATCTTCATCGCAATCCGGGGGCATATTCTTATCTGAAAAATTTTCATACCATTAAGGATGTGCCGATGCAATATATCCATGCTTTTTTTACGGAAGATAATCATATAGATTTTGGATTAAAAAAAGTAGAGGAAAAACGTCTTGCTTTTTCAGAATATTCGAGCCTGATCAATCTTTTTAATATCGCCCGGGAAAAAGGGGAATATTCAGATGAATATAAAATGAAACTGCAATTAGCGCTCATGGACAGCGCTGTTCAATTCTGCAATCAAAA
>JBGTCY010000021.1:0-17240 GCA_041748615.1 Chitinophagales bacterium
CTGTCGGAATCATGCGGAAAAGAATGATGCCTTTCGGAACCACAGGATAAACTACCCCGGTCACAAACACACCTAATTCGCGCAAACGAATCACGATTTGCATCCCCACCTGCGGGTCGCCCGCGGGCACATACACCGGCATATCCAAATCATGCGCGATGATTAAATAAATGACGCCCAGCATGAGCGAGTTGCCGCATTTGTTTTCAAGCGCTTTGTGAATGAAATAATTGCGGGAAGAAGCTTTGGGAGTAAATTCAAGAATGGTGTAAAAAACGTGATTGAAAATATTGATTTGCTCAAGCGGTGAAAGATGATGACTGAGTTCGAGCCAGATGGTGCGCTTCACACGGTCGAGCGTGTCTTTCATTTTTTTGAAATCAAAATCCGGATATTGATAGCGGGAAACCAGGCAGGCGCCTTCAAACAAATCGTCAGAATCTTCAGTCGCCCATCTTTGAAAATGATGATACAATCCGTCAAACTGAATGCGATGGATGATGTTTTCTATCCGTTCCTGGATGATGGGGTCGAAAGAACCTTCCCACACGTTTTCCAGCGCGGGAATAATGCCTGAACCGTAGGACAACAGTTTACCCGAAACATGGCTGAACACTTCGGAATCCGGGTCGTCCAGCAGGGAGATTAAGGCATTCAGTTCTTTTTGTTCCATTTATTTCCGAGTGGTTTTTCTCGTTCCTCTTTTTTTCGGTTCGGGGGCGTTTTTGATAAGGTCCTCACATTCCTCTAACGTCAAACTGTGTGGGTCGGTACCTTTGGGGATTTTATAATTTTTATCCCCGGATTTGATGTACGCTCCGAACCTGCCATTCAGCACATGAATATCTTTTTCCGGAAAAATTTTGATATTCTTTTCGGCTTCAAATTTTCGTTTCTTTTCGATGATTTCTACCGAGGCGGGTAAGTCAATTTCATACACATCAAACTCCTTGGGAATGGAAATAAACTTATCATCATGGCGCAGGTAAGGACCAAACCGTCCGACTGCCGCTACCACTTCTTTGTCTTCAAATTCGCCCACAACCCTGGGAAGTCTAAACAACGCCATCGCGTCATCAAACGTGATGGTTTCCAAAGATTGATTGGGGCGCAATTTGGCATAACGCGGTTTTTCCACTTCATCAGGCTTGCCGATTTGCGCCATCGGACCGTACCTGCCGATGCGCACCAGCAACGTGTGTCCGCTCGCGGGGTCTTTTCCCAACTCGCGTTCACCGGAAGCGCGTTCCGCTGTTTCTAAGGTTTGTTCCACTTCTTTATGAAAAGGCTGATAAAAATCATCAATCATTTTCGCCCACTCCATATTTCCATTGGCGACTTCGTCAAACTCTTCTTCAATGCGAGCCGTGAAGTGATAATCCATCACGTCTTCAAAATTTGTTGTCAGAAAATCGTTGACCACAGAGCCGATGTCGGTTGGAAACAATTTCGATTTTTCCGCGCCTGTAATTTCGGTCTCAATCCGCTTGGATACTTCACCACTTTTCAACAGCAGGACTCTGAACTGTCTTTCTTTTCCTTCTCTTTCTTTTTTCTCTACATATCCGCGCTTCTGGATGGTGGTGATGGTGGGAGCATACGTGGATGGACGCCCGATGCCAAGTTCTTCCATTTTTTTTACCAGCGAAGCTTCATTATATCTTGGCAACGCTTTGCTGAAGCGCTCGCGCGCGGTCATTTCATCGAGGTCAAGTTTTTGTCCCGATTTCAAAGGCGGGAGAATACCACCCGCTTCATCTTCGCTGTCATCGTCTTTAGATTCGATGTATAATTTCAAAAAACCGTCAAACAACAAAACTTCGCCTTCCGCGACAAGCTCTTCATGATTGGTTGAAATATCAATTTTCACGGTGGTTTTTTCAAGCCGCGCATCCGCCATTTGAGAAGCGACTGTTCTTTTCCAAATCAACTCATACAAACGCTGTTCGTCTTTTTCCGCTTCAACTTCACGATTTTCAAAAAAAGTGGGTCGAATCGCTTCGTGCGCTTCCTGCGCGCTGCGCGATTTGGTTTTGTATTGACGCGGTTCTGAATATTTTTCCCCGAATTGTTTTTTGATTTCCGCTGCGGCAGCGTCCAATGCGGTTTGTGAAAGATTCACCGAGTCGGTACGCATGTAGGTGATGTGACCGGCTTCATAAAGCCGTTGCGCGAGCGTCATTGTTTTCAGTACAGAGAATCCGAGTTTGCGGTTGGCTTCCTGCTGCATCGTGGAAGTGGTGAAAGGCGCGGGAGAGGTTTTTTTCGCGGGCTTTGTCTGAATGTCGGAAATCGTAAATTCCGCTCCGTTCGCCTCATTCAGAAATTTTTCCGCGAGACTTTCTTCCTTTAATTTTTTTGGAGATTCCGCCTTGAGTTTTGTTATTTTTTGATTGTCTTTTACATTAAAAAAAGCGCTGATTCTGAAAGTGGATTCCGAGTTGAACGTGTTGATTTCTCTTTCCCGTTCCACAATCAACCTCACGGCAACCGATTGCACTCTGCCCGCAGACAGATTTTGCCTCATGCTGACTTTTCTCCATAAAATAGGCGATAATTCAAATCCTACCAAACGGTCGAGTACTCGTCTTGCCTGTTGCGCGTTGACTAAGTTCAAATCCAGGCTTCTCGGTTTTTTCACAGCTTCCTGAATCGCGGACTTGGTGATTTCATGAAAGACGATACGCTTGGCTTCTTTGGGATCTAAGCCCAGCACCTCGCACAAATGCCAACTGATGGCTTCCCCTTCGCGGTCTTCGTCAGTCGCGAGCCAGACTTCTTCCGCGCTCTTGGCAAGTTTTCTTAACTGCTTGACCAATTCTTCTTTATCCTCCGGAATTTCATACGTAGGAGCGAAATTGTTTTTTACATCTACAGCCGATTCACCTTTTGCCAAATCGCGGATATGACCATAACTGGATACGACTTTGAAATCCTTTCCAAGAAATTTTTCTATGGTTTTCGCTTTAGCCGGTGATTCTACAATGAGTAATTTTTGACCCATAATCTTGTTTGCTTTAAGGATGCAAAGTAAAATGTTCTGTTTTGTACTATCAAAAGAATTATAAACAAAGCTATGAACAGGGTTCGTTCAACTTCCATACAGTCTGATTAACAGGAAGTGTTTAGTTTCAGTTTTGCAAAATGAAATCCCAAAAAAGAAATTGGATGATTCAAGAATTCTTTAAAAAACTATATTTTCTCGTCATTGCGAGTGAGGAACGAACGAAGCAATCCCCTGCTTAAGTGATTGCTTCAGGAATGGCATTCGCTCAGAACAAACATTCCCTCGCAATGACGTTTTTTTTTTTTAAAAGGAAATCTTCAATACTTACCAAGAATTTAAAAAATGACTTTGTTAATAAATTTGAATAAGTTGGAGTTTCAACATTCTTTTCATTTATTACGTTTGATTGTCAACTATGCTGAAAGAATTAATTCAATATTTAAGTGAACGGAGGAAATTAGCTTTTCTGATTGCTGCCGCATATCTGGTCTTTATTGTGCTGATGCATGATTTGCTGGTGCAATTATCAGTGTATATCATGCTGGCAGTCACCTTGCCAAAATATGATATAATCGTTGGAATAGTCACACTCTCTATCCTTTTCGCAATTATTTTTCTTTTTATAAAAATGCTGAAGGCAAATAGGGAAGCGTTGCCATTGAAAATTACCTGGCTGGTATTAACTACCCTGATGATATTGGCACATACACAGATGAATTTTGTAATGAATATTGAAATCATTCACGCGTTTCAGTTCGGCATCATGGCGATTCTGGTTTTTCCTTTGACACGCAGTTTCGGAGCCACTTTGTTTTTTGTGACGCTTACCGGTTATTTTGATGAGTGGTATCAGTATGTCATTCTTTATCCCGAAAAGGAAGCCTATTTCGATTTTAATGATATTGTGGTGGACCAGTTAGGCGCGGGGTTTGCCATCGTGATGATTTACAGCGCGGGTATCAACAACCGGATTCAGGCATGGAAAAAATGGTACCGCTCGCCTGTCTTGATTACAGCTTTAATTTTTGCTACAAGTGTTTTTGTACTTTTTAAAACTGAAAAACTGCAAACATTTTATAATGAAAGTGATAATACTTCCGCCTGGATGTATTTGATTAAACAAACTGAACCTTATCCTTTTTGGCGTGAAATTGAAAACACAGACATTATTTATCATGTGATGACTCCGGTTGAGGGAGTTTCGATTCACATTTTCCTCATTCTCTTTTTTTATTTGCTTGACTTGCTCGCGTGGAAAAACAGGAGAGATAAACCGGGATTGGAATAATTTTTATTTGTAAAAATTTTCCTGCTTCAACCCGCTGAAATTCCGGATGCCTCTGATGAAAAAGTCCACGATAATGCTTCCTTTGTAAAATCCGGTGAGATTGGGTTTGCCGATTTGATGTTGTTGAATCAACCCGTTGTAATATTTTCTTTTTTTTATCAATGCGGGTAAATGAAAAACAAAATGATAGTGTGCCCTGAAGATGGCGAAGAAATCACGCCATTTGCCTTCGAATAATTGTTTGTACGCGGAAATGATATCCAGCACAAATCTCAACAGCGTGCAAGGGATGAAGGTGGAGCCGGGAAAGTTTTTTACAATCGTGTAGAGATTGTTTCTGAAATTCAAAAATGTCTTGCGCGGATTGCCCTGCGGGAGGCTGCCACCACCGACATGATACACGACTGAAGCAGGACAATACTGCACTTTGTATCCCGCGTTTTTGATGCGCCAGCAAAGGTCAATCTCTTCAAAATGCGCGAAGTAATCGGCATCAAACCCGCCCAGGTCATGAAATAAATGCGGGCGGATAAACATGCAGGCTCCTGAACACCATACGATTTCACCTGCCTGCTCGTATTGCCCGGTATCTTTTTCGATACTGTGAAAAAATCTGCCTTTGCAAAAAGCGTATCCATGTTTGTCAATGAATCCGCCTGCCGCGCCCGCGTATTCAAAACTTTCACGGGCATGAAACGCGCGCAGCTTCGGCTGAACAACACCGATGCTTTTTTCCTTTTCCATCATTTCGATTACCGGTTCAATCCAGCCGGGCGTCACTTCCACATCTTGATTCAGCAAAACATAGTAATCGGATTTCACTGATTTGAGCGCAACATTATAACCTTCCGCAAACCCTTCATTTTTTTCAATCCGGATGATTTTTACTTGCGGAAAATTGCCGTTTACGAATTCAACAGTATCATCTGTGGAGGCATTATCTGCAACGTAATAACTGACATTCGTATAAGTAGTTTTAAGCAGAGGAGGTAAAAACTGTTCAAGAAATTTTCTGCCGTTCCAGCTTAAAATGACAACCGCGACCGATGGTAAATTTTCATTCATAGATGTTCCCTGCTCGAAATATACAAATATTGAATTGAAATATTATTGATACGTCCTGCAATTTATTAAATGTCCTGCTCAACTGCAATCTTAATCTCTGCCGGTTTCACTTTTTTCCACCTGCGATGCGACCACAGCCAGTTGTCCGGCTGAGCGCGGATGGATTTTTCCAGCGCGCGGGTATGAAGCGTTGTCAATTCTCCTTCAGCAGTAGAAGCCGGATTTTCATGCAACAGTTCAACGGTAATGGTGTAGTGTCCGCGTTTTGTTCGTTGAATATCCGCGAACACAACGGGCGCATTCAGCATCCGCGCGACTTTTTCCGCGCCTTTAAAAACAGGTGTATCCTGATTAAGAAACTGCATCCAGTGACTGTTCTTTGCGTTGGAAGGTGTCTGGTCGGTGATAAAAATATAAAGGTTAGGCTGAGTACAGGCTTCTTTCAGCATTTTTCGCGCATGGGTGATGGGTATTAATTCCATCCCGAATTTCGCTCTGAGTTTGCGCTGCCATAAATCGAGCGATTGATTTTTAAGCGGTTTGTAAAAACTGAAACAACGGTGACGCATTTGAATACTGGTGCCCAATCCTGCCAACTCCCAATTGCCACAATGACCAATCGCGGCAATCACGCTCTTTCCCTGTTCAAAATAATCATAGAGAATTTCCATGTTTTTAAAAACGCAGCACTGTACAATTTCAGCTTCAGACAACCGATGCAGTTTGATGTTTTCAACAATGATGTCGCAAAGATTCCTGTAAAATTGTTTTTCAATATTTTTCAAATCATTTTCAGATTTCTCCGGAAAAGATTTTTTGAGGTTCGATTCAACAACTTTTCTTCTGTACCGGATGACATAATAGAGCAAATAATAGAGCATATCGGAAATCCGATAGAGCAACGTAAGTGAAAAAAGTGAAAGTAAATCAACCGTTGCAATCAACACCCGGCTGGTGATTCGGCTCATTCCCGCAGACTTTTGTTTTCACGGTAGTAATCAGAAGCGCGTGAACCGAAGTGCTGACGGATTTCAGTTCCGGGGTCGGTGACACTGTTGCTGTTCACAAATGGCTGATGCACCATTCGCTGCCATTGGTCGTTGCGCGTTTCGCCATTGGCGGTAGAATGAATGAGCAGGTAATTGTTGGAGACCAAATCTGGGTTGTAAAAAATAAATTTCACATTGGTCTGCTTATTTAATGTCGCGTTGTATTGCCAGATTTCGTACGGTAACGCACCGGGTTCGCGGGGCGCTTCTAAAATTTCTGTCGGAGGTCCGTAAACAATATAAGTTCTGCCCCTGTCTGTTTCAAAACCATATTGCAGTGTAGTTCCGAAATTATCATTCACCGCTTTGAGTGTTTTCTGATATTCCTGCCATTCATACTGAGGCGCGGTAGGATTGCGCGTCATCCAGAAAAAAAGCAGAAAGCGCTTCATTTCATCTTCATTTTTTGATTTGAACAACGAAGGAAGCATTTTCTTTTCCGGAACATTCGCGATAGGAGCGAGCGACCGTAAATGATATTGCAGCGCGTCCGCTTTCATGTGTTCGACAAAAGTATTTTCAAGATAAATTTTTTCCAAATCATCCATCGCGGTAGCTTCTAATTGTTTGCTGCGCTGAAAGAACAATCGCTTCAATGCTTGCAGATTATTTTCCTTGTCGCGCACTTCCATCACGATATGATAATTGCCGGAAAGCAATCCTGAAATGTCAAACTCAAAAAGAATCACCTGTATTGGTTGGGTTTTGAGTTTGCGGAATGCATGCAAATCGCCAACCGGAACATTTTGTCCCATTTTGCGAATGGACATGGTTGCGAGGAATTGTTCCCCGCTGAGTTTGTCGCTGTTGTAGATTTCTGAATAGAATTTGAGTTTGTCAATATTTTCAGGATAAAAATTGATGACATAAGGCGCCATAAAATAGCCGCTCCTTGAATAAAGATTTTTTTCATCACTTCTTTCATATACATCCACCAGTGTGATGTCAGAAACGGAAACCCGCTCTTCGTCAAAGTCAACCATGATGGTTTCAGAAATATTCAAAGGTTTTTTTTCAGGATGGTTCAGATCGGTGAAGGAGGCTTCCAGCATGTAAGTTCCTGGTGGTAACGGAAATCTTTTTTTATCTAAGTGGCTGAGTTGAAGATTTGAGGTATCCTGCATCGGAGCGGTTTCAATCACGTATTTCTCAAAAGTGATAATCTCATTGTTTTTTTTGAATATCAGGCTCACTTCCACCGTACCGCTGAAAGCGCCATCTTCACGCTGTTGATAATAAATGCCCGGGCCTGTGATGAGCAGGTCGGTTTCGACATAAGTGCCGGTTTCGGGCGCATAAAAAACACTGTTTTTCAGGAATACTTCAATTTCTTTCGAGAAAGAGGAATTGCAAAAAAGAAAGAGAAACAGAACACTGAAGATGGAGTTACAATAGGCAGAAACTCTCCGGGGTTTTGTTTCCCGAAAATGAGAAAAATAAAAAGACAATAAATGGAATTTGGATTTCAACATGAAAATTCAGTTTCTATAACGCAATACGTAAATTTAAACAATATATTTGACGACTGTCAAAAAACGCAGAACACTCTAATAGTATGAAATTACTCATTGAACTTCCTTATCTCGGCTCTGTTTCCTGGTATCTTGCAGCGTTGCGTTACAGGCATGTTGTTATTGAAGCGCATGAAAACTTTGAAAAATCAACCTATCGCAACCGCTGTCATATTACCGGACCTGACGGACTTTTAAGACTGTCCATTCCGCTGGAACATGGCAGGGGACAACGCTCAAAATATAAAGACATCAAAATTTCTAATGAATACAACTGGCAGAAAAATCATTGGAGCGGGTTCTGCGCCTGCTATAGAAGTTCGCCTTTTTTTGAATTTTATGAACACCATTTTCATCCTTTTTATCATCAGCAGTTTGATTTTTTGTTTGACTATAACCGGCAATTGATGGAATTGATGTTTCAGCTTTTGAATGTATCACTTCAGATTGAATATTCAAGTGAATATACAGATAATCCACCGGAAGATGTGATGGATTTTCGTTCGGTCATTCTGCCGCAACTGCCCCGCTTTGATGCGCAGGCTGTTCAATACCGCCAGGTTTTTCAGGAAAGAACGGGATTCATTCAGGATGCCTGCATTGTTGACTTATTGTTTAATGAAGGTCCACGAGCCGGAGAAAAACTTGATGCAGTATTGGAAAAACAAGTGAATCCGGAGTCTTAACAGCAAATTATTTCTTGAGTTAATCAATATCAATCAATGCAAAAAATGGAAATGCTATTTTTCGCCCTCAAAAAAGAATCGTTGCAATGGCGAAGGACAACTTCAAAACCGGTCTTTCAACAATTTCCGGAGGTTCAGTTGTTAATATTTTAAAAATATTTAACGAAAATTCAATTGAAAGCGGTTATCGTTTAAGAGCGCTCAACTCCATTTTATTCAGTTTGATTTCGCAGCCCTTCAGGTGGTGGGAACATCTGCGGTATGACAAAATAATCGAAAACTACAGGATTGAAAAACCTCCGGTTTTTATTTTAGGTCATTGGCGAAGCGGAACAACACATTTGCATAATATCCTCTGCAAAGACCCCAAAATGAGTTTCGTGACAACCTACCAGGGCGTATTCCCTGAATTTCATTTGGGCAGCAGTTGGTTGTTCAAAACTTTCATGAAATTGATGATGCCGAAAAAAAGAGCGTCAGACAATGTGGAGTTAGGCGCTGATTTTCCCCAGGAAGAAGAGTTCGCACTGGGAAATATGAACCCCTATGGCTTTTACAACTTTTGGTATTTCCCCTCAAAAACACAATTATATTATCAATATTATATTGAATTTGAAGGTGTCAGTTCTTCCGTGAAACAGAGATGGAAAAATGATTATATCCGGTTAGCGAAAAAATCACTCATCAGCACGGGAGGGAAGAGATTTATTTCAAAAAATCCCCCGCATACCGGCAGAATCAAAACACTCTTGGAAATGTTTCCGGATGCGCGCTTTATTCATATTTATCGGAACCCGGTGACTATTTTTATTTCTACAAAAAAATTAATTCAGACTACGATGTCTACTTTGCAGTTTGAAGATATCAGCGAAAGCGTGATAGAAGAAAATATTTTTTGGATTTATGAAAAAATTATGAAGGCATATTTGCAGGATAAAGAATTGATACCTGCCGGAAATTTAATTGAAATTCGTTTTGAAGATTTTGAAAAAAATACATTGACCGAATTGGAAAGAATTTACAGCGAAATCGCATTACCGGATTTTGAGCGGCTACAACCAATTTTCAGAGATTATATCAACGCGCAAAAAAGCTACGAAAAGAATCAATACAAAATAACCCGCTCACTGGTGGATAAAATTACCACCCGTTGGAATTTCGCGATGGAGGCATGGAATTATTCTTTGCCGGATAACCTTGAAATCATAGACGGCTGATCCAGCCGGGAAAAAAATTTCTTCCTTGCGCCTCATTAACATCAACGGAAATATTCAAAGTGAAAACCTGCACGCGCTGCATAGCTGGAACCGTTCTTTTCATTATGGTGACGGGTTGTTTGAAACGATTGTAATTCACCGTCAATCACTGCCTTTTTTTGAATTGCACTGGAACAGATTAACTGCGGGGGCTGAGATGTTGTCATTGGACATTCCAGCCGGTTTCACGAAACATTTTTTTAAAGATACCATTCTCGAACTGGTAGCATTAAATTACATCAACGGAAATGCCGCTGCCCGTTTGACGCTTTTCCGTGAAGGAAAAGGCAAATACACACCTGATGAACTCCGAGCCGGATTTGTGATTGAAGTAGAGCCGTTGTCGGATGAACTTTTCAAACTGAATGAAAAAGGATTGACTCTGGGCATTTACCCTGATTTATACAAATACCCGGACAAACTTTCGAATTTCAAAACGTGCAATTCTCTGATTTACATCCTTGCAGCCATTTACAAATCCAAAAACAGATGGGATGATTGTGTTATTCTGAACACTGGCTTAAATATCTGTGAAGCAACTTCTTCAAATCTTTTTTTGGTGAAACAAAATCAAATCATTACACCTGCTTTGCAGGAAGGATGTGTTGACGGGGTGATGAGAAAATTTGTGATTGAACTGGCACAAAATTGCAATCTCACCGTCAGTCAAGCTTCTATTTCATCAGAAGAACTGCGGGAAGCCGATGAAATTTTTCTGACCAATGCCATCAACGGTATTCGTTGGGTCGGAAATTATGGGAGCAAACAACTGCAAAATAAAGTGGCGTCTGAACTTTCAGAAAAACTAAGACAGGAAATTATTGTTTGAAGTGTTTAGTACTTGAAAAAATATAAAAAAAGTCGTCATTGCGAGGGAATGATTGTTTTGAGCGAATGCCATTCCCGAAGCAATCCCCTGTTAGATGAGGATTGCTTCGCTCGTTCCTCGCTCGCAATGACGAATATATCGCGCCTAATAAACAGCCGAAAATATTCATGAAAAATCCCGTCAGCATTTTTTGGTTCAGGCGCGACCTCCGGCTGGGTGACAACGCGGGTTTATTTCATGCATTAAAGAATGGATTTCCCGTGCTGCCCGTTTTTATTTTTGATACCAACATTTTAGACAAGTTAGAAGACAAAGCCGACAGGCGGGTTGCTTTTATTCACCTTGCATTGGAAGATTTACAAAAACAACTTCAGGATATTGGAAGTACTTTATTGGTAAAATATGGCGATCCAGAACAAATCTGGCACGAACTGATTCAGGAGTTTGAGATTAAAGCGGTTTTTTCCAATCGCGATTATGAGCCATATGGAATGCAGCGCGATAAACTCATCGCGGAAATGCTGCAACAGCAAGGTATTGAATTTCATTCTTTCAAGGACATCGTGATTTTCGAGCGTGACGAAGTTTTAAAAGATAACGGTAAACCCTATACTGTTTATACTCCTTACAGCAGGCGTTGGAAAGCGAATCTGAAACCAGAAAATTTACAATCATTTGATAACGGAAAATTCTTTTCTAACTTTTTCAAAACTTCACCATTACAATTACCTTTATTGGAAAGTATGGGATTCGCGAATTTTTCTGCCGAGGAAATTCCCTCTTCAACTGTCAGTGACGCTCTGATTGAAAATTATGGTGAAACCCGTGACATTCCGGGAATTCAGGGAACTTCACGACTTGGTGTTCACCTTCGATTTGGGACAATCAGTATTCGTGAACTAACAAGCACGGCTTCAGCATTAAGTGAAAAGTTTTTGAACGAACTTATCTGGCGGGATTTTTACCAGATGATTCTGTTTCATTTTCCCCATGTCACAGAGCGGGCTTTCAAGCCCGAATATGACCGTATAGAATGGAACAATGATGAAGAGCATTTTATTTGCTGGCAGCAGGGAAAAACCGGCTACCCGATAGTGGATGCAGGAATGCGCGAGTTGAACGCCACCGGATACATGCACAACAGGGTGCGTATGATTACCGCGAGTTTTCTCACCAAGCATCTGCTGATTGACTGGCGTTGGGGCGAAGCATATTTTGTAAAAAAACTACTGGATTTTGAACTTGCATCCAACAATGGCGGGTGGCAGTGGGCGGCAAGCACCGGTTGTGATGCCGCGCCTTACTTCAGGATTTTTAATCCATCCCTGCAAACACAGAAGTTTGACCCGAAACTAACCTACATCAAACATTGGGTTCCAGAATGGAACACTCCTGAATATCCAATACCTCTTGTCAATCATGAGAAAGCCCGAGAGCGGGCATTAAAAGTTTACAAAGCAGGTCTTTCAAAGAATCGCTGACTTTACCTTTCCCCCAATAAATCATCTTTTTCTTCAAAGCCTTTACTGTCAATGGTTCGGGATGCTTATGCACGTGATTAAAATTTAGTGTTTATAAGTTTTTAACAAAAATTAAACAGAAATATATCATCACCCTTGTTTGTTTCATTTATTTGTTTTAGTATTGTATCATAAAACATAAACAAAATGGAAACATTAAAATTTGAACAGGAAGTCCTTAGCGCACGTCAGATGCTCTTTGGTAAAGCATTAATGCTCTTAAAGGATTCAGAACGGGCAAGAGACATTGTTCAAGATACCATCCTGAAAGCCTTAACAAACAAGGATAAATTCAGGGATGATACCAACCTCAGAGGATGGCTCTACACCATTTTGAAAAATACCTTCATTAATGATTACAACAGAAGAGCTAAACACCCCACGTATTTAAGAGATACTTACACAGATGCTTTTTTAGGCGCGGAGCGCCAGGTGGAGCGCAATCAGGGTATTTCAAAAATCACGATGGATGAAATTCAGTTGCAGCTTTCAAAGCTTGATGTAAAATATTCCAAGCCTTTCATGATGCACTATGAAGGATTCAAGTATGAGGAAATCGCGGAAGAAATGCAGTTGCCGCTCGGCACCGTAAAAACCCGCATCCACAAGGCGCGCACTATGTTGCAGGAAGCGCTGAAAGATTTACGTTGATTTTTTAAACAATCTGTTGCATCTGCTCAAACTATTTCCCATTTGAGTTGTTGAAATGTCGCTTACTTTTGAAGACAGGTTGAATAAAAATCATGCGTAAAAAAGCAGTTATTATCGGTTCGGGAATGGGAGGATTGGCGACAGCCCTCCGTCTTTCTTCGAAGGGTTATGATGTAGAGATTATAGAAAAATATCACAGCGCGGGCGGTCGCCTCAACCTGTTGCAAAAAGAGGGATTCACGTTTGACACGGGTCCCTCTTTTTTTAGTATGAGTTATGAGTTTGATGAATTATTTCGCTCCTGCAATATTCCTAATCCGCTCGAATTTGAAGAACTGAACCCCATCTACCGCGTTTATTTCCGCGACAGTCAGCGTCACTTCGATATTTATAAAAACTTAGACCGGCTCACAAAAGAGTTTGAGCAGATTGAGCCGCACTTCCGAAAAGCTATTGATAAATATTTAAAAAAAGCGGGACAGATTTTTCACGATACGGAACATCGAATCGTCAAACATAACTACACGGGCAAGTTTGATTACCTTTTACAATTATTGAAAGTTCCTGTTAAACATCTGCCTTACCTCATGGATAACATGTGGGGCAACCTTGAAAAACATTTTAAATCGGAGGAGGCAAAAGTGATTTTTTCACTCGTTGCTTTTTTTATCGGCTCCACCCCGTTTCGCACTCCGGCTGTTTACAGTTTGTTGAATTATACCGAATTGATTCATGACGGATATTGGAATGTGAAAGGAGGAATGTATGAAATCGTGAGACAGATAAACAAATTGCTTGAAGCGCGCGGAGTTAAGTTTCATTTTGATGCCGAGATAGTGAGCTATGAAACAGAGCACAAAAAATTCACAGCCGTGAAAGACCGGCAGGGAAGAACATGGAAAGCTGATGTGTTTGTGGTGAATGCGGATGCCGCAGCTTTTCGCGGTAAAATTCTGAAGCGTGAAAAATACAGTGAGAAAAATCTCGATAAAATGGACTGGACGCTGGCGCCTTTCACGATTTATCTTGGATTAAACACGAAGTTAGACAATCTGGTACATCACAATTATTTCCTGGGCGATAATTTCCGCGACTATGCGAAAACGATTTTTACTTCTACGGACAGTCCTCAAAAACCCTACTACTACGTGAATGTCAGTTCCTACTCGAATCCGGGTTGCGCGCCTGAAGGTTGTGAAAATGTATTTATCCTTTGTCCGGTTCCCGACCTGCGATTCAAACATGACTGGAGCGACAGTAATCAGTTGGCGGACAATATCATCGCTGATTTTTCACAACGCATCGGAAAAGATTTAAGTGGAAAAATTTTGGTGAAAGAAATCTGGAATCCTGCCGATTGGGAGGAAAAGTTCAACCTGTATCGTGGCAGTGGCTTGGGCTTGGCACATGGATTAAATCAGGTTGGCGGACTGCGCCCGTCCAACAAAGATGAAGATTTTGGTAATCTTTATTATGTTGGCGCATCCACCACTCCCGGAACGGGATTGCCGATTGTTGTAATAAGTTCTAAACTTGTAACCGACAGAATTATGAAAGATGAATCATCTTTGATTAACGCTTAAAATTTAAAATTTATGAACAAATTATCAGGAATTAAAATAGGTGCCCTGTTATTGTCAATGTTTGCTTTTCTTATTTATGGCTGCTCAGGCGGTGACAGTCAGGAAACTGCAAAAACTGAAAAGAAAACTGAGACGACTGAAAAGAAAAAGAAATTTGATGAAGACGAAGATGATGCCTCTTTTAAAACTGAAACGAAAGCGGCAATTTATGATGAGTGGCGGGAGCACAAAGGAGTGGGTCCTGTAAAAAGTGTGACGCTGGGAGAAGAAATTGACCAAACATTAGTCAGCAAAGGCAAATTGATTTATGAAGAAAAATGCATCGCCTGTCATAAAATTGACAAGCGTTTTGTCGGTCCGGCTCCAAAGGGAATTTTTGAAAGACGAACTCCTGAGTGGGTGATGAATATGATGATAGACCCGGAAAAAATGGTGAAAGAAGACCCCATTGCCATTCAGCTTTTCATTGATTTCAATCGCTCACCGATGACGAATCAGGATATTTCAGAAGAAGACGCTCGCGCGATTCTGGAATATTTCCGGACGATTTAATTTTTGCGTTTTGCGCTCTTCAATTTTTTCCGAAACTAAAATTGATTGTTATACCGAAAGTAGTTGAATCTCTGAAGGAATGAAAATTACGCTAGGTTAAAAACATATTTTTTTTACCGTTTCATTATTCTAAAATCTGAGATGTTTCGGTATTGAGGAATAATTCCTGTGAATTTTTATTTCCTAAAAATTCTTGAACAAGTTCATTAGAACAAACCGGATTTTTTTTGCACGAAGGTAATGCGCTCACATCGCGCAACGCTGCCAATCAACGAAAGACACAGTCGCATGAAAAGAGCGCCAAAGAATTTATCAATTAGTTGATAGGTTTGAAGAAAATTTACGCATGAAAATATTTTTTCTGTTGATTACATGTCCAATCTTGATGTTTGGACAGCCTTTGAAGAAAACCGGACTTGCACCTTTGCCTCCGATGGGCTGGAACAGTTGGAATACTTTCCGCTGTGGCGGACTCAATGAATCGCTGGTGCGGGAGATAGCTGACAGCATGGTGAGTAACGGGATGCGCGATGCCGGGTATGTGTATGTCAACCTTGATGATTGCTGGCAAATCGGGCGCGATGAAAACGGGAATATCCTTGTTGATTCCGTCAAGTTTCCATCGGGCATCAAAGCGCTTGCGGATTATGTGCATGGCAAGGGGTTGAAACTGGGCATTTATTCGGACGCAGGGCTGATGACCTGTCAGAAACGTCCCGGCAGTTTTGGCTATGAAGAATTGGATGCCAAGACATATGCCGAATGGGAAGTGGATTATCTGAAATATGATTTTTGCTTTTTGCCGAAGCGCTTAGAGCAGGAACCTGAAGAAAGCCGCACTTCTTCTTTTCTGAGAACTTACCTGCGGGGACCAAAACATTATGCTGCCGTTGAACTCTATACCCCGATGGCGAAAGCGCTTGCCGCGCAAGAGCGGGACATCGTGTTCAGCATCTGCAACTGGGGCGTGGAAGAGCCGTGGAAATGGGCGGGTGAATTGGGACAACTGTGGCGCACCACCGGTGATATCAGACCGTATTTCAAAGGCTTCAAGCTGAAATATATCGGATTTTTCAGTATCATGAAAATCGTTAACCGCGCTCACAAGCAACAATTACATTTATATGCAGGACCTGGCAGATGGAACGACCCCGATATGCTGGAAGTGGGAAATGGTAAACTCACGCTTGATGAAAACAAAGCGCACTTCAGCATGTGGGCGATGATGGCTGCGCCCCTGCTTGCCGGTAATGATTTAAGCGTGATGCCCGCGGAGATTTTAAATATTTTGACAAATAAAAAAGTGATTGCCATCAACCAGGATAGTCTCGGTAAACAGGGATACAAAGCGGACACTTATCACAAAGTGCAGGTCTGGGTGAAACCATTGAGTGACAACAGGATGGCGGTATGTTTTTTAAACCCTAAAAAAAAGAAAAAATTTAATTACGATTGGCAGCGGCTAAAACTTCCGTCAGAATTTCATGCGGAAGAACTCTGGGATGGCAGCTATGTTTCCACCACACTTTTTCTTCAAACCGAAATTGCGAAGCATGGGGTGAAGCTGTATTTGATGGAGAAATGAATTCAAGTTTTACCGAAACAACTCAGGTATTCGAATAATTAAACGGTAAAACATCCGGTATTAACCGAGATTACGCTCATTACCTTCCGAAATTCGACTACTCTCGGTATAGATGCAACCCCGCATCAAAATCCGATGTTTAATTTTTTTATTTCAAAAAAAAATACCAATCATTATGATTTAAGTCATAAAAGAATTACTTTCATATCGCAAATATTTGCATAGACAAAATTATAAGCCATGAAAAACACGATTTATTGTTTCGGATTAGCTTCAATCATGCTTCTCATTGCCTGTGGTGATGCCGGCAGACCGGAAGTATCTGAAGCCAAGAAAAAATTAAAAAAAAGCACGGAAGAGTATGACCCAAAAAGGGGTGAGGGGAAATTTGACCATGTGGAGTTGGATGAAAAACTGAATGTAGAAATGGCTACAGCGGGTGGAAGAATTTCAGGAGTCAAATGTTTATCCTGCCATAAGCTTACAGATGAACGGTTAGTCGGACCGGGATGGAAAGGAGTGACAGAACGCAGAAAACCAGCGTGGTTGATGAATTTTTTCACAAATCCTGATCCCATGATTGATAAAGACCCCGAGTTGCAGGCGCAATTGGAGTTGTGTCTTGTCAGGATGCCTAATCAAGACATCGCTGATGAAG
>JBGTCY010000022.1:0-14623 GCA_041748615.1 Chitinophagales bacterium
ATTGCTCAGCGGCTTCATCGTGCCCGAAAGCATGCAGTTTATTTTTTTACAATTCATTGCCGGCATGGTAGCGATTCTCACCAGCATCCGTGCTTACTACTGGTCGCAGTTCTTTTTATCCAACGGCTATATTCTCATCACCTATGTCTGCGGCTATTTCGCACTTGCGGTGGTACAGGAAGGTTCATTTCAAGAAATCAACTATGGCAATTTCGGGTGGCTGTCCCTGAATGTGCTGCTCACCCTTCTCGCCTACCCTTTGGTACCGATTTTTGAAAAAATATTCGGATTTGTTTCTGAAATCACCCTGCTTGAACTTTCTGATATCAACAAGCCGCTGCTGAAAGAATTGTCCATCAAAGCTCCCGGCACATTTCAGCATTCGCTGCAAGTTTCCAACCTCGCGGAGGCAGCCGCGTTTGAAACAGGCGCGAACACCCTGCTCGTGAAAGTTGGCGCTCTCTATCATGACATCGGCAAGATGGAAAACCCGCTGTATTTCATCGAAAATCAAAACCCTGACATGAATCCGCATGATGACCTGTCATTTGAAGAAAGCGCCAAACTAATTATTGGTCACGTGAAAGAGGGAATTTTCATGGCGAAAAAACATAACCTGCCGGAAATTTTGATTGACTTTATCCGCACTCACCACGGCACGACTGTGGTGCAGTATTTTTATCATTCTTATTTGAAAAATTTTCCTGACAAGGAGACCGATGTGGAGAAATTCAGATATCCTGGACCGCTTCCCTATTCAAAGGAAACCGCAATCGTGATGCTTTCCGACTCGGTAGAAGCTTCGGCAAGGAGCCTGCGCAGCCCCACCAGTGCGGATATTGACAATTTAGTAGAAAACATCATTAACAGTAAAATCAAGGAAAACCAGTTGGTAAACAGCAACATCACATTTAAAGAGATCACTGCCATCAAAAAAATCTATAAGAAAATGCTGAACAGCATTTATCATGTGCGGATAGCATATCCGGAATAAATTCAGTTTTCTTGTTGTAAACACAAAATAATTGTCAGCTTGCGGTGTTGCCCTCGCTCGCCTTTGACGAGCGTGCGCTATTCACCAGCCTCCGGCTGATGGGCTTTTATTTGCTTTGCTTATGCCACACCTCGGCAGGATACCAATTAATAGTTCCCACTCGCCAGAGGCGAGCATTGGCAGAGGTTGATTAAAAATATGCTTGTGTTTGAAGAAGAAAAACTATTGACGTTCGAATTATTTAATAATCCTCACTTCCACGCGCCTGTTGGCTTGTCTGCCGGATTCTGACTGGTTGGATTCAATCGGGTTTTCCTGACCATAACCGATAGCGGTAATTCTGGACGGGCTGATACCTTTATCAATCAAATAACCCTTCACCGCGTCCGCGCGCATTTGAGAGAGTGTTTTGTTCCATGCGGCATTGCCAACATTGTCCGTGTGTCCTTCGATGATGACATTGTATTTAGCGTTGTCATTCAAAATCTGAGCAGCTGTATTCAAATCCTTGAATGAAACACTTCTAATCACATCCTTATTGGTATCAAATTGAATGTTTTTAAACAGCGATTGAAGGTCTTTCTCAATTTCCTTTTCCTGTTTTTCAATCACCGGGCATCCCCTGTTGGATGTCGGACCGAATTCAAACGGACAGTCATCTTGAATGTCGGGAATTCCGTCACCATCACTATCAATCAGGTCATCACTGGGGTCTAAGGGATTGGTTTTGTCGCGGTTCACTTCCAGTCCATCACTGATTCCGCCTTTGTCGGTATCAGGGTCTAAGGGATTTGTCTTGTAACGATTTACTTCATCCCCGTCACTCAATCCATCACCATCGGTATCGGGGTTTAGCGGGTCGGTTTTATGAATATTAACTTCATCTCCATCTTTCAAACCATCACCATCGGTGTCCGGATTCAATGGATTTGTTTTATAGCGATTCACTTCATCTCCGTCAGTCAATCCATCCCCATCCGTATCAGGGTTTAATGGATTAGTTCCGATTTCTTTTTCGTAATCATCCGACAATCCGTCATTATCAGAGTCTTTAGCTTCTTTTTTCACAACCGGTTTCGGCTCTTCTTTCTTTTGCGGAGCAACATAAGCGCTTGTTCTTTCCTTGTAGGTGGTTGGTTGCTTCTTGTGTTTACGGTCAATCACCTTACTGATTCTCAGTCCGATAAATGCATAGTGGTCTAATGCCCTGGGATTGGCTCTTTTACCATTATTAAAAGTAAAAGCATTATTGTAACTGCTGTTCGGATTCGGACTATTGGGGTTAGGGTTGGCTCTCGCTTCATCCAACAAAACCAATGATGGATTAGCCAACAAAGCTGCTGTCGCGTAGGTGGTTGAGAATCCATTATTGGGGTCGGTAAAAGTCAATTGGTCATCAATCAGTATTTTGGTTCCATTTACTTTCCCCCAGATATTCCCCGCATTTTGATTGATAATAGATTGATGAGCACCTAACGGTAGTCCATATTCATCAAGTAACATGGACACGCTGCCATCAGAAAGAACATTGTAAGCTGAACCTCTGTCAAAATAATATCCGCCCACATCATCAAGATATTTGGTAGTGGTAACTCTCACTCCTAACTCCGCGCCTATCACCCATTTATTGTAAATAATATAATCAAGAGAAACGCCCATCGGAAAAGCTACCTGCACTTTTCTGTATTGCCTGGGCGCTTCACGGTCGGCATATAAAGCCTGGTTGGGCGAATTGCGCAACGGGTCAGATTCGGGGTCGAGACCTCCAACCGTTTGCCCTTCGGTTCCGATTGGTCTCAAGGGCACCCAAACATCATTTCCGGAACCATCATATAAAAACCTTCCGTCCTGATAAGTCAGAAAAACGGGTTGATTATTTGAAGGACTGTCATAAAGATAAATTTTTGACATAGGTGCATTTCGAAATATCGCAATGCCTCCAAAAATGGTAGGCGTGAATTTTTCTCCTCGGCTGGTGCCGTATTTCAGCAAATGCCAATGTGCGGTGATACTGCCTTCAACAATATTATTTTTAAAATTATTCAACCGTAGCCTTCTGTCAGGGTCAGGGTCGTTCAAATCTGTACCGGAAATTTTACCATACCAAAACATCGCCCTGAAAGAAAACCACTTATTCATGTTGTATTGACCATAGATGCCTCCCGCGAAATTGTATTCGTCTCTTGCCGCCAATTTATATGTCAGACTTCCAAAATAGTTTGAAGCTCCGGCAGCCAATCCGACTTCCCAAGTTTTGTTCAGAGAACGGTAGGGTCCTAATTGAGATAATGCGCCAAGATCAGCCAGCGCTTCAATAGTTTTCACTGATTGCTGGTCAGGCAGTAATGCACCTCCTTCCGTGTCAACGCTGATGATACCGGTTCTCGCGCTGATTAAATCAGTGGTCTTGAGCGCTGCTGTCCGGTTGCGCTTGTAGTTATTGATTGCTTTTTTTCTTCCGATGGCGAAATCAGGCACTAAAAACCCTTCCTGGTCTTTGAAATTCGTAATGATAACATGCGCCAGATTGTTTCTGAAAAAACTGGCATTGCTGACAACAAAGGAATAAACTTTTCTATCCGGTGACCATTTTTGCTGTGTGATTGTAACAGGGTTTCGCTGAAAAGTATTACTGATGGTGTCATACACCATTGTTTCTAATTGAGTATTGTTAATCGCAGAAACAGGTTTGTTAAAATACACATCGAACCGCGCATCCCTGGGCTCTGTTTCTGGAAGTTCATCGTAGTTTTTTATTTCAGCCCCATTGATAAAAACTTTCCAGATATGCGGAGGCGTAGCTTCTTTCGGCTCAGTGAGGAAGGGTTCTGATTTCAGTAACGGTAATTCGCTGTTTTGATAAAAATGGTCAAAAGTTGATGAAATATATTCTCCGTCCCTTGAACGGAAAAAGTTATTGGGAATACCAAAGTCCTTTCCATCGCCCTGAATCCCTACGCTGATTTCACGGATGATGGTATCCGTTGAAGAATTGATTTGATAATTGCCGAAAATAGAATTATCACGCATCTGCATTTTATTGTCATAACCGATATCATCATAGATACCAAAAACGGGGGTGTTGGAAGGAATACCGATATCAATGCCAAACACCACATTGTTGGTAATGAGGTTATTGTTAAATTCCAGTTTAAGCAGATTGTCTTCAAAATTTTCTATAAAAATGGAACCCCAGTTATTCGCGAAAACATTATTGGAGAATGACATTCTTGCGGAATAATCTACACCACGCTCATACGCCACCACCGGCCGGGTAATTAACACGTTCGATTCCCCGGTATAAAGTTCGGTAAAGACGTTTTTTTCAATCTTTACATTTTTCCTGTACCATTCAGATTCAAAACGGATTGGAACAGAAAGGCTTTTAAAAACAGTATAGGTGATGTCAATGTCTTTTCCTTCATCGCCCCTGATTAAGATTCCATTCCCCGCTTTACGCACTTTCAGGCTGGTAAATTCTATAAAATTGTTGGGCGCGCCATTCAGTTTCAATCCGCCTTCAATAACTAAGGATGTATTTTCATCAAAGACCACCGTTGTTCCGGCATTGATGGTAAGTGTTGCACCTTTACCGACTTTTGTATTAAATTTTACTAAATATATTCGATTGGGGGTGAGTACCTGGTCAGCACTTATGAACCCCTCCAATGCTATGGTATCTTTTGCTGATGCGACTGTTTTTTGCGCGAAGGAAGGCAGAGCCATCATTACAAAAAATCCTATCAAAAAATATTTCACAAAACCTTTCAAGGCAAGATGGTTCATTATTAACTTAATTAAAAACTAAATTTTACTTAACGGTTCTCAATCTTCAGGACACCCCTGATTCTTTTTGGTACCGGCAACGAGCGGACATTTATCTTTTCCGTCAGGCACTCCATCACCATCGGTATCTTTCACCAACGGATTGGTTCCCAATTCAAGTTCTTCCTTATCGGTTAATCCATCCCCATCCGTATCCGCTTTTTTAGGGTTTGTCCCCAGTTGCTTTTCTTCCGCATCAGTAAGTCCGTCCCCATCGGTATCCTTATCATAGGCATCTGCCGCTTCATCGGCTTTCAATGGTTTATCTTTTTCCTGGCGTTTTTTGAAAATATAACTGACTCTTGCCCCGCCAAAGAAAAACATATCATAGTTATCAGCGTTTTTTGGCGCTCTGCGCGCATCATTAAATTCGTAGGCGTGATTCAGATTTGGATTCCTGTCGGTTTCAACCAGCGAAGGATTTGAAAGCAACGCGGCTGTGAAAAATTCAGAAGAGCGGTTTCCATCATCCGTATAATAGATGGTGTTGGGTAAAGTCACTTTATCCCGTCCCGCTTTTCCTTTAATCACGTCATTCGCATCAATGATAGATTGGTGATTATTAATTCTGTCAAAATAGAAACCGCCCATATCATCTAAGTACCTTGATGTTGTGAACCGCACACCCACTTCAGCGCCAATATTCCATTTTTTTCTGATAATATAATTGATTGCAAAGCCAACGGGGAATCCGATTTGTATTCTGCTATATTGCTTCGGTACGTTTCTGTTTTCAAAATGAAAAGCGTTCTCCCCATTGAACGCTGCTTCAGGGTCTCGGTCTAATCCGGTTGTTTGTCCTTCCGTGCCAATTGGTTGTAAAGGCACCCATACTTCACTAGCTTCGTTAAATTCGCTTTGGAAATCTCCGTCCTGCCAGCTCGTTCCGTCCCAACGAGAGTTGGGGGAATAGAAATTACCATCCTTATACCTCAGATAAACATGGTCGCCAGCTTGGTCGAGGGTTAAAAATAATCTTGACATCGGATTATTTCTGTATAAAGATATACCTGCAAAAATAGAGGGAGTAAACCGCTCGCCCCGGCTGGTACCGTATTTCATCAAATGCCAATGAAAAGTCGCACTGCCTTCTACAATCACATTTTTAAAATGTCCGAGACGGTCTCTTGTAGAAAGGGATAAGTTGGTAATATCACTTCCGCTGATTTTTCCCACCCAAAGCATCGCCCTTAATGAAAACCATTTGTTGGTATTGTGCTGACCATAAATTCCACCGGCAAGGTTGTAATGACCTCTTTCTAAAAACTTGTCCACCATGGAACCTGTGTAGTTGGTTGCACCCAGCATCAATCCGGCTTCCCATGTTTTCGCGAGAGATTCAAAAGGTCCGAGATAAGACAAATCACCAATATCCGTCAATGCGCGGAGCGTTTTTACCGCTTCTTTAGTTTTCAAAAAAGCTCCCCTGTCAATGTCCACATCAATACCGCCAATATCGTCCGGTCTGCTGACGATTTCACCCGTTTTAATTCCTCCTTTCATTCTCTTGTAGCTGTTCACCGCGCGTTGCTGACCAATCGTAAAATCAGGAACTTCCTGATTTTGTTTGTCACGGTAATTTGAAAGAATTACATAGCCGACTTTGTTATTCAGGAAACTGGCATTGCTGATTTTGAAGGTCAGCTTTTTGTGGTCGGGCGACCATTGATTGTCGGCAGTCTGGATGGGATTGATGATTAACTCATTATTGACGGTGTCATAAACAATGGATTCGAATTGATAATCTCCAATAGCTTCTACATACTTGTTAAAATAAACCTCAAAAACGGCATCCCGGTTTTCTACCTGAGGGAGGTCGGCATAATTTTCAATATCCTTTCCGTTAATCTTCACCTTCCAGATGTGTGGCGGTAAATTTTCTGTTGGAGTAGTTGACAACGGCTCGACTCTTAATAAAGGCAGATTACTGTTTTGGTAAAAATGGTCGAAGGTGGAAGAAACATAATTGGGGTCGCTGGAGCGGAAAAAGTTATTGGGGATGTTGAGATACTCTCCATTTCCCTGGATACCGATACCGACTTCACGCATGATGGTATCGGCTGCCGAATTCACCTGGTAATTTCCAAAAATAGAATTGCCGGAAATCTGGGCGGTGTATGTACTTTTTGCCTCATCATACAGTCCGTAAATCAATGCATTGGCAGGGTCGCCTGTCCTGATTGCATACACCACATTATTGGTGAGCAGGTTGTCCGTTAATTTTAAATCAAGCACATTGCTTTGAAAGTATTCAATGAAGATAGAACCCCAGTTGCTGATATAACTGTTGCCTGAAAAAACAAAATTGACGGTTCTTCCTTTCACAACTTCCGAAGAAGAGATGGGATGTGTAATGAAAATAGTCGGTTCACCGGTTAAGATATTGGTGAATATGTTTTCCTGAATTCTGATATTTTCCCGAAACCAATCCGTATCGAATCGAAGGGGCATATTCACCTGACTGAATTTTGTCCCCCTGATATCAATATCTTTTCCCTGATTTCCCCTGATAACAATGCCGGTTCCCGGATTTCTTGGGTTAAGACTTGAAATTTGAATGGGCGCAGATGAGTTACCGTTTAGTTTTAATCCGCCTTCTACAACAATGGAAGTGTTAAAATCAAGCAACAATTTGGTGTTTGCCGGAATTGTGAGTGTTGCTTCCTTTGCCACCCTCACATTGTGCCTGACAATGTAAATTTTTCCGGCATCAAGCGTTTTATCGTTGTTGATGACAGCTTCCAGAAACAATGTATCAGACCCTGATTTTCTATCCTGAGCGTTAACTTCACTCAAAAAAAAAGTGAACAGAAACAACAAGATTCCTGACTTGAATAATAATAAAACCGGTTTCAGAAAATTTGGAACCATGATTAAGCCTTGAATGATTTGGTAGTTTTAAATGATGGTAAAAGCCAGCGGGTCCACATCAATATTTTTTCCGTCAGGACCTTTGATTTTAATGTCTTCAAATATATAAATGTCACCGGGTTCCGCTAAGTTAATTAATTCAAGTGATTTATCAGTAAAGTAAGAGCCGTTAACACGTTCTTTGAAAACCCCAAGACCTGACTTATTGATGTAAGTGACGGTATATTCCATCACCCTGAATTTGGCATCCACTCTCATGCCCTGCATGTCGGCATTCAATTCTCTTTGTTTTTTGAAAATGGTTGCCGGAAGCTGCCCGCCATAAGAGTTATACAATTTAGCTCTGGGTTTTGGTAAATCTTCTACTTTAAATTGCTGTTCCGCTACTTTTTTGAATCCGCCTCCCTGGTCGGGAACAGACAATGTGACCGTCACAAATCCCGGGCGGTAAACTCTCGCAAAAAAGTCCTTTCCATCATAGCTGATTTTGCCCTGGCTGATGGAGACATTATAGTTTTCAGCCGAGAATTCGGGATGATACACATTGATGGGGTTATTGATGCCGACATAAATCAGGTCATAATCACGATGGCTGATATTGGGCTTTGGATTCACCACGGTGTAATCTAATTCAAACGTGTGTTCCTTTTGGGGTGACTCCCGAACCTGTTCAACCTGCTCTTCCTGGGCTTCACCAATCCCTTCATCCGGGTATCTGAATTTTACCACCCCTTTGATTTTAAACTCACCAATCTGGTCAGTGCTCAGGCTGATTTCTCCTACTCCTTCTTTAAAGATGAAACTGTCAATGATGTTATTATTTTGGTCATAGGTGTAGATGACCGCGGTTTTAATCACTTCTTCAGGTGTTCCGGGAATGGTCACTTTAACAGTTGCTTCTTCTCCCATGTTAAAAACATCCAACCTTTTTTCCGCACGTTCCAATATCAGTTCATCTTTAAATTCTTCCCGCGAGGAAGGAACGCTTTGCGTCAAAACATAACTGATACCGGCTTCAGCGCGCTGATAATATTTATTCACCACGATTGACTCGGCAAGCCTGACATCATTTTGAAACTTTGTCAATAAAGCGATGACCGCGCCAAGGGGTACATTATCAAAGAAATATTTTTCCCACTTATAGGGCATTCCTGTCGCCTTAATTACCGTATCGTTGGTTATTAAAACCGTATCCAGCATGGTTTGCTCATGTGCATCAAGATAGTTCATCAACTCTAATTTTGTTCGGGTCAGCACTTCCTTCGTTTCAATTGCAATCCCGTCATTTATCATCCGTCTTGTCGGAATGGTGGCGTCAATCGCTTTTTTCAAATGATGATAATCCCCATAACCTCCCGAACGTGCAATCAGGTCGGTTTTGATGGAGTCAAGGTATTCCACCGCGCTGTCACTAATCGCCTTGATGTTTAACATGTCACGATAGATTGTACTGAAGCGCGCGGAATCCACTTTTGAAAACTGGGCTACCTGCTGCAATGATGAATGGTTGCGTTGGTCAAGCCGGTAATTGGCGCGTTCGAGTGTTTTGTTCAAATCTGTAAACGCTTCAATAAATTCCACAGGGAGGTTCAAAACTATCATCCCGATGAGAACCAGGTATAATAAATTAATCAGTTTTTGCCGTAATGGATTGGTACCCCTCATGTTGTTAATACTTTAATCCGTAGAACTCAGATTTCATCTTTTAATTTGCTGCTGTCCTCCGAAAACATCAAGCATTCTCTCATAGTAAGCATTCATTTCTGAGATGCTCTTATTCAAACGAACTACCTCGTCTTCAAAAGTTTCAGAGGCATGTTTCATTCTTTCAATGTGTTCGGAAAACTGAGCGGTGTTTGAAATTTCGCTCATCTTAGTGATGTTTTGTTCTAACAATTCCACACTCCGGGTGAGTTTTTCCAAAACAATGGGGTCAAGGTTGGCTTTTTCTACTAATTGTTCGAGTCTTTCGATGGGCGATTCATCTTCACGGACTAATTGGGGAAAGAGTTTTTCCCATTTATAATCTTTTTCTTCTCTTTTTGTTTCAAAAGCTGAAATAAAGAAAACCACCGCTTCGGTCGCCAGCCCGATGAATAGAAATTCATTGGCATATTGAAAATGAAGAAACTTAGCCAGTAAGCCAAAAATGACAATTGCCGCTCCGATTCCGTAGGCGACATTGAGCGGGTCTAATTTGTATTTGCTTTTTTTAACAGGCTGTTGTTTGATTGTTTGTTGTTTTACTGCCATGCAAGTTTTCTTTTAATCCAATAGATGCCCATTTTAGGCATGTGCGAATATAGAAAAATTAAGAAAAGAAAACGGAATTGATTTTAAACAGGAGTATAACCGCTAAAAAAATAACAAATAAAAAAACCTGCGAAAATATATACTGATATATTCCGCGTTTAATTCAGGTTTTTCATTTCCACTTTGTTGAGAATTGCACCCATAAATTTATCTCCTAATCCACGCAAATAGGCGATGGAAGATTTGTCCTGTTCTTTGATGACCGTGTTGGTTGAAAAAACGGAAATCACCTTTTCTACGCTGCTGATTAACTCTCTTGAATCAGAGTATTCATTCAATGCCGCGCCTTCCAGGAAAATGAAATCATAATGCTGCGCAAGGTCATTTAAAAGATTGTGGAAATTAGTTTGTGAGAAAACCTCTGAAGGGGAATAATTTCCTTCGTAACATCCAATCACATCTATCCCTTTCAACTTTGATTTCGTGATGACGTCTTCTTTCACCAAAGCCTGGTTGAAATGCTTTTCCAGCGCGGGTTTTGCTGAAAGCATGTTGGTCAAAGTATTGTTTTTGAAATTGGTGTCAATCAGCAATACTTTTTTATTGTTCAAGCTAAGCGTGTAAGCCAATGAAATGAGTAAAAAAGTTTTCCCTTCCCGCTCCCTGGTGCTTGTAATTAAGAAACGCTTGGCATCTGTTGATTCAATCTCGAACCTGATTTTTCTGATTAATTGTTTGAAGGTTTCGAATTGTGGATTTTCATTCGAACTATGAAAAATAGATTCAAGGTTGATATCAATGAAGTTGACATCCAGGTTAAAATTGATAAAATTGATTTGGTTTAAAAATCCAATGAGGCGGATGTTGGTGAATTTTTCAAACTGCGTGGGAGTTTTGATGGAAATATCCAAATATTCCAAAACGAAAAACAGCACAATGCAAAAACTCAGGCTCAACATTCCTGAGAAAAGCGAGAACACTAATTCTTTGGTCGGTTCGGGGCTTGAAGCCGGGATTCCGATTTCTTCCTGTCTCAAACGGCTTTCCGAGCGGATGGATTCCGCGTTGGCTGCGCTCAATTTGCTCACCGCATCTTTGTGAGCTTCTTCCGCCATCGTTATTTCGCGCTCAAGCGTGGTAACTCTCGGTTCTAATGAAACCAGAATTGCTAATTCAGTCCGCAGTCTTTGAATTTCCCTGTCAATGGAAACTACGCTCACTTTTGCCAGTTCAAGATTCAATTCGCTTTCGCTTAGGATTGTTTTAAAATCTTTATTATCTCCTTTATTGGATGCTATCGTGACCTCATTGATGGCATTTCTCAATTCAATCTTGAGCTTTTCGATTTGTTCATAGAGTTTTTTATCCTTTGAACCGCCATTAATATACTTGTCATTCAGATAATTGATTTCATTTCTCAGATTATTGATTCTGCGGTTTTTTTCCTGTAATTCCAAAGAAGACTGGTCGCCTTCCGCTTTTGTTCGCGTAACATTATCCAAAGTATTCTGATAGGTGGGGATTTTTTTCTTTTCATCTTCCCGCTGTAGTTCCATCAACCGGATTTGTTGCAAAATGGAACCCTGCTGACTGCTCAAATCCGCGATACCGTTTTCCAACTTAAACCGGTTGAGTTCATCTTTTTTTTCCGTCAGTATTTTCTGTTTTTCTTCAACCTGGGAAGAATAAAAAACAACCGAACTGTTTTTCTGCTCGGTCCTGATGGATTTATAATAACGGACAAACTCTTCGCAGACCGCATTTACCGCGTAAGCAGACAATTCTGGGTTTTCGGAGTGGAACTCCACTTTCAGATAATCAGAGTCTCGCTGACGCTCAGCTTTAATAGCCGCTCTCAACGCGTCATAATCGTAACCCATCGTACGCAGGATTTCATTCAGCATCCTGTCTCTGTCATCGGAGTAAGAAAGTGTTCCAAGTGTATCATGTTTCATTTTAAAAGAAACAATCGCATCATTCAGTTTATCATTTGAAAATTCCTCACGAAGCGGGTTGGCATTGCGAAAAGGATAGGCGTTATTAATATCATGCAAGATGAGGCGATAGGCTAATTGATTCAGCACCACCCTCGAATTCAAAATTTCAATCAGATTATTAAACTTTCCATCTATTTTTTGGGGATGGACATATTTACCCTCATCTTCAGGGTTATCCACAATGCCGGTAGTTAAACGGGCGGTTGATTTAAATAATTTTTCAGAATTGCCGGTGAAAAAATAAGTAGTTCCCACAGCAACCAAAACCACAATCAAGATGAGCCACATCCTGCGGGCAAGCACCTTAAAAAAATACATCATGTCCATGCGTCAAATTTAAGCGGTTAAGTTGGCACAATTCCCGCTAAAAATCAAGTCCTGTGTGGATAAGGGATATTTAACATTTCTTTAAGGCTCGCTTATTTTGCCGGTAACTAATTATACCCCCGCAGAATGGATTTATTGTTAAAAATTATTTTTGGGTTCTCACTTGGAATTGTGCTTTATACCTATTTGGGCTATGGTATGATTTTATTTTTTTTAATTAAACTCAAAAATATTTTTTCAAAAAAGAAAAATACGCCTTCTCAAAGCGAAGAAGAACTTCCCGATGTAACGATTGTGGTGGCTGCTTTTAACGAAGCTGATTTCATCGAGGAAAAAATCAAAAACTGCCTGGAATTTGATTACCCGCAACAAAAGCTGCACTTGCTGTTTGTGACGGATGGCTCAGATGACGACACTCCGGAAATCATCAAAAGATATCCCAAGGTGGTGTTGCTCCACCAGCCGGAACGAAGGGGGAAAATCGCTGCCACCAACCGGGCATTGGGTTTTGTAAAAACACCGATTGTTGTTTTCACAGATGCAAACACTTTCGTCAATCGGGAAGCCATTAAAAAGATGGTGCGTCATTACCGGGATGAAAAAACGGGCGTGGTAGCCGGAGAGAAAAGAATCGCGATGAAAGAAAAAGATGATGCCACCGGTGCGGGAGAGGGCATTTATTGGAAATATGAATCCACGCTGAAAAAATGGGATGCCGAGTTATATTCAGCCGTAGGCGCTGCCGGTGAATTATTTTCCATCAGAACCGTTTTATTTGAACCCGTGCCTGCCGACACGATTGTTGAAGATTTTGTAATGACGCTGACGATTGCCAGAAAAGGTTACCGGATAGCCTACGAACCGGAATCTTACGCGCTGGAAGGACCCTCGGCATCGGTCAGTGAAGAATTGAAGCGAAAAATCAGAATTGCCGCAGGCGGCATGCAGGCGGTGGTGCGGCTTTCAGCGCTTTTAAATCCATTTCGTTACGGACTACTTTCATTTCAATATCTTTCACACCGGGTGTTGCGATGGACACTCGCGCCTTTAGCTTTGCCGCTTTTGTTTTTCAGTAATTTGTTTCTGGTTTATTTGAATGGTAACACTTTCCTTCATTTCTTTTTCCTGGCGCAATGCGGATTTTATTTACTCGCGATGATTGGTTTTTTACTTGAGCAGCAAAAAATCAAGCTGAAAGCCTTTTTTGTACCTTACTATTTTTTCATCATGAATTATGCAGTTTACGCTGGATTCTTCAGGGCAATCAAAGGAAAACAAACTGTGATTTGGGAAAAAGCGAAAAGAGGATAGCAATCAAATAAGGTATTCACTTCGGTTTTATTCGGCTTGCTTATTCATCTCTAAAGGCGCTGCCGGAAAATAAATCTCAGTCCTCCACTTGGAGGGGTCCGGCTCATTTTCAGAGTTTACTGTATATACTTCCCATCCTGATGCTGTTGGAAATATTTTTTGCATTCTCATCCATTCTGCGAATGCAGAATATGTTTTTTCAATATTTTTTGTATCTCCAACGTGAGTAGTGACAATAACAGGTCCTTCCAATCTCCTGACTTTAAAACCTTTTGGCGCTTTAAAAGTATCAGCGACTACAAAAGCAGGTTCAAAATCAACAAAATCCGATAAATCCATTCTCATGTGCCAGATTATCATGGGCGGATAAGTAATATCTTTCATTTGATATTTATCCGGGATAGAAGTTTTCAAAATTTCGAAGATGCTGTCTTTGGTAGCAGGAAGTTTTGAAAATGTTGTCGTGTCTCTCTTTGACATCACCCACATCCGGGGCAAATCCATTTCTGTGATGTCAATCGTGTAGGGGATAAAATCTTTTTTACTGACCTCGCTCAAATTTTTGAGATTTTCTTCGAAAGATTTTCCGATTATTTTTCCCATGAATAGTCTAGCAAATACTCTACTTGCAAAATTTGATTCTGTTTGAAATTTCTGTGTTACTTTTATGCCTCCAATATCCTGCCTAAATGTCCAGATTCCGATTCCTTTTCCTTGCGATTTAAAATCCAAATCAAATACGATTTTTTCTTCCGGCACACTCTCTGTGATTGTGATTGTTCCCTGTTTGGTTTTTTTTCCATTCCATGAATATGAACTTCCTGTCCCGGATAACGGTCCGCTATACACGATTTGCTGGGAAGGTTCTAACCGGTGCCAATAGGACCACTTTTCCCAGTTTTTGAGGGTATTCACATTCTCGAAAAGAACAGACACAGGTGCATCAATTGTTAATGCGCGTTCTACGGTGGCTGTGGGTGATAATATCAATGACAATATCAACCAGATAAGAATCAAGATTAAAAAAACAACACCTGTTATTTTA
>JBGTCY010000023.1:0-7511 GCA_041748615.1 Chitinophagales bacterium
GATCTTCATCGCGATAGGAGGTGATTTAAGTCCCGGCAGATTATTGCAGGCATACAAAAGCGGAATTTTTCCATGGTTCAACGAAGGCGATCCGATTGTGTGGTGGTCGCCTGACCCACGGATGATTCTTTACCCGGATGATTTGAAGATTTCGCGCAGCATGAAAAAAATTTTAGACGATTGCGTTTTTGAAGTCACTTTCGACAAGGATTTTGAATCGGTGATTCATGCCTGCAAAGAGCAAAAACGAACGGGACAGAAAGGCACCTGGATTACACAAGATATGGAGGATGCTTATCTCCAACTCCATCACATGGGTTACGCGCACTCCGTGGAAGTTTGGTACCAGGGAACGCTTGCGGGCGGACTATATGGCATTTCGCTGGGTGGTTTATTTGCGGGGGAATCCATGTTCACTAAAGTCAGCAATGCATCGAAAACAGGATTTATCTTCATGGTGCAGACCTTGAAGCATCATGGCATCCGGATGATTGACTGCCAGGTGTTCACTCCGCACCTTGAAAGTTTAGGCGGAAATGAAATCAGCCGGAAAAAATTTCTGGCAGAACTTTCGCAGTGTCTTTACCAACCCACCATGAAAGGAAACTGGGGCTGGGTATTGCAAAAAACATCCTGAAAATATGATGCGTTTTTACATGAAAATTTATTTTGTCGCTTTTTTTCTGATTTCATTCTACCTCCTTGCCGGGCAGAATACTCCAAAACTGACAGAAACAAAAGATAGTGTGTATCTAGAGATGGAAGGAAAAAAGTACGCATTTTCACATCGTCAAATTGCGCTGATGCGGTTAGAAGACGCGATTGCAAATTGCAACCGGGAAGAATATTCTATCGCGCTTGAACATTTTGATTTCGCCCTGAAGTATGACGCTGCCAATTTTCAAATTCATTATAACAAAGGATTGTGCCTTTATTTTAAGGAGGATTACCAAAACGCCTTGGAAAGTTTTAACGCGGCATTAAAACTGAAACCCGATGACGCGAAAATTCTGAATCAACGCGGAATGACACTGTTGCAACTTGATAAAACAACGGATGCCATCAGGGATTTTACACGTTCTATTGAATTGGATACAAACTATTCGAATGCATATTTTAATCTTGGCGTTGTTTATCTTGAGTCTTATGATTTTGAAAAAGGCTGCCCCTTTTTAAAAAAAGCTGAAAAATTTGGCTCAGAAAAAGCCGAACAACTTTATGACAAGCATTGCAGGGAGTAAGTCAATAAGTGTTGTAAAACAACACCCACACTTTGTAGTATTTGCTTTCAGATTTTAGATGTTAGATGTTACATGGTAACTCTGGAAATGCGTCTTAGATGATTCCTCAATTCTGAAGATTCACCTTGCGTAAAAACTTTTTCTCCCCCACCCAAACCGTCACTAAGAAATTTCCGGTTACGTCAGGAAGTTGAATTTTTTGCAAACCATTTGCCGGAATACTCACCTGCATCAGTTGTTGTCCGAGCATGTTGAAAATTCGCACTTCCGCGAAAGGATGCGACAGTTGCTGAAAATCAAGATACAGTTGATTGTTTGCCGCATAAATATTGAGGGTTGCATCATCCGGCTGGTGAATTCCGGTCAGCGGATCTTCAACGGTAACGGTTTTAATCATCACATCGTCACAAGAAGTATTCAATGCAGTGAAAACAACTTCATAAGTTCCCGGAGCATTGAATGTATGTGATGGATAAGCCGTTCCCTGCGTAACAGTGCCATCACCAAAATCCCAGAGATAATCGGAAGCGCCAAAAGAATAGTCAAAGAAAAAAACAAGCTGATTTGCCAAAGTCACAGAATCAGAAACCACAAAATCGGCAACTACCGGCTGTGGCTCATTGATAGTCACTTCAGTTTCAAAAGTGTAGCCGAAAGTATCTGTCAGCGAAATCCGGTAAACACCATCATGGATTAAGTTTTGAATCATCAATGTTCCATTCCAGTTGTTTCCGGCATCAATAATGTTATTGTTATCGTCCATAATCTGGTAATTCCAGCGGTAGCTGCCCGGCTGAACAACTTCCAGCGTAGCAGGCTCACCATCGCAACCAATATCCGTAGCGTTGATTTCAACAGGCGCGTTGAGATGCACTAATAAGCGTAGATTTTCATTACCGGATACCATGTGAAACCAGTAAGTATCCTGCTGACGTAAATTGAGACGCGTGCCTGTCTGCGTGTCTTCCAAGACGATTCCCACCGATGGACACAACCCCTCAATATCAATCAGCCTGAGCGCGTACCATCCGTCTAAAGCGGCATCAATTCCAAACTGTACGCTGCGGTCATCCGTTAACAATGGAAGCGCTTGCACACTGTATGAACCAGAGTAAATTTTAGAATAAAAAGCAAAACTTGTACTATCACGATGTCTTCTGAAATCATACTGCAAATCAACATCTTGAGTCGCATCCTCATAAAAGTAAATGAATGACTCCTGCGTAACATCATCAGGGTCTGTGAGACTGATACCGACTTTTTGAAGATTTGCAAATGAAAGAAACGGCAGCAGAAATAGTGCAGAAATAAAAAAAACATTGCAAGATTTTGCAACTCTGAAAAAGCAATCCATAAGTAAATTGAGTTAGGGTTGATGTGCAGACTTTCTGCGTTGTCATTTTACGGATGAAACAGAGAAATGTTTCTGAAGTCATTCGCTGAAAGAGAACTCATCATGAACATTTGTCAGTCTGAAAAGATGGTTTAAGGTTTGACTTTCCTATTTTTACTTCATGGCAGAAAATGAAATCTACTTTCATGTTGGCTTGGGAAAAACAGCCTCAAAGTTTTTACAACATAAAGTATTTCCAAAGCTCAAAGGTATTGAATATCTGCCCACTCATCGCTACCGGCATGCTCAAAAACTGATCAAAAATTCATCCTCAGACAAAATTTTAGTCTCGCGTGAATTTGATAATCAATTGGAAGAAGAAACATTGAAATTCGCCCGGCATTTTCCGCAAGCAAAGGTGATTATCATTTTACGCAGGCATGATTCATGGCTCGCTTCGCAATACAGGCGGTATGTGAAAAACGGTGGTAGTTTATCTTTTGACGCTTTTTTTGACCTTGAAAAAAATCAGGGAATCTGGAAAACAGATAAAACATTTTTTTATCCGAAAATTGAATTTCTCGAAAAATTATTTCAACTCCGTCCGTTGGTTTTGTTTTATGAAGATTTAAAAAAAAATCCTATCACATTTATTGAATCCATTCTGAAATATACAGGAACACATTGCAACATGGATGAAATTTCATTGAAGCCCCACCATGCTTCTTACAATGAAAAACAACTGAAAGTGATGCGCAAGGTTGCCGGATTTTTTTTCAGCAAAAAGAAAAGAATTTTTTCACAAAATCCTCTGCTGAATTTTATCCAAAAAAGAGTACAACTGCTTGTCAGCTACTTCTTCTTATACACCGCTTTGCTGATACCGGATTTTCTGCTTTCAAAAAAATCCCTGATTCCTGCTGAAAGCTTAGAGCGCGTGAAAAAATATTATGAAGATGATTGGAATAAATGCAAATCTTACTGCACAAATCTTCTGCAAAAAACGAATGATTAAAATTCAGGAAAGCGTTCTCAGGATTTTTTCCATTTGATGGTACATCCAACGGCTTTCGTAAAATCAGGATTCGGTTTCTCCCCTTTTTCAAGCGCGCTGATGGCATTTTCCACGTACCGGATTTTATCTTTTTTCTTGCCTTCGGTATCATCATCTATCGCACCGATATAGGCAACACGGTATTTATCATTTGATTCTTTCTGCAATAAATAAACCTGCGGTGTGCGGACGGCTCCGTATCTCTTTGCTACATCCTGTGTTTCGTCAATCACATAAGGAAAAGAAAATCCTTTTTCTTTCGCACGTTTTTGCATGTTTTCAAACGAATCATCAGGATATTTTTCCGTGTCATTTGGATTAATGGCTATTACGGGATATCCTATTTTTTTGAACTTTTTATCCAACTCCACCATCCGGTCTTCATAGAGTTTTACATAGGGACAATGATTGCAACTGAAAATCACAATCACGCCTTTGGCTTCTTTAAAATCTGTAAGTGAAACTAATTTGCCATCCACATTTTTCAATTTAAAATCCGTGGCATAATCACCAATCTGATAACCTTCATTGTTGTTTTCAGGTTTTGAATTTGATTTGGCATTGATATCCTGTTGGTTGTAAAAAATTTGCGCGAGCGCTACTATCGCGATAAATACTACGGTGGATGTCAGAATTTTCATTTCAGTTTATTTTAAGTTAAAAAATAGCTGTCGTTGCTTTTAAATTAAAGGTTTGATTATTTTTTCCAAATCGGAATAAGTGAATTGTTGTTCAAAAAAAAGATTGGTTTTCGAACTGCTTTGAATGACCGCGGTCGCGGGAATGGTTCCCTGCCACTGCGGATTCACTTTGTCAATAAATTGATTATCGCCCTGCGTATCCAACAAAATCACTGTTGATTTCAATTCATTTTTCTTCACGAAAGGTACTACCTTTTTTTCGAACTGACTTTTAAAATCCAAGCTGACTAACAATACTTTCACTTTTTTATTCAGATACTCCTGATGCATTTTTTCAAATACAGGTAATTCCTCAACGCAGGGTTTACACCACGTTGCCCAAAAATTGATGATATAAATTGTGTCACTTTTGGGATGCAGGTATTTTTCAAACTGCCCAAAAGTGAGAACGGGAATATTTTGCGCGACAGTTTTTTGTTGAATGAAAAATAAACACCAAAAAATCAGAAAGTATTTTATAAAATAGGATTTCATCTAAGTTTTATTTTCTTTTTTTTCTCGGTTTAAAACGAATTTAGGGAGGCTCTAAAAATCGCTTTTTTAAAATCGCCTCATCCTTTCCTTCTCCAAAGGAGAAGGTGTTTTTGGAAATTTTGGTCACTTTAATTATTCAACTCCTCATCCGCATACAAGTCTTCGTCATTTTCAAAATCACTTGCTTTCCCGGAAAAAACCGCGCCCAGCATATCCTTGAATTGAATTCCCGCCTCAAGCAAACTTTTGCTTAACAGCGAAAACTCTGCCAAACCATGCAGCACAAACTCCATCATGAAAAGTTTCTCATCGCCCTTGAGCTGAGGATGATATTTGGTAACAACATCCTCAAGACCTGAAACGCTGTTAAGCATTGACGCATATTTTTCCCCTGAAGTATCCAGCATCAAATCCATCGAATTGCCGGAAGCAAACCAATCCGTGATTTTTTGATACACTCTTACCTGCTTATGTTTTTTCAATTTGGAAGGGTCAGGAAAGTAAAAAGTGAATTGTGAACGTATCGCTTTTCCAATGAGATTTTGCGCCACAATAAACGGTCCTTCCTGTTCACCTTCATAGACCAATTCGATTTTTCCGGTGATAGCCGGAACCACGCCCCAAAAATCCGTCATGCGGACATGCGTTTCCGTTTCATTGTTTAACAACATTCTTCTTTCCGCTGCGCTGACAAGATTTTCGAATGATGAAATCGTGAGCCGCGCTGACACTCCGCTTTTCGCATCCACAAATTCACTTTTGCGGGCTTCGACTGCAATTTGTTCATTCAGGTTTAAAATCAACTCATTATAATGCACCGCGTTTTTTTGCTCGGGAGCGGTATGCGCTTCCTGCAATGTAATTTGTTTTGAAATTTCAATGTCTTTCGGATAGTGTGTCAATATTTGACTTTCAATGCGGTCTTTGAGCGGTGTCACAATCGAACCGCGATTGGTATAATCTTCTGGATTGGCGGTGAACACGAATTGAATATCCAAGGGCAGTCGCAGTTTGAATCCGCGAATCTGAATGTCGCCTTCCTGCAAAATATTGAACAACGAAACCTGAATACGCGGTTGTAAATCGGGCAACTCGTTTATTACGAAGATGCCGCGATTCGAACGCGGAACCAACCCGAAATGGAGCACACGTTCATCGGAATAAGATAGTTTCATGTTGGCTGCGCGAATCGGGTCCACATCGCCAATCAAATCAGCAACGGACACATCAGGCGTAGCGAGTTTTTCGGCATAACGCTCGTCTCTATGCAGCCACGCGATGGGCGTTTTATCTCCTTTTTCCGCGATGAGGTCGCAGGCATATTTTGAAATCGGATGAAACGGGTCGTCATTCAGTTCAGCGCCTTCCACCACGGGAATGTATTCATCCATCAACTCCGTCATTAGCCGGGCTATCCGGGTTTTTGCCTGCCCTCTTAATCCGAGCAACACGATATTGTGTCTTGACAAAACCGAGCGTTGAATATCCGGAATCACGGTTGTTTCATAACCCAAAATACCTTTGAACAGCTGGGTTTTGTTTTTCAGATGCAATATCAGGTTTTCTCGCAGTTCATCTTTAATGGAGCGGGTCTGATAACCTGCTTGCTTCAACTCACCCAGTGTTTTGATGGCTGTAATTTGAAGTTGATTTTTTGTCGTCATTGATTGTTTATTTGATTATTTTTTACACCCATTTTCGCTTGTTCTTTTCATAATCTTCAAAAATATATTCTCCCAGACCTTTCAGGCTGGTGTAAAATGCTTTTCCATGATTCACTTCCGTGAACTCGCGGACAAACCGTTGCAAATAAGGGTCGCGCGCGAGCATGAAAGTGGTAATCGGCATTTTCAATCTTCTGCATGATTTAGCGAGCGTCAAGGTTTTATTGATGATTTTCCGGTCAAGTCCGAAACTGTTTTTATAATAGCGCCCGCCTTCAATCATGCAGGTCGGCTTGCCATCGGTGACCATGAAAATTTGTTTGTTCGGATTTTTTCTTCTGCGCAAAATATCCATCGCAAGTTCCAAACCCGCGATGGTATTGGTATGATACGGTCCTACTTGCAAATAAGGCAAATCTTTGATTTCGATTTGCCACGCGTCATCACCGAATACAAGAATGTCGAGCGTGTCTTTGGCGTATTTTGTCGTGATTAATTCCGCCAGCGCCATCGCCACTTTTTTGGCGGGGGTGATACGGTCTTCGCCATAGAGAATCATGCTGTGCGAGATGTCTATCATCAGCACCGTACTCACTTGGGATTTGCTTTCTTTTTCGATGATTTCAAGGTCGTCTTCCGTCAATGCGAAACTCCCGATTCCATGATGGATTTGCGCGTTGCGGATAGAATCCGTCATTGAAATCTGGTCAAGCGCGTCACCAAATTCAAACTGCCGCCTGTCACTGCTTTGTTCATCACCGGTTCCAGTGTAAGGCGTCTGATGACTGCCTCTTTTCGTTTTTCTCAGCTTGCCAAAAATTTCATCCAGAGCGCTACGCCTGATGGTTTGTTCTGTTTTTCCCGTAATGTTAAGCTGTCCTTGTTCATTCTCACGGAGGTAACCCTGCTTTTTCAAATCTTCAATGAAATCGCCCATCCCGTATTCATTGTCAGTTAACTTATATTCCCTGTCCAATTCATTCAGCCAACTCAATGCTTCTTGCACATCACCAGAGGTGTAAACAAGCAGTTCCTTGAAAGTAT
>JBGTCY010000024.1:0-8464 GCA_041748615.1 Chitinophagales bacterium
TCTGTCACCCACCCTAAAAAATGTTACTTTTGCAATCGCAAAAATATCCAATGGAAGGCAGCAGCCAAATCATCGCATCTTTTACAAAAACTATTGACGAAAACCGCCAGGGGGAATCGTTTGTATCTGACAAAAAGCCGGTGCGCGACAACGGCAAAAAGTTTTATATCGAAAGCTACGGCTGCCAGATGAATTTCAGTGACAGTGAAATTGTGGCTTCCATCCTGATGGAAGATGGTTTTCAACCGATTACATCTTACGAAACTGCCGACCTCATTCTCATCAACACCTGCGCGATTCGAGACAATGCAGAGCAGCGGGTGCGCAATCGTTTGAAAGAGCTTAATCATATCAAAAAGCAAAAACCGGAAGCATTGGTCGGTATCCTCGGCTGTATGGCGGAGCGGCTGAAAGAGAAACTATTGGAAGAGGAAAAATTGGTGGACATCGTGATTGGTCCGGATGCTTACCGCGACTTGCCAAAATTGGTAGAAGAAGCGGGCAGCGGACAAAAAGCGGTGAACGTGTTGCTTTCAAGGGAAGAAACCTACAGCGAACTAAGCCCGGTGCGGCTCAACAGTAATGGTATCACGGCTTTCATCACCATCATGCGCGGCTGCGACAACATGTGCTCATTTTGCGTGGTGCCTTTTACCCGCGGACGCGAGCGCAGCCGCGACCCCGAATCCATTCTGCATGAAGCGCGTCATTTGTTTGAACAAGGTTATCGCGAAGTCACCCTGCTCGGTCAGAATGTGGATTCTTACCAATGGAACTCAGAACATTCCTCCAAAAAAGAGATTCAGAAGGCGCTTTCCAATGGCGGCTTGCAAGGCGAAACCTGCACCTTCGCCCAATTGCTTGAGCGCGTGGCGGAAATTCATCCTGATTTGAGAGTGCGCTTTTCAACTTCCAACCCGCGCGACATGACGGATGATGTGCTGCATTCCATCGCGAAGTATGAAAACATCTGCAACAACATCCATTTACCTGTTCAATCCGGCAGTTCCAGAATTTTGGAAAAAATGAATCGCGGTCATCATCGCGATTGGTATTTGGACAGAATCAATGCGATTCGCAACATCATTCCCGATTGCGGCATCACTACCGATGTGATTACGGGTTTTTGTTCGGAAACCGCAGAAGACCATCAGGAAACTTTGAGCCTCATGGAACAGGTTAGTTACGACTGGGCGTTCATGTTTTTTTACTCCGAACGACCGGGCACGTTGGCTGAAAGAAAATATCCGGACGATATACCGCTTGAAATCAAAAAACGCAGATTGCAAGAGGTCATTCAATTGCAGCAAAAAAAATCTTTGGAAAGCAATCAACGCGATATCGGAAAGACATTCAAAGTGCTTGTGGAAGGTGTTTCAAAAAAATCAGACGAAGAATTGTTTGGGCGCAACAGTCAGAACAAGGTCATCGTTTTTCCGAAAGGTGAATTTAAAAAAGGGGATTACGCGATGGTAAAAGTCACCGGGTGTACGGCTGCGACATTGCTGGGCGTTGTGGAAGCCGCAAAGAATCAATCAACAAAAAAACTGAACGCATCACGTGGAATTACAAACGCTTAAAAACCGCTTCGGCATCATTGGCAGTTCCAAACCATTGGACAACGCCCTCAGTATAGCCGTGCGCGTTGCACCCACCAACCTCACTGTACTGATTACCGGGGAAAGCGGAGTGGGAAAGGAAATTTTTTCACAAATCATTCATCAACTCAGCCCGCGCAAACACAATCCGTTCATCGCGGTGAACTGTGGTGCTATTCCAGAAGGCACGATTGACTCCGAGTTGTTCGGGCATGAAAAAGGCTCCTTCACCGGAGCGCATGAAGCACGCAAGGGATACTTTGAAACCGTGAAAGACGGAACCATTTTTTTGGATGAAATCGGGGAAATGCCCATCGGCACCCAAGCGAGGTTGTTGCGCGTATTGGAAACGGGCGAGTTCATCCGCGTTGGTTCTTCCAAAGTACAAAAGACAGATGTCCGCATCATTGCCGCCACGAACATTGAACTAACCGAGTTTATCAAAAAAGGAAAATTTCGGGAAGACCTCTACTATCGTTTGAATACCGTTCCCATTAAAGTGCCGCCCCTGCGCGATCGAAAAGAAGATATTTATGTGTTGTTCCGCAAGTTCGCCATTGACTTTTCCGAACGCTATAAAACACAACCTGTTTCATTGGATGATGAAGCCCGTCATTTATTAATCAATTATCCCTGGCCCGGCAATATCCGTGAATTAAAAAATATCGCTGAACAACTTTCCGTTTTGGCAAAAGAAAAAATCGTTACCGCAGCCGAATTAAAACATCATTTCGCGGAAATTACACACAGCAACCTGCCGGCTGTGTTGAGCAGAAATGGCGCAAACAATGAATTTACCGAGCGTGACATTCTCTATAAATTGTTTTTCGACCTGAAAAAAGATTTGAACGACTTGAAGAAGTTCATTTTTGAAACCGCCTCGCGCAATAATCTTGACCTTGCAAAATATCCGGAAGAAACCCTGCTTTCCGAAAAATCGTCTATTGCGGTAGGCGGTGAATATCAGCGGCTCACCCCTGAAAAACCGGTGATTCTCGAGCGCACTGATACTTTTAATCATCATGAAGAAGTGGAAGACGAATCACTCTCCATCGCGGAGAAAGAAAAAGAATTGATTCAGAAAGCGTTGAAAAAACATAAAGGCAAACGTAAAAATGCCGCTTCAGACCTTGGCATTTCAGAAAGAACATTATACCGGAAAATCAAAGAATATGACCTTGAAGAGTGATGAGAACTGCATTAGCAGATATTAGATATTAGACTTTAGATGTTAGATGCGTTGAGGAAGTTATTTAAAAATATTTCTTAATCAAAAAACAGCATTGAGAAAAATGAATCAAAAAGTAAAATATCACTTTACAATTTCTACAATCTCTTTTTGTTTAATTTTTTTTGGTCTGTTAAACACCGGCTGTAAAATTTACTCTTTCACAGGCGCTTCCATCCCGCCAAATATCAAAACGATTACCATTAAAAGTTTCACGAATCAGTCTGAAAATGCCAATGCGGTTGTCAGTATCGAACTGACCGATTTATTAAAAGACAAGTTCATTTCCGAAACCAACCTGAATCTTATGGACTTTGGTGGTGATATGGAATTTTCGGGCGTAGTGACCGGCTATTCCATCAGGGGACAGGCATCTACAGCCGACCAAACCACCGCCATCAACCGGCTCACGATTGCCGTGAAAGTGGATTGTCGCAACAACCTGAATGAAAAAGAAAACTGGACGCAAACTTTCACCCGCTATGATGATTTCGACAGCGACCTGAACCTTGCCGAAGTGGAGCCGCAACTCGTGCGGAGTATCAACCAGCAAATCGCGGAAGACATTTTTAACAAAGCCTTTGTGAATTGGTAATGGACAGCGCGCGCTTCAACCGTTTGATCAACCATCCGGCATTGCTCCGGGGCGCTTCTATGGAGGAACTGCATTCAGCCGCCAATCAATTTCCCTTCTCCCCTATTTTGTATAATCTTATGGCGCTGAAAACGCAAACCTCAAACTCTGAGGACAATGAGGTGTTGCTCAACCGCGCAGCCATTAGAACACCGGACAGAAAAGGTTTGTTTCAATTGATTCAGGTGGGAATTCCTGAGTTGGAAGTAAATATTATCCGCGAACAACCGGACGAAATTCTTGTCCCTGTAATTGAGCCAAAAGACGAACAACCCGAATCAACATCCACTGAAGAAATTCCATCAGCTCAGCGATTGGAACCTGTTGAACAAACAGAATCTGTTGAAGCTCCTCAAACCGATAATAAAATCACCTCTGACGAACAAGTATTGATTACCGCTGAAACTGAAGTTGATTCATTGTCAGAAAAAAATGAAATTCTGGAAGAAATAGAAGAAACCAGTGAACTCACTTTTAATCTTCCCGGAAAGGATGAAGCGCTTTCCGCGCTAAAGTCATTTTTGGAAAATAAAAAAATTACGGCTGAAGCGGAAGCTGAAATTGAAATAACAGCACCTGTTCCGGACTTAAATACTCAATCAAATTATCCGGATGAAAGCGATGAACATTCGTTTACAGAATGGTTGAATTTATTGAAATCGGGTAAAAAAGAAGTTTCGGAAAAAAACCAGCTCAATAGTGACGAAAGAATAAAGTCACCGGCAAAATCAGAAACTACCAATGAAACGGAAATAAAGGTTCCTGAAAATTCTATTATTACTTCAAATGTTGAGATAGAACATGAAATCGGAAACCCAAAAGAGACCATTGATAAAAAAGCTACAATTCGGGAAACATCAGCGGAGGAAGCCGAAAAAGTGATTCGACAGGCAAAGGAAAGCCTTGTAGAGAAAAATGAAATGGTCACTGAAACACTCGCCTTGATTTACGTTGCTCAGAAAAAATATGAAAAAGCAGCCGGGATTTATGAGCAATTAGCCTTGATATATCCCGATAAAAAGACTTACTTTGCAGCCAAATTAGAATCTCTAAAAAATAAATAAAATTAACATGTACGTTTTTCTTACTATCCTGATTATCCTCGTTAGCGTTTTGCTGGTTCTTGCCGTGCTGATTCAAAACCCAAAAGGAGGCGGATTAAGCGCCACTTTCGGAGGCATGGGCAACCAGGTGATGGGCGCCCGCAAAGCATCAGACTTCATTGAAAAAACCACCTGGTACTTGGTAGTTTCCCTGCTGGCATTTAGTCTTGTTTCCGGAATTTTCATGCCGAAAGCCGGAACAAAAGCCGTCATCAAATCCGAAGTAGAAGGAAGAATCGGCAACACACCGGTTTTCCCTGACCAGAGTCCCGGCTTGCCTCCTGCGGAATAAGAGATTTTTATTTCTATACCGAAACAATTCAGGTTTTCGAATAATGAAACGGTAAAACATTCGGTATTAACCGAGAGTACATCTCTTTCCTTCGGAAATTCGACTACTCTCGGTAAACTTTGAAAGCTGTGTGTTTTTAAACTATTTAAGATTTTTTATGCCGAAGGTATTCAGGTTTTCGATTAATCAAACTTCAAACCCTTCGGCATTAACCAAGCCCGGCAACCAACTCTTTCTTAGATTTGAAAATATAAACCAACATCAAAAAACTCCACCTTATGGCAACATCAAAAAAAGCAACCCCAAAAAAATCTAACCCTGCAGCCGATGCGCTTCACAAACTTTTTCTTGCCGGTCTTGGACTCGCGGACGAAACCAACCAAAAACTGCATCAAACCTTTAATGATTTGGTGAGAAAAGGAAAAGCGAAAGAACCCGAAGTGAAAAAAGCGGTGGAAGACGTGCGCAAAAAAGCAATGGCAAAAAGGAAAGAATTGGAGAAAAAGTTTTCCAACCTTGTTGGTCAGAATGAATTGGTGAAATCCAAAGAATTCAAAGATTTGATGAAGAAGCTCGAAACGCTGGAGAAAAAAGCGAAGGAAACTTTCAGCAAAAAACCAGCGCAGTCTGCCGCAAAACCGGCTGCTGCCAAAAAGAAATCAGCGCCAAAGAAAAAACCGGCTGCTAAAAAGAAACCCGCACCCGCTCCTGCGGCTCAACCGGGAACCTGATTATTTCTCAAAAAATCACCAATAAAAAAACCTTGCAGGATTCATACTCTGCAAGGTTTTTATTTTGAGATGAAATATACAGTTCAAAAGACTGAAATCCGGGGTTGACTCTTTTCCAAAAAAAGTAATTCCAACGGTGTGGAAAAAAATTACGAAGTGTGACAAATCGCTGTTTTACCTTAGTGGTTCGTCAAAATGCGGTTACAACGGTCGTCACATCCAAGCCCTACTATTCCGCGCTGTTTTGAGATAAGAATTTGCCGGAAATTAATGACAAGTGAGTATGATTTGATGTTCCGGTTTTTTCAGAATTGTTAAATATAAAATCATTTTTTTCGTGCGTCTTACTACACTCAACATCAAGGGGTTTAAAAGTTTTCCCGACAAAACATCCATTCATTTCAACAACAATATCACCGGTGTTGTGGGACCCAACGGGAGCGGTAAATCCAACATCGTGGATGCCATCCGCTGGGTGCTGGGCGAGCAGAAAACCAGCAGTCTCCGTTCTGAAAAAATGGATAACCTCATTTTCAACGGCTCAAAGCAGCGCAAATCATCCGGCATGGCGGAAGTGTCGCTCACGTTTGAAAACACCAGAGGCGTCATTCCCAGCGAGTTCAAGGAAGTCACCATCACCCGTATTCTGCACCGTGACGGGGAAAGCGAATACCGCATTAATAATGTCGCTTGCCGTCTGAAAGACATCACCGGCTTGTTCATGGATACGGGCGTTGCCAGTGATTCTTACGCCATCATCGAGTTGAAGATGATTGATGAAATTCTCAATGACCGTGAAAATTCGCGGAGACGTTTGTTCGAACAGGCTGCCGGTATTTCAAAATATAAAATCCGTAAAAAAGAAACGCTCAATAAACTGCAACTGACCGATGCCGACCTTGCCCGCGTGGAAGATTTGCTGTTTGAAATCGGTAACAATTTGAAAACGCTTGAATCGCAGGCGCGTAAGGCGAAACGCTATCAGCAATTAAAAGAAGAACATAAAAACCTGAGCCTTGAATTGGCAAGGATGCAGGTAGTGCGCCAGAGAGAATCATTTAAGGAAATCGAAGCGCAAAAGCAGGAACAGGAAGATAAGAGGCTGGAACTTGAGACTAAGATTACACAGCTTGAAGCGCAGTTGGAAAAGGAAAAGCTTGAATTGATTGAAAAGGAAATAAATCTCACTTCGCGCCAAAAAGAACTCAATGAGTTGATTGCGGGCATCACAAAAAAGGAAAATGAAAAAAGCCTTGCCAATGAACAGGTGCGTTTCCTGTTAGAACGCACTGTGCAACTGAAAAAACAAGCCGATGAGTCTGAGCAGGGGATAGTAAGATTGACGACTCAACTGACACAAGTAAATGAAAGACGCACGGCTCAGAATGTAACCCTTGAAGAAGCCGCCAAAGATTTAGAAGTAAAAAAAGAAGAAGTAGCTTCGATTAGAACACAAAATGATGACTTGCGAAAGCAATTAGATACCTCCCGCGACACCAATCAGGGATTAGAAAGGCAAGTGCATGATTTTGAAAAGAAAATCGCCATCAACACTTCCGAAAAAGAAAATCTCGGCAAGTCAATTGAACAAAACAGCGTTAAAAACAGCGAGTTGGAAGCACAGCTTGGTCAATTGCGTGAACAGGCATCTGTAATCGTGAGCGAAAACGAAACCAAATCGGCTGAACTCAACGCGCTAACCATCGCGGAAGAGAAACTACAAAAAGATTTAGAATCCGCAAGCGTAAAACTGAAAGAATCCGAGCAGTTGCTTTCAAAAGAAAGCCGCAAATTGGATTCAAAGAAGAATGAATACAATCTGAATAAAAGTTTGGTAGATAATTTGGAGGGATTTCCCGAATCCATCAAATTTCTCAAGAAAAACTCCCCGAAGGCGAAAGAAGCGCAATTACTTTCCGATGTGATTTATTCACCGGAGGAATACCGCACCGCCATTGAAAATTTCTTAGAACCATTTCTCAACTATTTCGTGGTGGAAGATTTGAAAGAGGCTTACGAATCCATTAACCTGCTTTCCGATGCTTCTATCGGCAGGGCGAATTTTTTCGCGCTCAACCGTTTTAAGGATTACGCGCAAAAACAAACCCGCGACATTCCGGATGCCATCCCCGCGCTTTCAATTGTGGAAGTGGATGATAAATATAAAATGCTGGCTTCTTTCCTGTTGGATAATGTGTATTTACTGCCGGAAGAAAAATTCAACACGGGGTTGAATGGCAGCGGAAATGAAAATGTAATTCTGCTTTCCTCCAATGGGAAATATATCCGCACCGGCTACTCGCTGTCCGGAGGCGCGCTCGGTCTGTTTGAAGGAATGCGCCTCGGAAGAATCAAAAACCTCGACAAGCTCAAAAACGAAATTGAAAAATTAGAAAAGCAGGTGAAATCTCTTGAAGGCGAAACCGCGCAACTGCAACAATCCATCGCGCAGATGAAAGCATCTTCGCGCCAGCGTGATATTCAGGCGGTGCGCGAACAGTTGAGCCGCATTGGACAGCAATCGGCTTCCATTCATACTAAAATCGAAAACTTCCAGTCGTTTGTTGAAGAAAACCTGAAAAGAAATGCCGCCATCAAAACTCGGATGGAGCAATTGGAACAGGATAACTTACAACTGAAACAAAATCTTGACGAACTGCTTGCCAGCAAATTAGCTTCGGGTGAAATTCATGACCAGTTGTTGAAAAACTACAACACTGTCAGCGAGTTATTGTCGAAAGTGAATGCCGAATACAATGAAAAGAATATTCTTTTTCAAGGATGTGTTTTGAATCCAAGCAACTTGTGGAACGTACGCAAGTGATCCAGAGGTGTTGACTGTCCCATTAACTTTATACATTTCCCCGAGAATTGAAGA
>JBGTCY010000025.1:0-29901 GCA_041748615.1 Chitinophagales bacterium
ATGTACATGGATATGAAAAGTTTGAGAGTGATTATCTCATCAATACCGGCTCACCTCATTATGTGAAATTGACAGAAAGAGTGAATGAAATAAATGTACCTGTGGAAGGAAAAAAAATCAGAAATCACGAATCATTTGTGAAGGAAGGTGTGAATGTGAATTTTATTGAAAACTCCAATGAACATTTGAAAGTCAGAACTTATGAACGCGGAGTGGAAGAGGAAACGTATTCGTGCGGAACGGGAGTGGTTGCTTCAGCGCTAATTGCTTCTTTATTTAATGAAACCGAAGGAAGACAAGTCGTAAATATAGAAACACCGGGTGGCAATTTTGAAGTTTCTTTTGTGAAAAAATCTGATGGCAGTTTTACCGATATCTGGTTGACAGGGGGGGCAAAATTTGTTTTTCAAGGGGAAACTTATACTGATTTTTTTGAATAAAAAAATCCGCGTGTCAGAGAAAATGAAACCTGCAAAAAATGAGAAGGGGCGTCAACCCTCTTAACGCCCCTTCTTCAACCCAACCCTCATAGATATCTTCAGTTCATAATCACCAATTTCTTGTTCTCGCTCGCGCTATCTCTAATCAGGGTCAAGTTATAAATTCCTTCAGGAAGATTGAATTTTAAATCAATTTTTTGAGAGCCGGAAAGCGCATCCCATTTCTGATGATACACCAATTTGCCGCTCATATCTGAGATATTAACTGATACCGGAGAAAGTTGATTCTTTAAGTCAAATTCAATAAACACCCTGTCTCTTACAGGATTTGGAAATAGATTTAATTTCAGTCTTGTGGATGTTGTTATTTGAAAGTGCTCAGAATTTTCATTCAATCCGCTTGTAACCTTATCAAATTGATGCTCATAAATAAAAGTGTATTGAGCATTTTCAAATTGAATACTTTCCATTCGTACATCATAGGTTGAGTTTTCATCATAAGCGCTAAAACTCATGGAGTTGGATGAAGAAGTTATCGTTTGCCAGTATTCATCCCCAGGTCTTCTGATACTGATATGATATTCGTTTGCTTCCGAAAAAGTGTTCCAGGCTACAAAATCCTCATCCATGCTTTGACGATATTGAAACTGGATGTCATAGTTGGAAACATTTTCTTTGGGATAGGCAATGCATTCGCCTAAAATATCATTAGAGTAATTGGGTAGTCCATACTTACTGATTTTACCGCCTAAGTAAACACCTTGCTCAACAAAATTGCAATTCACACCCTTGATATTCGGACGGGTGATTACTGCTAGATACTGACTGTTTCTCATGGCAGCATAAATCTTATCATCGGGACCTAACTGAATGGAGCCGATATAATTACTGGTTGATGCTACCTGAATTCTGGTTGACCGGATATTATTCGCCAACATACTGTATTGATACATTTTCCGGTTTACAAAATCAACAACATATAATAGGTGGCAATCAGGAGAGAAACAGGCGGTGAATCCCTGTACTCCCAGGTCTCTGAAATTACTGACGATACCGGTTTCATTATTAAAATCAAATAAGCCTGTAAAAGATGTGGCAGCGAAAACCAATCTTTCGCCATTTGAAGAAACCTTGATTTCTCCGGCATATTGATTTGCTACCAATCCGGATTTAGAGCCGACAACACCTAAAATACCATTGTTCGTCAGGTGGTAAACATAAAAACTATCCGTATTGGCAGTGTGAGTGATAATCCAATAATCTCTGCCATTGGCATGTTTCACAGCCGCAAGAGATTCATTCGCCTTTGAATTCAATTTGATTCCCTTCGCAATGACACCGCCTAATCCGCCATCAAGGTTCATGTCAATAATGCTGTATCCAAGACCATTCTCCAGTCCGTTTTCTACACAATCCGTAGTGAACATGTAGAAAATGTTACTGCTGCCCGGTCTTTTGACAGCCAAAGACGACTGGATAGAGCTGGCGCAACCTGATGTATTGGAAAGCGCACCATTCAGCATTACCTGGTGGTTACGGTTCCAAATAGCGCCTGTATTGGGCAGGTTGCCGCCATTTGAGTAGAATAACAAACTCCCGTTTTCATCACAGGCTACCGTGACACCTTCAGCAGCGCTCATCGCGCCATTCGTCAGGGGAACGGGATTTCCGTTGGTGAAATCAAGTCCGGCATTCGTGCCGAAGTACCAGATGTTTGCTTGTTTTGGGTTTTGTGCCGTTAAGGGTAAGATGGTTGAGATCAATCCCACGAGGGTCAACAACTTCAATAGTTTCATTCGTCCGCAGTTCTGTGTTTTCTCAGTAAATAATTTTTTGGGTTAAATAATAAATAACGGTTTGGTTGCAATTTGTACGGAGGATGAATATATTTGTTTCGAATTGGCTGATTTGAGAACATCAGGAGTTTACGAATGTTCAAAAAAAAATCAGGCGAATTTTTGCTTTTTCCCTGAAATAACGCTATATTGGTCATAGGAAATTTGAATAAAAGCCACAAAATCTAAATAAATTAAAAAAAATATTATGAAAAAAATCTACTCTCTATTAGTTTTCTCCTTTATTATTTTAAGCCTGCAAGCGCAGGATCTCACCATTGAAGGAGCGGTAATTGTTCAGGCAGACGGTCTCATTTTCGTTCAGGGAAATGTTTTAATTAAACCCGGTGGAACACTTGATATTGAGTCAAGCGGACCCGTGAGGGGGAAGGTGCATGTTGATGCAACTGATTTTTCTGTTGGCGACTGGGTTTGCAACGGAACAACCTCCGGTACGGGGGAAGTTAAATTTTTGGGCGGTTCAGTTGATTATGAAGTAAGCGGAAGTAATGTTTCCTTTCCCCATTTGATATTAGATTTTGGTTCAATACAAGCCGGTATCATTCCGGATAAGATGAATTTGAACGGAGATGTAACCGTTACTGAGTCTTTAGATTTTGTCAGTGGAAGAGTTGTTACCAATAACAACGAAATCTATGTCGCCAATAACGCATCCGGTTCTATCACCGGAAATTTTGGTTTGGAAAAATCTAGATTCATTGAAGGCACGCTGAGAAGAGAAGTTACGACCGGACCTAATAACTATTACCTGTATCCGATTGGCTCTGAAACTATTGGTTACAATCCTGCCAGTATTGATTTAAGAGATAATATTAATCCGCAGATTCCTGCGGGTGTTAACAATATTGCCGGCAGATTTATTGAAATGAATGACATTGGTGATATCGGATTTATGGGTACAACCAATAATTGTTATTTTACGACAGCTATTCAATTTTTGGAATTTTACTGGATGGTAAAAAGTTTTGGATATTGGGATTTTGGACCTGATGGAGACAGCACGGGTTGGAACTATGATTTTTATGCGATTCCCAACAAAGACGTTTTATTAACAGAAAATCCGGGATTGACACATTTAAAAGTGTTTAAGGCTCCCGGAAGTTTTAATCCTGGTCCCGGTGAAAATTGGGGTCCGTTTTTCTATGATTCAGGTGACCATTGTAATGGTGTGAATATTTTTGGAAATGATTTTTATTGGTTAGAGCCGGGCCCCCCTGGGTCCCCATTTTACCAAACTGACAGCATCGCGGCATGGGGTCTTAAATCTTTTTCACGCTATGGTCTTGGAGGCGGTACTGGAGCAGCCCTCCCAATAGAATTATTATATCTGGAAGCAACCCCTGTCAACAATACCTATATTAATGTGCATTGGGCGACAGCCACTGAAATCAACAACATGGGCTTTGAAGTATTGCGTAGCGTTGATGGCGTCAATTTCACTCAAATTGGATGGAGAGATGGAGCGGGTAATTCATCTGTTACTTTAGGCTATAATTTTCCCGACTATGATGTAGAACCAAACAAGTTGTATTATTATCGCTTGCACCAGATTGATTTTGACGGTACTACAGAGTTGACTTACATTGTCAGCGCGATGATTACTTCTTCCAATGTTTTCACCATTAGTGAATTTTTTCCGAATCCTTCTGAAAATGACAGCAGAATTCAGGTGATTACCAGTACGGAGAAGAAGTTGAATATTACTGTATTCAATACTCTCGGACAGTCAATTTCAAGGTTCGACCATACGGTAGTGCCGGGTACAAATACAATAGACTTCAACTTTAATATGTTGGCGGACGGCACTTATTTTGCCATCATCAGGGCGGATAAAGATGTTTACAACAGAAAACTAATTTTGACAAAATAAAAATCGGTTTTTTACTAAATTATTATGAAAAAGGTTAGGAGGTTCTCCTAACCTTTTTCTATTTTCGACAAATCAAAATCTCATGATGAAAAACAATATCTTATCTTTTATTATATTATTGACAATTGTTTCGGGAGAAGTTTTAGGTCAAAAGAAAACTACCACATCCACCGAAACTCCCAAAAGTGAACTGCCAAAAGAAAAATTGCTCGAACATCACAAAAAGGTGTATGACAAAGCGATTAAATACAATGACATGCTGATTGCCCGTGAAGCGGTTTATAACATGCTTGTGATTGCTCCTGAAAGAATTGGATTAAAAGATACCTTGACATACCTTTATTATAATAGCGGGAACCATGTGCAGGTGATTTTGGTGGGGAAGGAAATACTGGAAGCAAAACCTGAAAGCGCTGAAATTCTTGAATTGGTCGCGGTTTCACAGCAAAACCTGGGGTTATTAAAAGAAGCGCTTGAAAGTTTTGAGAAATTATTTACGCTGACGAAAGATACTTATCACCGTTATAATATCGCCTCTTTGCAATATATGCTCAAACGATTCGGGGAATGCACAGAGACACTCAATGCAATATTAGCTTCCGAAGAAAGTGACGCGATGGTAACCATTTCAGACAGTCGTGGCGAATCTCAGCAAGTGCCGATTAAAGCGGCTGCTTTCAATATGCGTGGTGTCATTGCCCTTGAAATCAATCAAAAAGATGTCGCAAAGCAAAATTTTCAAAAAGCGCTTGATTTATACCCTGATTTTATTCTCGCAAAATCCAATATGAATCAGGTGGATGCAACAGAAACCAAACCACAGCCGAAAAAGTAACGCTCGGCAAATATCCAAGTAAGGTTTCATCACCCTAAATATTTATCTTTGCCCGCGACTATGAACCAATATTTTCGGCTAAAAGATAATGATTGAAATCTTCAAAAGGGTAAACGGGGAAATCATTAAAATTGATGCTCCCGACAGCGATTGCTGGATTAATGTTTACCCTCCGTTTAATCATGAAGATTTAGAAGACCTCAGCCGCGACCACGAAATTCCCATTGATTTTTTTACGGATTCTCTTGACCCTGAAGAACGCTCGCGTTATGAAAGAGATGAAAACGTGAAACTCATCGTACTGAATACTCCCGTGATGAATGAGGATGAAATCCTCACGGACAGTAAAGCGCAGTATGTCACCATTCCAATCGGAATCATTCTTTTGGAAAATAAAATCATCACCATCAGTCCTTATAATAATCCGGTGATTGACAGTTTCTTAAACAAAAGGGTGAAATTTTTTGAACCTGCAAACCGCAAACGTTTCGTGATTCAAATCATGGATAGAAACGTATATTATTTTCTGCATTATTTAAAACAAATAAATAATAAGAGAAATCTTTTTGAATTGGAATTATTTCAATCATCCAGAAACCAGGAGCTTGCCCAATTAATGAATCTCCAAAAAAGTTTAGTGTATTTTGTCACTACGCTCCGCTCTAATGAACTGATGATGATGAAATTACAACGCACGGATTTTTTACAAGTTGAGGAAGATGAAGATTTAAAAGACTTCCTGCAGGACGTTATCGTTGATAATAATCAGGCGCATGAAATGTCTAACATCTATGCAAACATTTTGAGCAGTACGATGGATGCTTTTGCTTCCATTATTTCTAACAACGTGAACATGGTGATGAAGCGGCTGACATCAGTAACGATTGTGTTAATGATACCTACATTGGTGGCAAGTTTTTACGGAATGAATGTACATTTACCGGGCGAGAGTAATCCTTATGCAGTTTATCTGATATTTCTGGCTTCGCTGATGATGTCATCATTTATTGCATGGTATTTTATGAGAATAAAGTGGTTTTAAACCTGTGGTATTGGATTTCGTATAATCTAGCAAAAAAACTATGAGTAAGTTTTTCAAATACCAGTCGCTTGTATTTTCACTTCTTTTTATTGTTTTTGCTGCGGTGCAATACAATGACCCCGACCCGTTGGTATGGATTTATGCCTACTTAGTGCCGGCTTACATTTCATTTTCCGCATTCAGAAATCAGTTTAACAAAGGTTTGATTGCGGTGGTGTGTATTGGTGCTTTGCTCGCAGTAGTTGAATTTTTTCCGTTTGGAAATTTTCAAGGTGTTGCCTTAGACCAGGGTATGAAAACGGTTGAAATCGAACTCGCTCGTGAATCATTGGGAATGGTAGTCGTGTTCGTAGCAATGGCAATTCATTGGTTTCAGGCGGGGAAGAGGCGTTAGTCTTTTTTTATTCTCAAAGTCTGATTTATTCCGATATAATTCTATTTCATTTTTTTGGTTCTCACTTGGTGAACACGTAATACAGAAAAAAATTTCAATAATTCCGATGCACGTTTTCGCAGAATATTGAAAATAAGTTGTTATTTATTATCATTTGACATTCCACTCACTCTGTAACTTTCGCCTCTAAAATCCAACCAACGATGAAACCATTTATCTGCTCATTCATTATCCTCACTTTGATTCATTCCGCTTATTCTCAGGATTTCCGGAAAACCAGTTTAGCTTTTCCTGCAGATTGTTATTCTGAAAAAGATGATTACCTGAAGTAGCTTGAGTCCCCGCGAACCGACCTTAAAAATCAAATTGAACAAAAAAACAAACTCATGCAAAAGCAGGCGGAAGCCATGACCGATGAGCAGAAGATGAAAATCCCCATGCAGTATATGAATATGTCGCCTAATGACATTGTGAAAATGCAAAACGAATAAATGGAAATGCTCGAAAAGTAACAGACGGTACAGGAAAAAGGAACGGAGACGCTGAATCAATTCAATGATTTGTATGAAAAATATCAAGGTGAAGTGAATACGCAACTTGACCCGATTTGGGATGAATGCGATCAACTGCCTGACGGTGAATGCACTCTTGATTGGGCAATCAAAAATGCGGGGGAATTGATGGCAAAAAACTACAAGGAATATGAAGGAATCTGCGTGAAATATCTCACCGGCAACGCGGCTTTATTCAAAAATTGGCCGGCTGATTATAAAAACAACCTCGTGAATCATGAAATTCTGTTCATGCATTTTCAGAGCAATGTCACTTACCGTCAATATGGAATCACCCCCGATGAAAAAAAATCAGAGATAGATGGCGCGCTTAAATATCTTGAAAAGTGTCGTACGATTTATGCTTTACGCAAACCCTACAAAGAGGGTTAGTGAGTTTGAAATATTTTTCATTTATTTCTCAGGAATATTCCTGATTTCAATTCATTCCTCTATATTCATCCCCGCTTAATTCCCACTTATGAAAAACCTGCTCCTGCTTCTGCTCTGTTGTAGTTTTTTTCTTACAACCTTTTCGCAACGCGTCATCACCGGCACCATCACCGATGAGCGAACCGGTGAAGGATTACTGGGGGTGAATGTGAAATTGAAAAACGCTTCATCAGGAACCGTGACCGACATCTCCGGCTTTTTTTCTTTGGAAATTCCGAATGAAAATGAAATTTTGGAAATCACTTTTGTCGGGTATGAAAAAAAGGAAATCTTGGTAAGCAGCCTCATCAGTCCGGTGAACATTCAGTTGAAAGAAAGCACCATCGGGTTAGACCAGGTGGTGATTACCGGTTCAAGAAGAAAAGAAAAACTGCTGGATTCGCCCGCGCCCATTTCGGTGGTGACAGCCGCGCAAATCCGGAATAACATCCCCCTCAATCTTTTTAAAAACATTGAACAAACACCCGGGGTTGACATCATCCCGGTCGGGATTGTGGGAGGCAACGTGGTCACGCGCGGGTTCAATAATATTTTTTCCGGCTCGCTGTTCACCGCTGTTGACAACAGGATTGGCAGCGTTCCATCTCTGCGGGTGAACGCTTTCCAGTTAATCCCCACTAGCACGGATGACATCGAGCGGATTGAAATCGTGAAAGGTCCCGCGTCCGCGTTGTATGGACCCAACGCTGCGAGCGGGGTGGTGCACATCATCACCAAGTCGCCCTTGGATATGAAAGAAAAATTCAAAACGCGCGCGAGTCTCACTGGTGGTTTAGAACGCAAAGTGCTGAAAGGTGATGTGTGGCACGCGGGCAAGATGCACAAAAAAGTGGGTTACAAAATCTCCGCGAATTATTTTCAGGGCGATGACTGGACTTATGACGACCCGGCCGAGCCGGATTCGATTTTCATTATGCTGCCGACATCCGAAGGCAGTGATACGATTCGCGGACCCATCTTCAATCAGCGCGATAATCAAATCCGCTCGTATAGTGTGGACAGCCGTTTTGATTTCCGCATCAACAAAGACCTTGAAATCATTCTCTCCAGCGGTTTTCGTAATGGCTCTAATGTGGAAATGACTGGGCTAGGCGCTTCGCAGGTGATTAACTGGAAGTATTACTACGCGCAGGCGCGGTTGATTTGGAAAGAATTGTTCGCGCAGGTTTATACCAACTTCAGCGAATCGGGTGACACCTACCTCCTGCGCAGCGGCAATCGCGTGGTAGATAACAGCAAGTTCATTGTCACCCAACTGCAACACAGCTACAAGCCAGTTGCCCAACTGCGTTTCGCTTACGGAATTGACGCTTTTCTCACGCGACCTGACACAAAAAATACGCTGAACGGAAGGTATGAAAACGATGACAACATCAATGAGCTTGGAATTTATTTGCAGGGCGATTATGATGTCTCAAAAAAAATCAGCCTCGTTGGCGCGGTACGTGCGGACTATCACAATTTCGTGGACAATATTTTCTTTTCTCCGCGCGCGGCTTTTGTTTACAAACCGGCTGAACGCCACACCCTGCGCGCCACTTACAACCGCGCGTTTGATTCTCCCGGCAGCACCAATCTGAGTCTTGATGTTTTGCAGGGACACATTCCCGTCTCACACATCCCGATTAAAGCGGCTGGCAACCGCAACGGATTTAATTACAACTACGCGAACAATCCGTTCATGGACGGCTCGCCTCTGATGACACAGTATCTCAGTACGTTTGCCGGTAGCGCTTCGTTAGACCCCGACATTTATTCCCCGCAGAATTACATTCATTTGAATGACCCGAACCTCAATAATGTGGTGTGGGATAAAATCAAAGATTTGGTGGCGGATGAATTCAACCAGGCGCTTGTGGATGCCGGTTCACCGCTTGCGGGGTTAGCTTCATTGCTGATTAATTACGTGGTTCCGCAAAGTATTGACAGCGTAGATAATGTCGTGAAATCGCTCAACCTCACCTCTTTTTCCTTTGAAGAAACAGTGGACCCGGCAGCCTTGCAGCGCATAGCACCCCTGAGAAACGCGATTACGCAAACGTATGAAATCGGCTACAAGGGCATGTTGTTCAACCGCCTGATGTTGACAGTGGATTTGTACCGCATGGACAAGAAGCGCTTCATCAGTCCCATCACGTTGGTTTCACCGAATGTGTTCCTGAATCCTGCCACGCTTGAACAGCAAATCGCGGCTCACATCACGCAGCGCATTTACGGGGCGGACCCCAACGACCCTTCGGATAATATCAACCTGTTTGGCATCACTCCGGAACGACTTGTTGAACTGTTAGACCAGCATCCGGAGTTAGGCAACAATGACGGCAGGGCGGATGATGAGTTCATTCGCATTTTCACTGGGGCGGGTGAGCAACTGCCATTCGGTTCCATCACACCGGTTGAAAATCAGGACGGTGAAATGATTCTCACTTACAGCAACATTGGCGATGTGACGGTGTATGGCATGGACATTGGCGCGACTTTTTTCATTACCGAAGATATCAAAGTCGGGGGCGCTTATTCCTGGATGAATAAAGACACCATTCGTGTGGAAGGCGCACAGTTTGGTTATATCTCGTTGAATGCACCCCGGCACAAGCTGGCATTAAACGCGAGTTATTATCATGAAAAAATCGGATTGGAAGCTGGTTTGCGCTGGCGCTGGCAGCAGGGCTTCCAGGCAAACTCAGGCGTGTATGTCGGACGGGTTGACGCGTACAGCGTGATGGATTTGAATATCACCTACAACCTGCATTTCTCGAAAAACACCGAAGTGTCCCTGAGTATTCAAAACCTGATTGGGAATAAATTTCAACCATTTCCCGGAGCCCCTGCAATCGGCAGACTGACGATGCTGCGGGTGTTGCATGAGTTTTGATGTTTTATTGTTCAATTTTAAAAATATAAACAGACACATCAGAATCGTTGATTTCAAAAAGATTGCCTATCACTTCTTCACAAATCTATTTTGCCGGATTATGTCTGCTCGCAATCGGTTTGCCGCTTTCAAATTTTTTGATGAGCATCGCGCAGATTATTCTCGCTGTGGCATGGCTTGCTGGCGGTGACTATCGCGGGAAACTACAACGGTTTTGGCAGAATAAACCGGCTATGCTGTTTTCCTCCATCTTCCTGTTGCACTTGTTGGGGATGATTTACACAACGAATCTTTTGCAGGGATTGAATGACTTGCGTGTGAAACTTCCGTTGCTGATTTTACCTTTTATCATTGCGGGAATGCCTGCATTGCCGGAAAAAAAAATCAACGCGGTGCTTTGGTTGTTTGTTTCAGCCGTGTTTGGCGGCACCTTGGTCAGCGCTTCGCTCAAGTTAGGATGGTTAGAATCAGATAAACCGGTTTACCGACCATCCATTTTTATTTCGCACATCCGATTCAGTCTGATGATTTGTCTTTCCATTTTTATGGTAGCGCGGTTCATGCTGAAATCACCGCTGAAAATCTGGTTTCATGCCACCTGCTCAGGATTGCTTTTATGGTTGTTCGCAGCGCTTTTAATTGTGAAATCAATGACCGGAATTGTCGCCTTCATCGCTGGTGTTCCGGTATTACTTTTTTTTGCCGCGAAAAAATTTACGAACAAAAAAATCCGCTATGCGGTATCTGCGAGTTGTCTGCTCATTCCGATTGTCGCGGGCGGATATTTCTACCAGCAGGTGAAGGAATTTTATTTTGAAAAAAACAATTTGTCACAGTTAGATGAGTATTCCGCTTTCGGTGAAAAATATCTCCATGACCTGAATGATTTGCGATTGGAAAACGGCTACCGTGTTGGAATTTATTTTGCGCCCAACGAATTGGAAACGTCCTGGAATCAGCGCAGTCATCTCACTTATGATGGTAAAGACTGGCAGGGTTATCCCGTTTCCGCGACATTGATTCGCTATCTCACTTCCAAAGGTTTGAGAAAAGACGCAACAGGAATCGCAGCGCTCACCAATGAAGATATTGCCGCCATCGAAAATGGAATCGCCAATGTCCGCTATACCGGCAACACCGGTTTGGATGACAGGCTGTATGAGATGATTTGGGAATATCATCAATATCAATTGGGATATAATCCCGAAGGGAATTCGATAGGACAAAGATTTGAATTTTGGAAAACCGGCTGGTACATTTTTAAAAAAAATCCCCTCATCGGAACGGGCACCGGTGATGTGAGGGACGCGTTTACATCCGCTTATGATGAATTGAATTCACAGCTTTCCGAAAAATTCAGGCTGCGCGCCCACAATCAATATCTGACGATGATGATTACATTTGGCATCATCGGTTTCTTATGGTTCATGGCAGCCATGCTGTTGCCATTTTTCGCTTTGCGCAAATGGAATGACATGATTTATGTGATATTTTTAGGTATCCTGTTAATTTCAATGCTGAATGAAGACACCATCGAAACACAGGCGGGCGTGACGTTTGTCGCGTTTTTTAATTCATTGCTCCTGTTCGCGGGCGAAAATCATCAACCGGAAGAATGAAAGTTTTACAAATCTGCAACAAGCCGCCTTTCCCGCCCGCTGACGGTGGCGCAATTGCGATGGGCAATATGACGCGCTGTTTGGTTATGAACGGATATGAGGTAACGGTGCTGAGCATGGTTTCCTTTAAACATGAATCAGTTGAGCGGGATTTTCCGGAAGCGTTGCGGCAGAAAGTGAAACTACACTTCGCGCCCGTTGACTTGCGGTTGAAACCCGTCAACGCAATGCTGAATCTTTTTTCCACGCGCTCCTATCACGCGGAGCGTTTCTATTCACGGGCATTCGCTGAAAAATTATTGTCATTGCTGAAATCGGAACAATTCGACATCATCCAGTTGGAAACCATTTTCCCGATGGTGTATCATGATTTAATCCGGAAAAACAGCGATGCGAAAATCATCCTCCGGCTCCACAACATTGAACATGAAATCTGGAACGGCACCGCGGAAGCCGAAACACATCCTTTCAGAAAATATTACATGCGCTTGCTGGCAAAGCGATTGAAAAATTTCGAGTTGAAAGCGCTGCAACAAGTGGATGGCATCATGACCATTTCATCTGCCGACCTTCAGCGCATCAATCTTGAAAACATTCCGAAAGTCAATATTCCGTTGAGTCTTGATTTATCCAAATACAATCCGCAATCCGCGCATTCCCAAACACCTTGTCTTTTTCACCTGGGCGCGATGGACTGGATTCCAAACCAGGTGGGCATGCGCTGGTTTTTGGATACAGCCTGGAAGGAGTTGGCGCAACAATTCCCGGCATTGAAGTTCCACATAGCCGGAAGAAAAATGCCGGATGATTTTTTTAATCGCCAAAATAATCAACTCATTGTTGAAGGAGAGGTGGATGAGCAGCTCGCGTTCATCCGCTCAAAAGACATCATGGTGGTGCCGCTGCTCTCCGGCAGCGGACTGCGCGTGAAAATCATCGAAGGACTGGCGCTCGGCAAAGCGATTATCTCCACTTCCATTGGCGCGGCAGGGATTGATTACACGGATGGTGAAAATATTTTAATCGCGGATACGCCTGAATTATTCACCGAAAAAATTTCATTACTATTGAACAATCCTGAAAAAATTACCGCCATTGGATTAAGTGGTCGAAAATTAGCGGAGGAAAAATATTCGATGGAAAGTATTGCGAAAAAAACGGACGAGTTTTTAAAAGAAGTTGTGTATCATTCAAAGTAAAAAATAATTTCAAATATTATTGACCATCCATCACGATAAGCCGCTCACTTTTGATGATTCCGGTTGTAGAGTAGCGTATCAGATAAACACCATTGGATACATCTTTTATATCAATTTGATTTTCACCCGACCTTATCATTGTTTTTATCACAGACTTTCCATGAATGTCAAGCAATTCAAATATTGAAGTCTCATCGCTTTTAACCATCAGCGAATGTTTTGCCGGATTGGGATAAAATGAAAAACTGTTTGTTGCGGGAACCATTGCACTGACGGAAGATTGCTCTTGCGTGATACCGAGATATCTGCCAACTGCGACATTACTCTGATTATTGAGGTTTGCAAATCGAATGCGCGCCTTTCCGGTGTCTGCGGCAACATCACTGTAGAAATAAAAAATGAACGGTTGTTTTTCTCCGGGAGGAATAGTGATATCCGCCTGCATCACCGATGTCAGATAACAAATATCTGCGCACAATGCCGTTTCCCATCCATTTGGCACATTAATTTGTTGTTTTGAAATCCGCACGATTACATTTTCGGTGGTTGAATGATTGGTAATCGTGGAATGAACGGCAAGCACTTCTCCCGGCAAGCCATAGGCGATACTGTCCACATCATCCAGCGTGACTGAAAAAATTCCGTTATTCCCGAACTGAACACAATTGCCTGAGTTTACACTCAACAAACTGTCAATCGCACACCACATATTTTCAGGCGTGCGATGAAACCAACTATGTCTGGTAATCGCGATTCCATCCGTGTTGATCAAATATGCATTGTTGGGCGCAGGACCATAATTACTCCACCATAAATTACACGGACCGTCAATTAAAATTTCGGGTACTATTGAGTAATTTGAAAGCAGCGCATTCAACACAACTTTTCTTTCACCATACGTTTTTGGTTGTTCAAAAAGCACACCTTCCTGCTGATTGGCGCTGGTGGTCCACACATTGCCACTGTAGGGACTCACGTCAATAACAGGATGCGCTTCCACTGTGTAAACTACATACACCTGCAACTGTCCCGCGTAATAATTTGCCATGTCATTGAGGTCAGCAATTTTATCCCTGAACACCGGGCAGGTATAACTCCCTCCCACCAGCAACACCGGTTTCCCGTTCAGTAATAAATCAGACAATGTAATTTCATTGCCGTCCTTTGTATAGAGCGTAAAATCAGCAACCGTATCTCCCGCAGCGTATCCGGCAGCATTGAAATTGCCCTGGTAGATGGGAATTTGACAAATCATGTCTGAATCGGCAGGCAAGCCCGATAACCCGATGTGAGGTTTCAAAACCGGTTGCGCGGCTGAATGCAAAAAATTGATGATGAGGAAAAAAACAACAGACTGTGTTTTCATATTTAAAAACTTATTGCAATTTAAATAAAAATTCGTTGAAATCATTATTTTAGTGGTTCTAAAATATCAAACCATGCCCAAATATGTCATCGAAAGAATCATCCCGGAAGCCGGGAAACTTTCACAGCGCGACCTCGTTGCCATCGCGAAAAAATCCAACAAAGTCCTGAAAGAGATGGGTTCGGGCATTCAGTGGCAGCAGAGTTACGTCACCAAAGACCGTATTTATTGCGTCTATCTTGCCGACAACGAAGCGTTGCTGCGCGAACATGGCGCGAAAGGAGAATTTCCCGTCACCAACATTCAGGAAGTTTCCGAAATCATTGACCCCTCCACGAGCGAGTGGGAAGGGTGAGAAGAAAAATCCAGTCTGAAAATTGTTTGGCGCGTACGGGTTTCGCTTCTTTTGTAATTCGCATTGGTAGCGCTCTCGTCAGAAGTGTTTGTGTTTCTATTCACAAAAACGAATATACTTTTACATTGCATAAAAGTTAGGGTGCATTTAAATGAAGCTAACGGCAGTCAAACTAAGTATAATTATTCTGGTGACCGTAATCATTTCAGGGTGTAAGATTTTATCCAATGCGATTGAATTTCCTATTCAACTGGGACTTCTTCCGGTGCTTAACACAGAAATGGTGGATTTACAAAATGGATTGTTTGCTTATCGAATATCAAGAAACACATGGCCGTCTGACTCTGCAACTTTTAGTGACTACGTTTCAACCTCCGACAGTTTAGAAATTTCATTTGAAAACTTTAAAACTCTTTCGTTTATAACAAACATGGATACTTTATGGACATATTACTATCATAAATATGCGAATACGGATACACTCCAATATCAAATGATTGAAGGTATGATAAGAATGATTTGGTTAACAAATGATACGGCTGACGTTGACATAAAATATTATCTTGACAGACTTGAGACTTTGGACGGAAAAGTGATTACGCTACCGAATGGATACGGACTTTGGACAAAGAAACAAAACGCACCCTAACATTAAATTTTATTCAAGTAATATTTTAAAACCCTTAACCATGAAATTTTTATTTTTCTCAGCAATCTTTTTTATGCTTTACAACACAATCATTGCCCAACAGAAACCATCCTGCCACTCAACAGAAGAATTTGCGATGATGGCAAGTGATGCAGAATTCAGGGCGGAACATTCTGAACCGAATGACCATTATTACTCCGGTCCGGGTGAAACAATCACCTTCAAAACTTCAGACGGGAAAGAAGCAAAAGCATTTCTCATCAAGGCAGCGCAACCTACCAACAACTTTTTATTTGTGTTCCACGAATGGTGGGGATTGAATGATTTGGTGAAAGAACAGGCAGCGCGGTTTCAAAAAGATTTAGGAAATGTCAACGTAGTGGCGCTCGACCTTTATGATGGAAAAGTGACAAACAAACGCGATGAAGCCGGACAGTTGATGCAGGCATTAAAAACCGAACGCGCTGAAGCGATTATTCAGGGGGCAATCAAACATGCCGGTGAAAATGCAAAAATCACCACCGTAGGCTGGTGCCTTGGCGGAGGCTGGTCGCTGCAGGCTTCGCTGCTGAGCGGCACGCAGGCGAAAGGCTGCATTATCTATTATGGCATGCCAGAAAATAACGTGGAACGACTGAAGCAACTGAATGCGGACGTGCTGGGTATTTATGCCTCACAGGATGGATGGATTACGCAGGAAATGGTCAAAGAATTCAATGAAAACATGCAGGCGGCAGGGAAGCGTTTTGATGTCGTCACCTTTGATGCCGACCATGCTTTCGCCAACCCAAGCAATCCTAATTTTGACAAGGAAGCAACTGAAAAAGCGTACAAATATTCGCTGGAGTTTTTGAGAGAGCGGCTTTAGGAGTTTTAAGGTGATTGGACGATAGACGACAGACCAAGGACGACAGACCACGGTCACCAGTTAACAGCACAGAAACATCAAATCATCACATTTGCTAATCACCAAATCATCACATCTGCTAATCATCAAACCCCCAAATCAAACTTTACTTTGACCAAGTTGTTATAAGTTCATTCATCTATTCATGGAAATCTTTTTTACACTCAAGTTTTTAAAAATCGCCTTAGCATCCATCGTCATTTTTATTGTATTGGACATTGTGTGGATTGGTTTTGTAGCGGCAAAAATGTATTCAGAGCAATTAGGATTTTTGGCCGAATTGCGTGATGGAAAAGTAGTTTTTAAACTTCCGGTGGGATTACTCGTGCAGGCAATTATCTCGCTGGGACTATCAGTGATTATCCTGCTCGCTTTGCAATTGGATAATAGACTGGCGGTCGCGTTGCTGATTGGCGGGTTCACGGGTTTTGTGATTTATTTCACTTATGATTTCACTAACTATTCATTCGTCAAAGGCTGGTCTCTCTATGTTTCAATCATTGATGTATGCTGGGGAACTTTGCAGGGATTGCTTGCCGGAGCTTATGTTTTTTATCTGAATCGGCTTTTATAAGCTGGCTTGCATTTTGACCGTTCATGTTGCGTTAATTTTAACTCATGAATCAATTTATCTTCGCAATCGCCATTTCGGTTTTGTTTTCTCAGGCAGCTTGCGCGGCACGGGAAAAGCCGGTAATCATTCAAGAAGAACAAATTATGACTGACAAACAATTAGACACTGCCACATTAGGCGCAGGCTGCTTCTGGTGCGTGGAAGCGATTTTCGAGCAATTAAATGGAGTTTACTCCGTAGTCGCGGGCTATGCGGGAGGTCAAGTGGTGAACCCCACTTACAAACAAGTGTGTGACGGCAACACCGGTCACGCGGAAGTGGCACAAATCGCTTTTGCACCCGATGAAATCAATTATGAAGAACTGTTAAAAGTTTTTTGGAAAACCCATGACCCCACTACGCTCAACCGGCAGGGCAATGATGTAGGCACGCAATACCGTTCCTCTATATTTTATCACAACGAGCAACAAAAACTGGCTGCCGAAAAATCACTCCGTGAAATGGATGCTTCGGGTTATTTCCCCAATCCGATTGTCACACTCATTGAGCCGCTCTCCAACTATTCACAGGCGGACGACTATCACCAGGATTATTTCAAATACAATCCGAATCAGCCGTATTGCAATTTCGTCATCAAACCGAAAGTTGAAAAATTTCAAAAGGAATTTAAAGACAAGTTGAAATGATGTCTATGTAATCAAAACCAAGGGTGAATAAATGTTTGCAGTTTTATGAAAAAAATGTTTATCTAAATCATATTGCCGTCCCTCGACACCCACCCACACCGGCTGCAATTACTTACCTTACAGTCCCTCTTTTTCTTTTTATCTTTACCCCCATCGGAGAGATGCCGGAGCGGTCGAACGGGACTGACTCGAAATCAGTTGTACGGGCTTAAACCTGTACCGGGGGTTCGAATCCCTCTCTCTCCGCGATGATTCATTATTAACACAAATTCTACGATGGTCGCAATGCTTGAAATTCCGGTAACTAAAACATCAACTTCCCGACTACCCGGCATAGATTTCAGTAAATTGGAATTCGGAAGGTTCATTGCCGACCATATGTTCGTTGCGGATTACGCGCAAGGCGAGTGGCAATCTCCCGCTATTGTCCCATTTGGGAATATTTCCATCAGTCCTACTGCGCTCGGCTTGCACTACGGGCAAACAGTTTTCGAAGGCATGAAAGCATTCCTGATGAAAGACGGAGGTATTTCAATTTTCCGCATGGAGAAACATCATGCCCGTTTCAACAAATCATTGGAACGTCTTTGCATGCCTGCGATTCCTGAAGATTTATTTTATTCAGCGATTCACCGGCTTGTAGAAACTGACAAAGACTGGATTCCGAAAACAGAAGAACATTCGCTCTATTTGCGTCCTTTTGTGTTCGCGACCGAGGCGAAACTCGGAGTGAAAATTTCTGAGCAATACAAATTCATCATCGTCACATCGCCCACCGGTCCTTTTTATTCTAAGCCGTTGCGCGTGATGACTGAAACCAAATTTGCCCGCGCGGCAGAACAGGGAACAGGCTTTGCCAAGTGTGGCGGCAATTATGGAGGAGCATTTTATCCCTCGCTGCTAGCAAGGCAAAAAGGCTATGACCAGGTGTTGTGGACGGACAGTTTGGAACACCGCTACTTCGATGAAGCCGGCACGATGAATCTCATGTTTGTCATTGATGGCAAGCTCTATACTCCACCGCTTTCAAGTACCATCCTCGATGGCGTCACCCGCGATTCTATCCTACAGATTGCTAAGGACCTCAACTTCCCGCTGGAAGAAAGACCGGTCAGTCTTGATGAGGTGAAACAAGCGCTTCATCAAGGAACGCTCACCGAATTGTTTGGTACCGGGACCGCTGCCGTGGTGTCACCCATTAAGATCATTCATCTTGACGGCACCGACTATGAACTGCCCGAATGGAAAGATGATTGCTTGATGCTGCGCGCTAAAAAAATGCTTGCTGACATCCGCACCGGAGCGCTTCCCGATAATCACGGATGGAATTACATCATATAATTTATTATTTATTAAAAAATATTTGTTCGGATTATTCACCTTCAGCCTCGGTCTTGCGCTCGGGCTTTTGTTTGATACTCTCATCAGAAAGTTTATTCCGTTGATAATGACATGCTCAAAGGCGCGTTGATTGCATTCGGTGGCAGTTACCTTTTTTCTTTGGCGCTGGGCGGAACGACCCTCCACCAAATAACACACGAGCGATCTTCCAGAACCACCCGGAAAATATTAAGGGCAGTTCTATAAATTGCTTTTTTATTCATACCTGCTATGCACCAAAAAAATCCACTATTTCATGCTTCAATAATTCTAACGGCACTTTTTCAAACGGATGAGGTACGCCTTCCAAAAGTTTGAACTGAGCATGTGAGAGTAACGCATGAACAAGTTCGGTTTCCGCTTGGGTCACCATGTTGTCATCACTGCCCAGCCCTAACAAAATTCTTTGATTGATTTGCCGGAAATCATCGTCCGTGAGAGGCTGACTTGCCAATGATTGCATCATCCCTGCGGTTTTTTCCACCACGTTTTTCCATGCAGATTCGCCATGCAGTTGCGCGAGCGCGTTGGCGAAAGCCGGTACTTTCTCCGCAATTTTTTCAGGGTTCAGTTTTTTGATTTCCGCTTCAGCGGCTGTTGCCGACCAATCCAATTTAGTGCCGAGTGTGAAAATGTCGCCCACACGTTCCGGGTAATAGCGCGCGAGCCATAGCGCGACATAACCGCCCATACTGTAGCCAAAAACATCAATCGTTTGAAACTCATGCTCGTTCATCCACTCCAGCGTCTCAAACGCGAAATTCTCCATCGTGAAAGCGTCATGCCGCGCGGGCGCTTTCCCATGCCCGCAAAAACTGAATGCGTGCGCCCGAAAGTGCGGTTTCAGCGTTTCCCGCAAACCCTGCATCTGCTCCTTAGAACCCAGCGCGCCATGCAACAGTAAAATGGATTTCATCCCGCGAATTTAGGTCAACGAATGATACACGCAGACATTTCGATTTGCAAAACAACCGTTGATAATCATTCAAAATTTTTGGCGCGGGTAATCTCGTTTCCGCATTCGGATTTTTAGTAGAGTATATTCTAAAAGCGTGTGGGTGTTTTCAGGCTGAAAAATACAACTGAATTACAAACTCACGATTTCACTTCCACTTACCTGTTCAATGGGTTCATTTTTTTTACGCCCGAAAGTAAAGAACCTCAATCGTGCAACGCTATCAATCAAAGAAAGGCAGATACGAACGTAGAAAGCGCCACCATTTTTCGCTGACGGGGTTTAACTTTTTTTAACTTGGGTGATGCTTTGGGTTTTATATTTTTGCCCCTCTTCATAATCAAAATTCAATGAATATCAAGGTCGAAGGTTTGACAAAAACGTATGGTCCGCAAAAGGCGGTGAACAACATCTCATTCGAGGTGAAGCCAGGCGAGATTCTTGGATTTTTAGGTCCGAACGGTGCGGGAAAAACTACCACGATGAAGATTATCACCTGTTACATGGCGCCCACTTCGGGCAGCGCGTTTGTGAGCAATCTGAGCGTGCTCGACCAGCAGGAGGAGGTGAAGAAAAAAATCGGCTACCTGCCGGAAAATAATCCGCTTTACACGGAGATGTTCGTGATGGAGTACCTCGATTTTATGGCGGGATTGCAGGGCGTGCCGGCAGCGAAAGTGAAAGACCGCGTGATTGAGATGGTGCGCGTGTGCGGGCTGAACGCGGAAAAACACAAGCGGATTGGTGAATTGTCAAAAGGTTACCGGCAGCGCGTGGGGCTGGCGCAGGCGATGATTCACGACCCGGAAGTGCTGATTTTAGATGAGCCGACCACCGGGCTTGACCCGAATCAGATTGTGGAAATCCGCAGGTTGATTAAGAGCTTAGGCAGACACAAGACCGTGATTTTGAGTACGCATATTTTGCCGGAAGTGGAAGCAACCTGCGACAGGATTTTGATTATCAGCGGAGGCAGGATTGTCGCTGATGGTACACCGGATACGCTGCGCAAACAGGCGCAGGGACAGGAGGTGCTGAAAGTGACGATTGAAGATGCCGACAACAATCAACTGATAGGCGGGTTGCAGGCATTGGCTACCGTAGCGCTGGTGGACCCGGTGACGGACAAACCCGGCACTTTCACCATTCAAAGCAAGCCTGATGCTACTTCACGCAGGGCAGTGTTTGACTTGTGTGTAAAAAACCGCTGGGCGCTCACGGAATTAACTCCGCTTGATGCAAAGCTGGAAGATATTTTCAGGGATTTGACGGTGAATTGATTTGGAGGGGACAGGGGACATGGGGCAGGGGTCAAGGGATTGTAACGCATTTAAATATTTGAATGAATTGAATTTGAAAAGCTGGAATGAATCGGTGAATAAGAAAAAAACAGCAAGGAATTTTGAAAAACTTAAAATTCTAAATACTAAAATCTATTATCTAAAATCTATCATCTAAATTCTAACCGTGAAACCTATTTGGCTCATCGCAAGGAAAGAACTCAGGGCGTTTTTTGATTCGCTGACGGCTTATGTGCTGTTGACGGTTTTTTTAGGATTAAGCGGCTTGTTCACCTGGCTCTACGGCAGTGATATTTTCTTTATCGGGCAGGTGACGTTGCAGCCGTTTTTCTCGGTTGCCTACTGGACGCTTTTCTTTTTTATTCCCGCGCTTACTATGCGCATGTTGGCGGAAGAAAACCGCACGGGCACAATTGAGTTGCTGCAAACAAAATCGGTATCAGACTGGCAAATCGTATTGGGAAAATCACTCGCCTGTTTATTGCTGATTTTAATCGCGCTTGTATTTACACTGCCCTATTATATCACGCTCACTCAATTGGGGAGTGTAGACCATGGCGCGATTTGGATGGGCTATCTGGGTTTGTTGCTCATGAGTTGCGTGTATATCAGCATCGGCATGTTCGCGAGCAGCATCACGAACAATCAGATTGTCGCTTTTTTGGTGGCGCTGCTGATTGGAGTTTTTTTCCTGATTGTGTTCAACGTGTTGTCGTCCGGCTCCACCGGGATGGTTGCCAATTTGCTGCATTACCTGAGCATCTCCACGCATTTTGATTCGATTTCGCGCGGGGTGTTTGACACGAAAGATATTTTTTATTTTCTCATCCTGTCGTTCATCGGATTAGTGCTGGCGGAAAGTGTTTTAACAAGAAGAAATATTATCGGCTGAAACTATGAACAAGCGTACGTTGCAAATCAGAATATTGTTGATGGTGGTGATTGCCCTCTTGGTGGGTTTCCTTTCCACCCGCTTCAACATGCGCCTCGATTTTACGGGCGACAAGCGCTACACGCTGAGCAAAGCCACACGCAACATTCTCAAATCCATTGATGAGCCGGTGACAGTGACCGCTTATTTCTCAACAAAACTGCCGCCCAATGTTGCCGAGACAAAAAATGATTTCCGTGATTTGCTGGTGGAATACGCCAGTCGTTCGGGGGGCAATTTGGTTTATGAATTTATTGACCCCACCGAAAATGAAGAACTCGAACGCGAAGCGCAAATGGCGGGCATTCAGATGGTGATGATTAACGTGCGCGAAAAGGACGAAGTGAAACAACAAAAAGCATACTTAGGCGCGGTGCTGCGAAAGGGCGAACAAAAGGAAGTGATTCCATTTTTGCAGCCGGGAGCCGCGATGGAATACGCGCTTTCTTCAAACATCAAAAAACTGATTCAGACCGACAAGCCCAGCATCGTTTTACTGCAAGGACATGGCGAACCGAATCTGAACGCCATGCAGCAGGTGGTGAGCGTGTTGCAGGTGTTATATGATGTATCTACTTACAACATCAGTGAAACGGAAGCGATTCCGCAGACTTACGAATCCATCATCATTGTTGCTCCGAAAGATTCTTTCAACGCGATGGAGTTGATGCGGTTAGACGAATATGTGGCGAATGGCGGCAATTTGTTAGTGGCGCTCAACCGGGTGATGGGTGATTTTAACACCAGTATGGGCAGCACGGTGAATACCGGATTAGAAACCTGGCTGAGTGAAAAAGGCGTGGATGTGGCGGATAAATTTTTGATGGATGCGCAATGCGGCACGGTAACCATTACACAGCAGCAAGGATTTTTCAGAATGCAAACGCCCGTGCAGTTTCCTTACATGCCGCTGATTGCCGATTTTGCCGACCACCCGATTTCAAAAGGGTTGGAGCGCGTGTTGCTGCCGTTTGCCAGCCCGGTGACGCATGCTTTTCAGGATACAACCATCAGCGTGACGGTGCTTGCAAAAACCTCCAACCGCTCGAACACAGGGCCGGGCAGTACTTATTTTAACGTGATGAAAAACTACTCGCAAAATGATTTTCCGCTTTCATCATTGCCGGTGGCAATCGCGGCAGAAGGCAGGATTGCGGGTGACAACATCTCAAGGTTAGTCGTATTTGGCGATGGTGATTTTGCGGTGAATGGTGAAGGCAGGGAGTTTCAGCAACTACAGCCCGACAACGTGAGTTTATTGGTGAACGCGGTGGAATGGCTGTCAGATGATACGGGGTTAAATGAGTTGCGCACCAAAGGCGTTTCATCCCGCCCGATTAAAAAAGAGTTGGAAGACAATACTAAAACACTTGTCAAATTCGGCAACTTCCTCGCGCCTATTTTCCTGATTTTAGGATATGGCTTGGTGCGGCTGCAGATACGCGCGCGCAGGAGAAAAAAATGGATGGAGGACCAATATGTCTAAAGTTTCCAATACCAAATTATTAATGATGCTTGTCGCGCTCGCGGTGGTGATTGGCGCGATTGTTTTGCTTGACGCGCAAAAAGGTGAGCGCACTTTCAAAACGGACATTGTGAAAATTGATACGGCAAAAGTGAATGCCATCTCTATTTTCCCGAAAAATAAAAAACAAGAAGTGTCGCTGTTTAAAGAAGGCAATGATTGGAAGGTGAAAGTGAACGCTCAGAAAAATCAAACTGTGGAGCCGGAAAAAATTTCCGGAGCGCTGAAAGCGCTTTCGGAGATTCGCGCAACACGCCTCGCTGCACTCACCACGGACAAGTGGAATCAGTTTGAAGTGGACACCACGTCAACCCGTGTTATCGTGGAGCAGGGCGGCAAAAAAACGCTTGACCTGCATATTGGTAGGTTCAGCGTGAAAGAAGGCGGCAGGGAGTTTGAAACTTTTGTCAGACTTGAAGGTGAAAAAGAAACTTATGCGGTGAACGGATTTTTAGACCCCCAATTCAACACCGGCATTGATGACTGGCGGAATAAAATCGTGATAAAGGGCGAAAAAGAAGACTGGCTTGGTTTTTCTGTTTCGCTGGCGGATGGACAACGCTACACCGTTGAGAAAATAGACACCATCTGGATGCTGGATGATGCGTTAGCCGGGGAAGGTGAAGTCAATAATTTTTTCAGTGCAATCTCATTTTTAAGCGGTAACAATTTTGCTGATGATGTTGAAGAAACATCATTAGAAGCGCCCGATTATCTGCTGCAGGTGAATGACATCCGGGGTGACAAAATCAAAGTGGAGGGTTTTATAAAAGTAGAAAGAAAAATCCTTCGCTCATCGCTCAATCCCCATAACCTCATCCAGGCGGATGACAGCATGATGGAAAAATTGTTTCCTGCCAAAGAAAAATTCGAGTCGAAGCAGGATGAGAAGGTGACTTTTCAGTTTAAATGATATTCGGGATAGTTTTTCGTGGGTTCATTTCATGGAAAATATTACGCTCAACTTTTGCATTACAATTAAAAAAGCGACTAAAATCAACCTCTCCGAGTGACTAATGTCACTGACAGTGCAGGTGCTTCGAACCTTACTTTGCATTACAAAAACAAATGTCATGCAATACAACTTAAGTTTCTTAGACATCTCCATTCGCTATGCCATCATCATGGTATTAGGAATTATTTTCGGAGTAACTCAATTTTACCCGCTCATCGTTTTAGCGATATTGGTCTTCATTTCAGCCGTTACAGGCATGTGCCCGATTTACAAGATGATGGGTATCAATCATGCTGAAGGGGAAGAGCATTGATGCTTCTTAGTAATGTTGCCGGAATAACACCACAAATTTGTGCTAACTGCTATCAGATATTAGACTTTAGATTTTAGACACCTTGGGGAAGGTATTCTGGAAATGAGCCTTAATTACTTTTCAGGGAGTTTTGTAAAGTGAGAAAGTCAGAAATATTTTCGGATGCGCACAAAATGGTTGCGTCAAAGTAATTCTATCCCTTGAATTTTTATTATTTTTGACCGTCAGGTGTTCATGATTTTTTCATTGATAATGAAAATTCATTTTCATCTGATTATCTATTTCTCAACTTTTCAAAATCAATTTCAAGATGAAAGCTACCCGCGATACTGTTGTTAAAATCACTTATGAACTGCGCACCGAACCTGAAGGCGAAATTATGGATTTTGCGGACAGTGACAGCCCGCTGACATTTCTTTTCGGTCACAAACAGTTGCTGGATAAATTTGAAAGTCATCTTGAAGGAATGACGGCTGGAAATAGTTTCAGTTTTGAAATCTCCCCGGTTGAAGGTTATGGAGAATATGACAAAGAGGCGATTGTTCCACTTGATAAAAACGCTTTTGTGGTGGGCGGAAAACTACAGGAAGAATTGCTTTTTGTCGGCAACTACATTCCCCTGCAAGACCAGAATGGCAACCGTTTCGAAGGCAAAGTAGCGGAAGTGAACTCCACTCAGGTTTTGATTGACATGAATCACCCAATGGCGGGTAAAACGCTCTATTTTAATGGCCAAGTGGTTGAAGTCAGGCAGGCTGAGCCGGTGGAAATCGAACACGGACATGTGCACGGAGAGGGCGGACATCATCATTGATTTGGAATATGTCCTTTGAAAATAACCGCGCCTTCGCGCTCGAACAAGACCAGCAAGACCCCCTCCGGCATTTTCGTGAAAAGTTTTTTATTCCCCAACGCAATGGAAAACCGCTGATTTATTTCTGCGGTAACTCATTGGGGTTGCAGCCAAAATCCGTTTCTGAAAAAATCAACCTGGAACTGGAAGATTGGCGGGAGATGGCGGTGGAAGGTCATCTGCACGCGAAAAATCCCTGGTTTTATTATCATCATTTTTTTGAGGAAGCCTGCGAAATCGTGGGCGCGTTTCAGGATGAAGTAGTGCTGATGAACGCGCTGACGGTGAACCTGCACCTGATGCTGGTTTCATTTTACCAACCGAAAGGCAAACGCAATAAAATTATTATGGAAGCGAACGCCTTTCCATCAGACCGGTATGCGGTGCAATCACATTTGTTACTGCACGGGTCAAATCCCGAAGAGTGTTTGATTGAACTGACACCACGAGAGGGCGAACAAACGCTCAGAACCGAAGACATTTTATATACTATTCAAAATCACCGGAATGAACTCGCCTTGATTTTATTGGGAGGAGTCAATTACTACACCGGGCAATATTTTGACTTGCCCTCCATTACCGCTGCCGGACATGAATCCGGAGCGATGGTAGGGATTGACTTGGCGCACGCGGCAGGAAATGTTCCACTGAAATTGCATGATTGGAATGTTGACTTTGCAGCGTGGTGTACCTATAAATATCTGAATTCAGGACCGGGCGGTGTAGGCGGTGTGTTTGTCCATGAGCGGCACGGTAAAAATCCGGAATTGCCGAGACTCAGCGGCTGGTGGGGCAATGACGAAAAAACGCGGTTTGAAATGCCTGATTTGTTTCATCCGCAACCTGGCGCTGCAGGATGGCAGGTCAGTAATGCACCGGTTTTCCCGATGGCAATTCACAAAGCATCCTTAGAGATTTTCAAAGAAGCCGGAATGCAGTCGTTGCGAAAAAAAAGTGAGCAGTTAACAGGGTATCTTGAATTCCTGATTCACCATGTCGCGAAAACGAAAAAAGCGCCTCTTCAAATTATTACACCTGAAGATAAATCAAAGCGCGGCTGTCAGTTGTCTGTGATGGTGGGACGCAAGGGTAAATTCATTTCTGAAAATTTAAAAAACGCAGGAGTTATCGTTGACTGGCGTGAGCCGGATGTCATCCGGATAGCTCCCGTTCCTTTGTATAATACTTTTGAAGAAGTCTTTGAGTTGGGAAAAATTTTGGAGAGTAGCTTTGAATAAGGGAATATTCATTTTCCGGGATTAACTTGACGAGCGAAATGATTCTCAACCTCATCCGTTCCTTCCTGTTATTCATCAATATCGCATTTGTCCTTGCATTTTTAATTTCCTGCCTTGCCCCCTTCATCAGCCCGCAACTATTTTGGCCCGTTGCTTTTTTGGGGTTGGGGTTTCTTCCATTGCTCGGTATACAGTTTTTCTTTATTTTTTTCTGGCTGTTTTTTCACAAAAAATACATTTTCTTTTCTGCGATTACAGTATTGATTGGCGGATGGAATATTTCCAATCATTTTGCATTTTCCGGCTGTAAAAAAAATGTTTCGGAAAGCGATTTCAAAGTCATGTCTTTCAATGTCAACATCTTCGGACTGTATGACTGGAACAATAATTCGGAATCTAAAAATTCGATGCTAAAGCTGATTGAAACAGTCAACCCGGATGTTCTCTGCCTCCAGGAATTTTACACAGATAATAAAAAATTCAATACGCTTGAAATTCTGAGTAAAAAATATCCTTATGTTCATTTCCATAAAACGCTCACGCTTGAAAAAAACAATCATTGGGGAATTGTTACATTCTCGAAATATCCGATTGTTTTTCGGGATCAAATTATTTTCGATGACGTGCGGCACAATGTCGCGATTTCATCCGATATAAAAATAGAGAATCATACAATCAGAGTCTTCAACACGCATTTGCAATCCATCTATTTTTCATCCGATGATTTTCATGGTATCACCCAACTCAGGAATGGTAAAGCGATTGAACCTACGATGAAAATAATTCATAAACTTTGGAAGGCTTTCACGATGCGGGCTGCGCAGGTGGAGATGCTGACTGATTTGATTTCCATCAGCAAACACCCGGTGCTTTTGTGCGGTGATTTCAACGATACACCGAACTCATATACTTATCATAAACTCACAAAAAACAAATCAGACTCATTCAGTGAAAAAGGATGCGGAATCGGCTACACCTATTCCGGTCCTGTACCCTTGATGCGAATTGATTACATCATCGCTGATCGGCAAATTGAAACCGTTTCGCATTTTATTCCCGGCAATGGACACTCTGACCATCGGGCGGTCGTGGCTACTTTTAATTTTCGTTGAGCGTTCACAATACATGCGCAGTAAGCCCGAAACTTCTAAATTTATCGCATGAGAATATCTTACAATTGGCTGAAAGAATATATCGCCACGGAGTTATCTCCGCAGGAAATTTCCGAATTGCTGACAGACATTGGCTTGGAAGTGGAGGATTTGTCCGAATACAAAGGTCCCGGCAACGGACTGGAAGGGTTGGTTATCGGGCAGGTAAAAAAAGTTGAGAAACATCCGGATGCGGATAAACTGCAACTCACGCAGGTGGACATCGGCAATGGTGAAACCCATCAAATTGTTTGTGGCGCTCCCAATGTTGCCGAAGGTCAAAAAGTGGTGGTGGCTTTACCCGGAGTCACGCTCTATCCTTTGAAAGGTGAGCCGTTCACGATTAAACAAGCAAAAATCAGAGGAGTGGAATCCAATGGAATGATTTGCGCGGAAGATGAAATCGGGTTTGGCGCTGACCACGCGGGCATCATCGTGTTGCCGGAAAATGCGCAAGTTGGTTTGAAAGCAAAAACTTACTATGGCTTAAAAGATGATTTCATCTTTGAAATCGGTTTAACTCCAAACCGCGCGGATGCGTACAGCCATATCGGGGTGGCAAGGGATTTAAGAGCAGCCATTAATGTGCGGCAGGATAAAAACCTGGAATTGAAACTGCCTGCAGTTGATGAAAAACTATTTCAGAAAACCGAAACTCCGATTGAAGTCATCATCGAAAATCCGGAAGCCTGTCCGCGATACAGCGGCATTTTAATTCGCAATGTGAAAGTGGGCGAATCGCCTGCCTGGCTGAAAGAAAAACTCCGTTCGGTCGGTCAGCGTCCGATTAACAACATCGTGGATATCACAAATTTCATCTTACAGGAATACGGACAGCCGTTGCATGCTTTTGACGCGGATAAAATCAAAGGGGGGAAGGTTATCGTGAAAACGCTGCCCGCGCAGACTAAATTCACCACGCTTGATGAAGTGGAAAGGACATTACATGCGGAAGACCTGATGATTTGCAACGCGGAAGCAGGCATGTGTATCGCTGGAGTTTTCGGTGGATTGAGTTCGGGAGTGCAACCGCCAACAACTTCCATTTTTTTAGAGAGCGCGTATTTTAATCCCGTTTCTATTCGCAAAACTTTCACGCGGCATGGGTTGCGTACCGATGCAGCGATGCATTTTGAAAAAGGCGCAGACCCGAATTGCACCGTTACTGTTCTGAAACGCGCCACACAACTCATCTTGGAGATTGCAGGAGGTGAGATTGCTTCCGCAGTTGTGGATGTGAATCCGAAACCGATTCCCAACTCCGCTGTAACACTGCGTTACACCCATCTTGACCGGCTCATCGGCATCCGGATTGACGCGGATGCGATTCATGATATTTTGGAAAATCTTGAAATAAAAATCACAAACGAAACACAGGATGCCCTTGAACTTTCCGTGCCGCCTTTCAAGACCGATGTACAACGCGAGGTTGATGTGATAGAAGAAGTCCTGCGCATTTACGGAGTGAATCACATTCCCCTGCCTGAAAATATCCGCACTTCCATTTCACTGCGCACGGACACTGATTTTCGGGAAAATTTGAAAAATGTGGTTTCCGATTATCTTGCCTCTATCGGGTTCAATGAAATGGTGAACAATTCGATTTCCCGCACGGATTATTATGGCGA
>JBGTCY010000026.1:0-11714 GCA_041748615.1 Chitinophagales bacterium
GCAATATCTCAACTTTAAACATCAGACTTTGAACATTAAACTCCTTTCCGTCCCCGGAGGTAAGACACCACAATCGCGGGACGCTACCAATCAAAGCAAGGCAGATACGTACGAAGCAAGCGCCACTTCATACTCTAAGGGACGAGGGACGGGTGTCGGGTGTCGGGGGACGGGTAAACGCGGGAAGCACACAAGAAGGCAATCGCAAACGGCTGGCGCGTCATTCTTGCGCCAGAGGCGCTTATTTTTTCAATATTCGATTTTCCACTTTACTGTACACTTCCTAAAAAAAAATTGCGCTCAATTTTTTACTCCATCAAATTTTATTTACTTTTCGTGCCAAACAACTCTGGTCATGAAAAACACATTATTGATTTTAATCGCATTTGCCTGCAATGTTTTTTTTCTTCATGCACAAACTGTCAGCGGAATCGTCACCGGTTCCGATACGCGGGACGGTCTTCCGCAAGTGAATGTGGTGGTGAAAGGCACAACCACCGGCACGGTTACCGACCTTGAAGGCAGATTCACCATCACCCTGCCCGAAGGAAATAAAATCTTAGTGTTCACTTTTGTCGGATACTCGGAAAAGGAAATGGATGTCTCCGGCATCTCCGGTGAAATCAATGTCGTGTTAAGTCCTGCCGACATCGGGTTAAACCCGGTGGTGGTGAGCGCATCAAAAACTTCGGAGAAAATCTTGGACGCTCCGGCATCGGTCACGGTCATCACCTCGGAAAGAATCCAGTCACAATCTTCCACCACGGTGGTGGACAATCTGCGCACCACCCCCGGAGTGGATATCATGACCACCGGGTTAATCTCCTCCAACGTGAATGTGCGCGGCTTCAACAACATTTTTTCAGGCGCGTTGCTCACCATCGTGGACAACAGGATTGCCCGCGTGCCCTCGTTGCGCCTCAACGCCTATCAATTGATTCCCGGCAACTCCTATGATATTGACCGCATCGAATTGGTGCGCGGACCCGGCTCCGCGCTCTACGGACCAAACGCGGCTGACGGAGTGCTGGCGATTTTCACCAAGTCGCCTTTGGATATGGAAAAAGATTTTGAAACCAACATCAGCATCAGCACCGGCTTGCGCGGCAACTCAGGAGCGGACCCCCGCTATCGCGCGGATGACCCCGCCACACATATTTATTACAGAGGTGAAGATGAAAATGCCGCCAATCGCGGATTTATCATGCCGGAAATCAGACATGCCGGAAAAATCAGCCCGAAGGTCGGTTACAAAATATCCGGTCATTATCTTGGCGGCAACGACTGGCGTTACTATGACCCGGAAGAGCCGTTGGTGGGAGACACCATCATCTTCGGCACCGTCAGGGAGGGACGTTTGTTTGAAGTGGATACCACGCGCGACCCGCAAACTTTTGACCGCAGGTTTGACATTCGAAAATATAATGGCGATGGGCGGTTAGACATTCGCTTTAACAAAGATGTGGGACTTATCCTAACGGGTGGTCTCGCGGTCACTTCCAACCTTGAATTAACGGGGCTGGGAGCCGCCCAAGGCGAAAACTGGATTTATTCCTACGCGCAAGCCCGCTTCAACTGGAAAAAACTCTTCATTCAATATTTCCTCAACAGCAGCAATGCCGGAGAAACATATCTCATTCCGAGAGTTTCAGGAGCGGAGGCTCCGCATAATGTGCAACTGCTGATTGACAAGTCGAAACTGCATGTGTGGCAGGTGCAGCACAGCGCAACCGCCATCGAAAATAAATTGAATTTCATCTATGGGGTGGATGTGCTTTTCACAAATCCGAACACCGGAGGAACCATCCACGGCAGGTTTGAAGATGATGACAACATTATTCAATCAGGCGGATATGTGCAGGGCGAATGGAACATCAATCGTAAACTTACCGGGGTTGGGGCTTTCCGTCTTGACTGGCAGGACGATGTGGGAACCCAGTTCTCACCGCGTGCCGCGCTCGTTTACAAAGCCACGCCAAGAAATACGTTGCGCGCGACTTACAACCGCGCTTTCAGTTCACCCACCGCTTTGAACCAATCGTTGGATTTGTCGAATGGCGTGATTCCAAATGGAATCAACATTCGCGGCATCGGCAACCGCAATGGTTATCGCTATCGTTTTGATGACAATGAATTGCCCATGTTCAACAGTCCTTATGATAATCAATGGTATTCCATTGGCGACCGCAACAGCAACCACACTTTCTTTGACGGCATGGTGGAAATCATCAGCGCGGGGCTGGCGCAAAGCACCGGCTTTCCCGCGGCAACCGTTGCAGGTATTGTAAACTCTTTACTTGCCGGAATCAAAGATTCAACCGGCACGATTATGAATGTGAACCACGTGCCGATTGATTACGTGAAATTTGTGAACAGCGGCAATTTTGCGGGTAGCGCATTCTCCGCTGACGCGTTGAGAAATTTTCAAAATTTCGGAGGCGTGGACAACCAGGTGACACAAACCTGGGAACTCGGCTACAAAGGAATCTTATTCGACAAACTGTTGCTCACCGCTGATTTTTATTACACGCGCATCAGTGATTATGTGAGTCCGCTCACAGTTTCCACCGCCAGCGTGATGTTTAACCCCGCTGAAATTCTGACCGCCATCGGAGGATTCGAGCCGGGCGGATTACTGTATGACAACCTCCAGCCGTTGGATGGCATTCTCTCAGGATTATTGGATGGCAATCCCGCCTATCAAGACCCGACCGGAACGATTCCTTCCCTCCCCGGCACAGCTTGGGATGAAATCGCGTTTATCCTGAGCGCTGCTTCAAGCCGCATTCCGATTGGCTCAGCCACACCGGATGACCCGAATGTTCAGTCTGATGTGATTTTAACGTACATCAACCTCGGCACGATTGACGTTGGCGGTATGGATGTAGGATTCACTTACCTCATCAATGATAAATGGAGCGTGTTGGGCGGCTATTCTTATGTCACCCGCGACAGGATTGATTTGGAAGGCGCGCAGGATGGCTATGTAGCGCTGAACGCACCGCGTCACAAAACGGCTTTCAGCATTGAAAACAAATGTAAAATCGGACTGACCAGCCGGTTGTCTTACCGCTGGCGCTCCGGCTTCCCTGCCAACTCTGCCGTTTATGTCGGAGATGTGGAGCCGATGCATTTCTTGGATGTGAGCATGTCTTACAAACTACCGTTCTCCAAACAAACTGTGGTGACTGCCGACATTCAGAATTTGCTGAACAAAAAATATCAGCAGTTCCCGGGAACACCCTTCATGGGCATCATGGGGATTCTGAAGATTGCGCATACTTTTTAAGAACAAACAGTTTGCATCCTTTGAGATTACATTTTTAGATTTTTTTGAAAAACCTTATTTTCCCGTCATTGCGAGTGAGGAACGAACGAAGCAATCCCCTGCTTTGAGGGATTGCTTCGGAATGGCATGCGCTCAGAACAAACATTCCCGCGCAATGACGTCTATTTTTTGTTTTTAAGGACTCTTTCCCTTCAATCCACATTATCATGCAAAAACGAATTGTTCTTGCGGATGAGGATGCCATCGTTGGGGTTGTCGGTGCCGAAAGTGAGGCGCGACATGGATGATTCTGACGAATGCGGGGTGGTGTTGAGTTCGATTCTCCTGCGCATGTATGCCGGTTCTTTTTCCATTTCGGTGTAGCTCTGCGGTCCGGTCAAGCGCTTCACTTCGGTAGCTCTGCGGAAACGGTCATCGCTGTTGGAATTTGTGTCGGCTTTTGCTACTGGGGGATTCACCGGGGTTTCGGTTCTGGGTCTGAAAACGAAAGGTTCAGGGGTTTTTGATTCTCCTGATGTGACGGGCGTGACAGGCGGCACTACTGTTTTAGGCGGCTGTGCCGGTTCATTGGTTGGATTGGCAGAATCTTCAGGTGTTGTTGACTGCGGTGAATTGGCTTTCACATCCAACTCAACCACGCGCGGATTTTCCGAAGCCGGAACTTTTATTTCAAAGGGTTCAATGGATTTCGATTCATTTTCCGGAGTCGCATTTTCCGGCTGAGACTTCTGCTTTTTTTCCTGCAGCGGAAACACCACTTTGTTTTCCGTCTTGTTTTCTTTTGAAAAAGGATTTTCTTCAAATCCGGTGGCGATTACAGTGACATTGATTTTATCGCCCATGTTTTCATCATCGCAGGTACCGAAGATGATGTCCGTATCCTTACCGCAGGCTTCCACGATGTGCGCGCTGATTTCATCAATTTCATCCAATTTGACCTGCGAACTGCCGGTGCCGGAGGTGATGTTGAGCAGGATTTTCTTTGCGCCCATGATGTTGTTATCATTCAGCAGCGGTGAGTTGATAGCCGCCTGCACCGCGCGGATGGCTCTGTCTTCTCCTTCAGCGGATGCCGCGCCCATGATGGCGACACCGCTGTCTTTCATCACATATTGCACATCGGCAAAATCCACGTTGATTTCACCCGGCACGGTGATGATTTCCGAAATACTGCGAGCCGCGATGGCGAGGATGTTGTCCGCTTTCGCAAAGGCGTCAGAGCGGGTGAGGTTGCCGTAGATTTCACGAATCTTGTCGTTGGAAATGACAATGATGCTGTCCACAAACCTGCGGAGTTCGTCAATGCCTTCTTTCGCCTGATTTTGTTTTCTCCTGCCTTCAAACGAGAATGGCGTAGTGACAATGCCCACGGTGAGGATGCCCATTTCCTTCGCGATTTTCGAAATGACCGGTGCGCCTCCGGTGCCTGTTCCGCCCCCCATCCCAGCGGTGATGAACACCATCTTGGTATTTTTTTCGAGGATGGAACGGATTTCTTCCAACGATTCTTCAGCAGAGAGTTTACCGACTTCCGGGTTAGAACCCGCGCCCAATCCGGAAGTAAGCGAAGGACCCAACTGAATTTTATTCGGGATGGCGCTCAACTGCATCGCCTGTTCATCGGTGTTGCAGATGACGAAATTCACCCCGCGGATGCCTTGATTGAACATATGATTGACCGCGTTGCTGCCGCCACCGCCCACGCCTACAACTTTAATAATGGATGCCTGTTCCTTGGGCAAGTCAAACTGAATGGTGGGTTTTGAACCGGAATTGCTGAATAACATAATACTGATTTTTTATTTGATTTCCTTCTCCTTCACTTCGCTGGGAAATGAAGCAGAATTTAAATTGAGTTTTCCTGTCAGGAAATATTCCTGTTTCTTTTTTTCATAAGCGGAAATCGCCTGCCCGATACAATTCGCATAAACCGGATTTCTGATTTCCATCGGTGCCGAGCCGGTGAGCTTTTCCACCGGGTAACCGGTTCTTGCTTTCAAGCCCGTGTGCGTTTCAATTAATTCATTGAGCAGCTTCAATTCCGCGGTGCCTCCGGTTACCACAATTCCATTCATCAGTCTGCCTTCAAATCCCGCTTTTTTTATTTCAGCCTTCGCCATCTCTAAGATTTCTTCAACCCTCGCCTGGATGATTTGCGCCAGAATCGAAACCGAGATTTCTTTCGAAAAACCTTTCGCGTCAGGAATGGTGACGATTTCGTTTTCTTTCACTTTTCCGGCAATGGCGCAGCCTGATTTAATTTTTACCCGCTCCGCTTCTTTGGCTGACAATACACAGCCATTCATAATATCACCGGTGATGGATGCGCCACCAAACGGAATACTTGCAGCGTCTTGCAATTTTCCATTGAAATAAATGGCAATCTGCGTGGAGAAAACACCAATCTCCATCAAGGCGACTCCTGATTTTTTTTCATCATCGGTCAACACCGATTGCGCGGCAGCGATGTAAGCGGGAATAAAAGTCTCCACGGAGAATCCTGCTTTTTCAACGCAATTAATGATATTTTGAACCACAGTATATTGGGCAGCCCACACATGAAACTCAGCTTCGAGCCACTTTCCTGTAATTCCCGCTGGACCGGCATTCAGTTTCACATCATCCATGAAAAAGTCTTCGGGATAAAAGTGGATAACCCGTTCGCCAGCCGGCATTTCAAGGTCTTGAATTTGCGCGTAAAGCAAACCGATTTCCGCAGGGGTGACGGGAGTCAATTCATGTTCGCGCTCTATTACCGAGCGGTAGGTGAATCGTTTGAGTTGCGAAGCCGGCAGCATGACGGTCAGTTGTTCCACCGCGGCACCGCTCATCATCATTAAATCATTCACCACTGTCTTGATGCAATTAGCCGCTGCATCCGGTTCAATAATCCATCCTCTGTCTATTCCGGCAGCCGGAGTTTCTGAAAAGGTGGTCACTTCAAGTTTTTCATCCGCCATCATTCTGCCGCAAACGCCCCTGATTTTCTGCGAACCCAAATCCAGTCCGAACCAATACTCCCCAATTAACGGATTAATGGTTTTCACGCTATTGGTGGCAACGGATTTCCGTTTCGCGCTCGCGAGCATCGCTTCCTTGAAATCAGCATAATTTTTTATATTTCCTTTTCCTGACATGCTTTTGAAATTTTTTTTCAGAAATCGTTCTCGATATCCTGCTCGAAGTATTTTCTGCTTTTTTCAAAAATGTTGGACCACCAGCGGTTTTTCCCCTGTTGTAATTTGATTTCTTTTTTTAAATCCGTTCTCGCATTCTGATACATACTGTCTTCATAGCCTTTGATGATTAACCCGACTCCGGTAGAGAACATGGGGTTTTTCACCTGCTCAATCATCCCTTTTGTGATATGCTCGGTGGGATAGCCGATGCGAGCCGACAAGCCGGTGATATATTCCACCAACTGTACAAGATGTTTTAATTGCGCGCCTCCACCGGTGAGCACGATGCCGCCAATGAGTTTTTTCTCATAACCGGAAACGCGGATTTCACGATAGACCATTTCGATGATTTCTTCCATGCGCGCCTGGATGATGTGGGCGAGATTGCGCAATGAAATTTCTTTGGGTGGTCTGCCTTTCAGACTTAAGACGGAGATGACAGCGTTTTCCTGTGTTTCGAGGGCATAAGCGGAGCCGTGTTGCAGTTTTAGTTGTTCCGCTTGTTCCTGCATAATCAGGCAGCCTTCGCGAATGTCTTTGGTGACGATGTCGCCCGCGAAAGGAATCACCGCGGTATGGCGGATGATGCCGTCCTGAAAAATAGCGATGTCAGTCGTACCGCCTCCGATATCCACCAATGCGACACCTGCTTCTTTTTCTTCATCGGTGAGCACAGCAGCGGCTGAAGCCAACGGTTCAAGAATGAGGTCGGCAGCATCCAGACCGGCACGCTGAATGCAGCGCTCGATATTTTGCGCGGCAGTCACCTGCCCGGTGATGATATGGAAATTCGCTTCCAGCCTTCTGCCGAACATACCGATGGGTTCTTTAATTCCCTGCTCATTGTCAATGATATATTCCTGCGGTAATACATGAATAATCCTGTCGCCCGGAGGCATGGCGAGTTTCTGCATGTCGGAAATCAACCGCCTGATGTCATCCGGAGAAATTTCAGCATCCGTTTCTTCACGCATGAAAATGCCGCGATGCTGCATGCTTTTGATATGCTGACCGGCAATGCCGACATACACTTTCGTGATTTCGGCATTGGTTTTTTCTTTCACTTCCTGAATCACTTTCTGAATGGCGTCCACCGTTTTGTTGATATTCGCCACCATGCCCCGCGACACGCCAAAAGAATCGGTCTTTGCCATCGCGAGCACTTCTACTTTTTCATGTTCATTCACACGACCTACAATCGCGCACACTTTGGTAGTGCCGATGTCCAGACCGACAATGATATCTCCGGGTAATGTTTCAAAATTTGCCATAGGAATTAAATTTTTGTACAAACTATTTGTTGGTCATATTTTAAATTGATGACGCGATATTTATCGGCATCAAAATTTTTGAGGATTTCTTTGTAAAACACCAGCAACTTGTTGAATTTGTCGTGAAGATTCTCCGTTCTGCCGAGCCTGATAATGTGATTTCCTAATTTTGGCACTAATTCAAATTCTCCGTTTTCAGTGACATGAATCTGTTCAAACTGCGCTTTCCAAAAATTATCTGCGGCAATAAACTTGCACAACTTCACCAAATCATCTAATAGCAGGGAATCATCATCCGCGTCAATATTTCCTGTCGCTACAACCACTCTTGCAGTAAATTTAGATGAGAGCGGCATCTTATCGCCTTTTACATCAATATAAAAACTAACACCGGAATTGTTGACAACTCTGACCAACGGTTCCCGCTGTTGTATATCCACATAGACATCGCCTTTCAGCGTGAAATAGATTTCCGCGTTCCTGATGAAAGGATTCAGTTCAAGTTTTTCTTCAATATCTGTAAAGTCAATATTACCAAGGGCTAAGCCTTCCAAATCGCTCGAATATTCATTTTTTATCGCTGTGAGAATATCTTCTTCGGCTATAAAAAATAATCCGGTTGCGTGGTCAATTTTAATGTACACATTGTTGCACTCTTTTAATTTATGATTAATAATAGATTTACTTAATACAAAAACGAACAACACGATGGTAATTCCCCAAAGCGCCAGTTTCAATGTTTGATGCAGATTGTATTGTTGCGGTAATATTTTCATGTTCGAACCTTTTACACTAATAAATGTCAGAAAATTTTGATTGCAGTATTTTTTTAAGCGGTTCCACCAGCGCGTCAATGTCGCCAGCTCCCACGGTCAGCAAAATGTCCGGCTCATTATTGCTGAAATAATCCAGCATGGCTTCTTTGGAAAGCACACCAGCTTCCGGGTTGTTCATCAGTTTTACAAGCATCTCCGAGTTGACACCCTCGACAGGTTTTTCACGCGCGGGATAAACGGGCAGCAAAATCACTTCATCGGCTTTGTCAAGCGCTGCGGCAAATCCTTCTGCCAGGTCGCGGGTGCGTGAAAAAAGATGCGGCTGAAACACGGCAGTGATATTACGTCCGGGGTGCATCGTTTTCACCGCTTCCAGCAGCGCGTTGATTTCTTCAGGATGATGTGCGTAGTCATCAATGAAAACCATGTTTTCATTTCGGATAATGTATTCAAAGCGTCTTTTCACCCCTTTGAAATCCGCGAATGCATACCTGATTTTTTGCAGGTCAATGCCTAACTGACGCGCCACGCAATATGCCGCGAGCGCGTTTTCTACGTTATGTTTTCCCCCGGTATGCAGGACAATATTTTTCAATCCATCCCCGCCTTCAATATCAAAATGAAACGCGCCTTCCTGTAATGCAATATTCCCGACACGGCAATCCGCTGATTCATCGGAAAAATCATAGGTGATGATTTTTTTGTTTTTAATATTCTGCAGAATTGAAATATTGTGATGCGCAACCAGACATCCTTTCGGTTTTACTTTTGATGCGAATTCTTTAAACGCCTCATTGATATGCTCCATGCTGCCGTAAATATCCAGATGGTCGGAATCTACCGCAGTGATGACAGCGATGTCCGGTCTCAGTCGCAAAAACGAACGGTCGAACTCATCAGCTTCCACCACTACAACCTGATTTTTGCCCTTTAAATAGTTCGTCTCATAATTGACTGAAATGCCGCCAATAAAAGCGGTGCAATCATAGCCGGTGTGTTTGAGCAGATGCGCGATGAGTGTGGTGACGGAAGTCTTGCCATGCGAGCCACCAATAGCAATGGTAAATTTATCGCGGGTGAGTTCCTCCAGAATTTCAGAACGCTTTTTCAGGAGGTATTGATTGTTCAGAAAATAATTAAACTGGCGGTGGTCTTTTGGAATTGCCGGAGTATAAATCACCAAATCCACTTCCTGCGGAATCAAATCAACGGAATCTTCATATAGAATGTTCATGCCTTCCTTTTCCAACTGTCTGGTCAACGCGGTGGAAACGCGGTCGTAGCCGAATACCTGTTTACCTTCCTGCAAAAAATGCCTCGCCAGGGCGCTCATTCCAATGCCCCCGATTCCGATGAAGTATATTTTTTTGATGTTGTTAAAATCCATCATTTTGCAAGTGATAAAATTTCTTTGGCAATTCTTTCAGCGGCATCCGGCATCGCAAGACGCGCAATATTTTCACTCAATATTTTTTGCGCTTCCGCGTCCGAGCATAATTCAATCGCTTTTCTCACCAACACCTCCCGCGCTTGCGCGTCTTTCACCATCCAGGCTGCATTTTCTTTGACTAATGCCTGCGCATTTTTTGTCTGATGGTCTTCCGCGACATTGGGTGAAGGCACGAGAATCACCGGTTTTTTTACAACACATAATTCCGAAATGGCAATCGCGCCCGCCCGCGAAATAATGATGTCCGCAGCGGAATAAGCAATGTCCATTTCTTTGATAAAATCATGAATACTTATATCCGGGTGAGCTTCCACTGTTTTCCTGATTTCATTGTAATAATACTTACCCGTTTGCCAGATGAGTTGAATATCATTTTTCAAAAAATCAAACAGATAATGCCTGACACTTTCGTTAATTGTTCTCGCACCGAGGCTGCCGCCAATTACGAGCACGGTTTTTTTCTCCGCAGATAAATTAAAATGCCGGAGGCTCTCCGTTTTACCCGCCTTCATGCCGGTGATATTTTCCCGCACCGGGTTGCCGGTGAGGATGATTTTTTCTTTCGGAAAAAACTTTTCCATGCCGCTGTATGCCACACAAAAACAAACCGCCTTTTTTGCCATCAGTTTGTTGGTGACTCCGGCAAAAGAATTTTGTTCCTGAATTAAAACAGGAATGCCTTTCATCGCGGCAACATACATCGCGGGTCCGCTCGCGTAGCCACCCACTCCCACCATCACGTCAGGCTTGAAACTTTTGATGATGGTATTGGCTTTCATGATGCTGGAAATTATTTTAAACGGTAATAACAGGTTCTTAAAAAGTTGCTGACGCTGAAACCCGCTAATCCATAATCCGTCAATTTCATATCCGGCTTCCGGCACTTTCTGCATTTCAAGCCGCCCCTGCGCTCCGATGAATCGGATTTGGATCGAGGCGTCTGACTTTTTCAAAGCATTCGCGATGGCGATTGCCGGGAAGACATGTCCGCCCGTTCCTCCACCACTGATAAGTACTTTAACCGGCATTGTCTTTTATTGTGGGTTTCCCTTTTGAGTCATTTTTATCTTTTCCGTTTTGGTCAGGTTTCGGTTTTTCAATGTCGCGGCTCACGCTCAGAATAATACCGACCGAAATGCTGGTAAAAAATAAAGAGGTGCCGCCCATGCTCACTAAGGGTAAGGTTTGTCCGGTCACCGGCACTAAGTTGACCGCGACCGCCATATTAATCATCGCCTGTAAAACGAGACTGATGCTCAAACCCACGGCAAGCAATCCGCCAAAGGGGTTCGAACTTTTCGCGACAATTTTTATCGCACGGTATAAAAACAGCAGGTAGAGAAAAACCATGAAAGCGCCTCCGGCAAGCCCGTATTCTTCAATGATGATGGAAAAAATAAAATCGGAATAAGGATGCGGCAAAAAATTTCGCTGATGACTGTTTCCCGGACCTTTTCCCAGAATACCACCTTTGGCAACCGCGATTTTCGCCTGAGTTACCTGGTAAGGTTCCGATGAATCTTTATCCACAAACTCTACAATTCTTTTTTTCCAGGTTGAAGAACGGGTTTCAATCGGCAGCACCGATTCCAATAAAATCATCAGTGAAAAAGCGACTATCATCATTCCAATCAGCGCAGCGATGTGTGTGATTTTAGCTCTGCCGATAAACATCACGAGCACGGATGTAGTGAACAACATCATCGCGGTGGAAAGATTAGCCGGAGCAATGAGCACACAAATAATCAG
>JBGTCY010000027.1:0-9107 GCA_041748615.1 Chitinophagales bacterium
TCACCGTTATAGCTTCCTTTTTTGTATTGTGGTTTAAAAAATTCATGCCGGGTGACGCGCCATTGGGGCTCACGATTGATATTTTGATTGCAGTAATGTTTTTCGGAATGTTCATCAAACAGATTCAGCATCGCGACTGGAGTTTTTTGAAAAATCCGATTAGTATCATGATTATCATCTGGATATCTTACAATATCCTGATGATTGCCAATCCGGTAGCAACCTCACGACTTGCGTGGTTTTACACCGTGAGACAGGTGGGGTTTCTGATTGTACTCTACTTCATCGCAGTATATGCATTCGATAATCTGAACTCGGTAAAGACTATCATTAAGGTAACCATCGGTCTTTCATTGCTTGCGGCAGTTTATGGATTGTCCCAGGAGTTTTTAGGATTGCCTTCCTGGGAAATGAAATGGCTGAGGTCTGACCCGCGTATTTATAAATTGGTTTATCAATGGGGGAAAATCAGAATTTTCTCCTTCTTGTCCGACCCTTCCACCTTTGGAATTTTAATGGCTTGCATGGGCATCATGTGCGTGGTGTTGTCCACCGGCCCTTTTGAAAAATTCAAGCGTTTTCTGCTCTTGTTAAGCGGGATGCTGATGCTGATGGCAATGGTTTTTACAGGAACCCGCACAGCTTATGTTTTATTACCCATCGCTTTCTTTTTTTACACCTTACTCACGCTCAATCGCATTGCCATCGCTGGATTTGTGGTAATGATTTTTTTCGGAGCCCTTTTAGTGATGATGCCTACTGGAAATCCAACTTTATATCGTTTTCAGTCTGCCTTTAAACCATCGAAAGATGCTTCTATGAATACGCGCCTGAATAACCAGGAAAGAATCCAGCCTTTCATTCAATCGCACCCCATTGGTGGTGGCTTGGGCAGCACGGGTAATTTCGGTCAACGCTTCAGCCCCGGTACTTTTCTTGCCAGTTTCCCACCGGACAGTGGTTATGTTCGGGTTGCGGTAGAATTGGGATGGATAGGGTTGTTTCTATATTGCTGCATGTTGTTTGTAATTCTGAAAACCGGAATTTCAAATTATGTTAGAACGCGCGATGACAAAATCCGAACCTTGTATCTCGGATTTTTAACACTGTTGTTTGCTTTATCTGTTGCCAATTACGCGCAGGATGCCATCGTGCAGCTTCCGCTTAGTATAATATTTTATCTATCGTTGGCGGCTTTGGTAAAACTGAAAGATTTTGACAAGTCCAAATCCAAATATTCACTTTATTAAAAATAGTTATTTTAACCATTTATTATGAAAACCATTTTAACATTTACTGTTTTATTTCTGACCGGATTATCCGTTTTCGCTCAAAAAGTGGATTACCGGGAGATTATTTTACCGTCACAAGCCGATTCATTGGTTCTGAACGCAATGGGATTATCACCTTATGAGGAGAAACTCATTCAGTTAGCCTGGCAAAATTATCCTTCCAGTGAAATCTACAGCAGCAGAGTGAAAATTGCTGAAAAGAAAATCAGTCTCGAAAGATTCAACTGGACGGATGACATTAAAGCGTCCTTCAACTTCAATCAGCGTAATATTGAAGGTGGGTTATTTAACACGGATGCAACCAATAACTTTTTCCCCTGGTACAACTTCGGATTGGGACTTTCCATCGGTTCATTTGTAAAAACCCCCATAAAAACCGCGATAGCCAAGGAAGAATTAGATATCGCTCATGCCACATTGAATCAGCATAAGTTGTCCATTCGCGCGGAAGTACTGAAGCGTTATAAAGACTATCAATTGAAAATCGAGTTATTGAAAATCAGGACTCAGGCTGTGGAAGACAGCTATTCCACCCATTTGCTCATCACCCGCGATTTCGAAAAAGGCGCTGCAACGCTGGAGGAATTCATTCGTTCCTCATCCGCCTACAGCAATTCATTGGAAGGAAAGTTGATAGCCGAAAAAAATCTGCTTGACTCAAAAATCGCCATTGAAGAAATGATTGGTGTCAAATTGGAGGATGTAGGAAAATAATTCGCAGTATCAAATCCTCAAATCACCTTAATCGTTTTCTGTATTTCCTCGATTGTCTGTTTCTTTTGGTTGTGCGTCACTAAGAAATCTTTGCGGGCAAGTTTCATTTTGAACAATGCCAAAAATTGCCTGAGTACAAACAGCGGCATCGCCCAAAGCGCGAACCAGATTTCCTTAGGCGCACCGGAGAGCGCCAGCGATAACAAAATATTTCCCGAAAAAATCATGACGCCCGCGAACATCATCCATGACAGTCTGACATCAATGAAATAGGCAATCGGAATCAGCAATAATGAGCTGAAAAGTAAAATGAAAAGTGGCGGACTTGAAGTTGTGAATCCAAAAATCAGTTGGTTGATATTCAACCCGCTGATTCCCTTTAAAATAAAAGGGAGTGCATGAGGCAGGTTTTCAAAATAAGAATAGAGCCAGCGGCTTCTTTGGCGTTGTACCTGGCTACCGGTAGATACTTTTTCATCATAAATAATTGCATCATCGGCAAACGCAATCTGTAATTTTTTTCTTACAATAAAATTTTGCAGAATTTTATCCTCCGCAGCAATCACTTTCTGGTCTTCCAACCTCCCGGTGATTCTTTCGTTTTGCAGATATGCTTTAAAAAGCTCCGCGTTCACCGCCATGCCGGAACCGGCAATTGTTGGTGAAGAGCCTATCAAATAAGGTGCATGGCGCTCAACATAGTTTTTATAGATTTCTCCCGTAGCATCCGCGCAGGCATAAACCGTATCAAGATTTTTCGCGGTTCTTTTTCCCTGAACAGCCTGGTAACCTGCACTTAAATATTGATTAATGGTAGAAAGAAAATTTTGTTCCGCGATATTATCAGGGTCGAAAATTACGATGGCATCATGCGGTCGTTGAAAATGCTGTATTGCATGAATAAACGATTTCACTTTCGATGATAATTTTTTTTCAGGATGCAGTTCAATCAGTTGCGGATGCTCAATCCCCGAAGTTTCCGTACAATCATCTGCCACTAAGTAAATCATCATTTCTTGATGCGATTGATTTAATAAAGATTTTATTAAGGGAGGCGTTAAAGCGAAATTCCCGCCATAGGCTGTAATGATGCAGGCTAAATCAAGTTCCTTGTCTGTTTTATTGATTGTTTTTGATTTTGCAAAAGAAGAAACGAGCACCATGATAAACGGAAATACCAGGTAGAAAAAAAGACAAATTCCGAGAAACCAAAAAATTATTTGAATAACGAACATAATTTTCAAATTTAATTTACGCAATATTCATGTTACCAGGTGTTTTGTGCAAAATGTTCCAAATTATGCCGCGCAAAAATGAACGGGCTAGTTCAATTTCTCCTTTTAAAAGATACAAAAGCAAATTTTTGGGAATTGTAAAAAAAGCCAGTGAAATGGAAAGGGCGATGAGTTGTAAATTCCCCGCGTTTCTGCGCATGAAAAGGATTCTGTTGCGGGTTTCGTAATAGGTTTTCAAAGGACTCAATTTGCCGGTCGTTACAGATTCCTTATGATAAATTTTCGCTTTGGGTTCATACAGGATTTCAAAGCCCGCGCGCTTGATTTGTTCGCTCCAGTCGAATTCCTCAAAGTACAGAAAGAAAAAATCAGGCATCATGCCGACTTTGTCAATCACCTTCCTGTGCACCATCATGGCGGCTCCGTGTGCGTAAGCCGTGTTTCTCGGATGGTCATGCTGCCCTTTGTCAATTTCAAATTGTCCGATGGTGACATTACGTCCCGTGCAGGGATTCATGCGGGTATATCCTGCAAATTGAATCTTTTCAGGCTCATCGAAATAATAGATTTTGGGGCTGACGGCTCCCGCTTTTTCATTTTTTTGAAAAACTGCTATGAGGTTTTCTAAAATATCAGGGGTTAAGACCGTGTCATTATTGATGAAAAATAATAACTCTCCTTTGGCGGATTGAATTCCAAGATTATTGCCTCCGGCAAATCCCAGGTTTTTATCGCTAAGAATAATTTTTGCTTCCGGAAAAACTGTTTTTATTTTCTGCGTGGGATTTTCAACGGAGGCATTGTCAACCACGATGATTTCAACATGAGCATAACTTAGATTTTTTGCTGATTTCAACAAATCGCAGGTAACATCCGCCTGATTGTAATTGACGGTAATGATTGACACTAACGATTGTTGATTGATTTGCATGATTAATCCCTTTTATTTTAAAACAGGTCAGTTACTTACTGACGAAATATTAAACGGTTATAGCAGCGCGGAGTTTTGTAATGACAAGCATCACAAAGTTGGTTGAAACGGGACGGAATTCCAAAAAACGATTCGCGGAGGGGGAATCAAATAAATATTAACTGTTTATTTTAGAAATCAGCGCGGGAAAGGTTTTCAAAATTATTTTCAAATCCAGCCAAATGGAATGATGGTCTGAATAAGTATTATCGAGGATAACCCGTTCACTCACGGACATCTCCTCACCCCCTCTGCGGGATACCTGCCATAAGCCGGTTAAACCTGCGGGTCCTAAAAACCTTTTCGCCCAAACATCTCTTGTAAGCTGTTCTGCTTCATAAAGCGGAAGCGGACGATTGCCTACGATGGACATGTCGCCTTTGATGACGTTGAATAATTGCGGAATTTCATCAATGCTGCTTGCCCTGAGAAACTTACCGAATTTTGTGACACGCGGGTCGTTGTCCAATTTAAAAAACGACATGCCGGCTTTATTGGCGGCTTCATCCTTGTATTGATTCAGGTGCGCGAGATTTTTCAACTCTACATCTGCACCCTTTCTCATAGAGCGGAATTTATACAAATCAAAAATATTGTAGCCGGTACCGACACGTTTTGAAACATACACCACCGGTCCTCTTGATTCGAGTTTGATGATAATCGCGACTAACAGTAACAAAGGACTTAAAATCAATAGTGCTGTTCCCGCAACTAAAATATCAACCGTTCTTTTCAGTAATGAAATCTGGTTTCTGAATGGCTCATCATTCGTAAGATTGGCAAACCGTCTTTTTTCTTTTTTGAATTGTTTCAAAAATGTGACCCGGGTGTGAATATCATCCGCGCTGACGGGGTGTAAATAGAAGTCATCAATTCCTTTGTCCTTGGCTGTTTGTTGCAAGGTAATATCATTCTTTTCAGAAATAATAATAAATGGAATGGAAGCCAAAAAATGATTCCCCTGAATTTTTTTATGCAAATCAAAAGCTGTGCAGTCCTCCATCTGGTAGGAGCTGACGATGGCTGTCGGTAATTCAGAAGGGTACGTGGAAGTTTTTTCTAGAAATGCTTCAACTTCAGCTAATTTATCAAACTGAACGTACTTGTAATTTAACTCTGTAAGAGAATTTGCAATTTCAGTGTGCAGGCTACCAATGAACAAAAGCTTATTTGCTTCCTCATTGTTGAGCAACTGAAACTGGTATGGCGCTGTTTTGGAATTAGTGTTGACCGCTTCTTTTTTATTTACTTCTAAGCTCAACATATCAATTATTATTGTTTAGTATATTTTCAATTTTTTCAAATAAATCTTTTGGATTAAAGGGCTTCATAATAATATCAGTTGCTCCCTGGTGCAGGTAGTTAATGATATTCTCACTGTTTTCCGAGTTCACCAGCATCACTACCGGAATTTCCCGATAGTAACCGCTCTTTCTGACATTTTTCAGAAACTCATGCCCATTCAATCTCGGCATTTCCGTATCCAACAGGATTAAATCCGGCATATTGCCGTTTTCTAACCACATCATTCCTTCAATACCGTCTTTTTGTGTTCTGACTGTGTAAGAAGATTTAAGGAGATACTCAAGAAGAAGTCTCACACTCTCATCATCCTCAACGGTTAAAATCTGTTTCCTCGTTTCATTTTTCATACCCTTCTATTTAATTAACAAAGTAAACCGAACTGGTACTAAAGTCAACTTTTTCTTTAAGAATGTTATCCCCACTGTATTTTGTGTTATCAACAATACCCTACAGTAATTAAAATATAATATTATTAATAATATTAAGTTTGCGCTCTAAAGCTAATAAGTCCGTGCGCTCAACTTGCGCAATAATTAGAAATTTGTTGATTACAGTCTGGTTTTCAGGGATGAAAACAAGAAATAAAAAAAGTCACAATTCAATCTTTTGAATTGTGACTTTTTTGTTTGACTCGAAAAATGTGGGCGATACAGGGCTCGAACCTGTGACCTCCAGCGTGTCGAGCTGGCGCTCTGAACCAACTGAGCTAATCGCCCAAAGCAGAGCAAAGATAAGTTTTGAATCGGTACTGCCAAAAATGAGAAAAGCACCCCTTGAACGGGTGCTTTTCTCATGCTCAAACCGGAAATGCCACATCACTCTAACCCCTCATCTGTCATACACCGCTATTCTACCGCCTCATTAAATCCTGACAGAATTCAATCATCCCGGTGTTGAGCTATACTTTAAAAATCCTGGAAAACTAAAGTAGTGGAAAGAAAATTATCTACTGTCACTGTTTGAGTTTTTCCCTCCTTTTTATCAAGTGGAGTCAACTTCACGCGATAATGAATGGAATTACTTTTTACAACTTCACTGTCCACGAATTGAAATAAATCATCATTGCCCTTCAGTTGCTTTTCATTGACGTTCGCTATCTCCTGATAGTTATTGCCGTCAACGCTACGTTCAATGATGATGTTTTTATAATTTTTCGCTTCACTGTTTTTTAAGCTGAGTTGAATGTTATCGCTTTTGATGTCAGCGCTCAGGTAAACTTGTTTGAAGATGCGGTGTCCGCAAAAACTCAGTCGCGTGGAGTCAATCATAGCTCCATCCACATTCAAAAAATTTGCGGAACAGACATCAATATTTCCGCGAATCGAACCTGTTTGTGAATTCACTAATTTTTTGTTTGCCATCAGGCTGCCTCCGTTTCCTGTAATCAACCCGATATTGTCCACGATGTTGCCAACAATCATACTTTGCTGATTAATCAACTCACCGGTATTGATAAAATCATAAGCGATTTCAAGAATGTGATTATTAAACACCATTCCTTTGTTCACAAGTCCCTCTATGACCGCTAACCCGAAGTTTTGCATCGAGCCGCCTTGCAAAATGATAACATTTTTGTTGCCGGTGAATGAACCGGTTTTACGAATCATCAGCTTGCCTTTCACAACAATATCAGAAGTCATTTTCACCGCGTTGTTGATGATTACGGTGTCTTCTTCCTGAATGATGTTGCCGGGATAAGCCGGTGTCCAGATGTTCTGGTCATTATACTTGCCGTCAAGGGTTGCTGTGTAAACGGTGGCTTGGGCGGAGAAACTCAGGCTGATAAGTGCGGCAATAATCAGGGCAATGGCGTTGATTCTGTAGAACTTCCCGTTTCCCATCCCATCATTTTCAAACATCAGCGTTCTGTTCATCTGCATATTGGAGTTTCCCCTTTTGAAGCATGTTTACGATTGGAAGAATGAAAGGTTTCGGCACTTTGAGGCAAAAGATTGTGCGCTGTCAATGAGAGAGATGAATTATACCAAGGGTAGTCGAATTTCTGAAGAAACGAGACGTACTCTTGGTTAATGCCGGAAGGGTTGTCGTTCGATTATTTGAAAACCTGAATACCTTCGGAATAACCTGAATGTTCAAATTGATTCAATCTTCTTGCGCCAAATTGAGGATGGAGATTATAGCAGGAGAGCTTCAATATACCGAGAGTAGTCGAATTTTCGAAGAAAAGAGGTACTCTCGGTTAATGCCGAATGTTTTTACCATTTCATTATTCGAAAACCTGAGTTGTTTCGGCATAAATCAGAAAACTTACATTTTCCTGATTCTTAATCTCAGCGAGTTTCCCACTACGAAAACATCTGAAAGCGCCATCGCGACAGCAGCTATCATGGGATTCAGAAATCCGGCTGCGGCAACGGGTATGGCAAGGATATTATAGAAGAAAGCCCAAAACAGATTTTGACGAATGGTTGTCATTGTTTTGCCGCTCATTTCGAGGGCGTTTTTTAAATGTCCAAGATTGCCCTGCAACAAGATTACCTCCGCGCTGTTGATTGCGACTTCAGTAGCATCGCTTAATGAAATTCCAATATCCGCTTTCGCCAATGCGGGTGCGTCATTGATGCCGTCACCGACCATTGCCGTTGGTTGTTCCTTTGAAAGCGCGGTGATGATTTCTAATTTTTCATACGGTTGTTTCCCGAAGTAAAATTTCTGAATTCCAAGCTGATGCGCTACTTCCGCACATTTCCGGTAGCTGTCACCGCTCAGCATCACGGGTGTAATTCCTTTTTCCATCAGGTAATCTATGGTAGCTTTTGCTTCTGTTCGAAGTTCATCCCGGATGTCCACGTAGCCCGCCAACTGTTGATTGATTAATACATAAATATCATGTTTGTTGTCCATCGTCTGATTTCGCGCAAGGTCATAATTTCCCAATTCGATGATATTTCCTTTTTTATCTTCCGCTTTGATGCCGATGCCTTTTAACTCCCGGATATTTTTAAGCAACAACTCCTGCGAGCCTTTCAGCGCTCTTTGCATGGATTGAGCAATCGGGTGAGAGGAATGTTTTTCCAAACTGTATAAAACGCTTTTTAATTCTTCCTCTTTGACATTGATTGCTGTAATTTTTTTAATCTCAAATCTGCCTGTTGTCAAAGTACCCGTTTTGTCAAATACAATCTGTCGGATAGTCGAAAGTTTTTCAATTGTTTTGCCGCCTTTGATGAGAATTCCTTTCCTGGTAATGATTCCGAGACCGACCATCACGGCTGTCGGAGTGGCAAGCCCCATCGCGCACGGACAGGCAATTACCAGCACCGCGATGCTGTTCATCAATGCTTTTTGAGTTGGGATATTAAAAACCAAAACAGAACCGCCAAAAGTGATAATCGCAATCAAGATGACTACGGGTACAAACCACGCGCTCACCCTGTCCGCCATTCGTTGGATATCCGGTTTGTTTTGTTGAGCGCTTTTCACCAACTCAATGATATTGGCAAGAAAAGAATCGCTTCCGGCTGCTTCAACACGCACTTTAATACTGCCTTTCATCACCACGGTACCACCTATCACTTTGTCACCAACGCTTTTGTCCACCGGTGCGCTTTCACCCGTAATCATAGATTC
>JBGTCY010000028.1:0-8616 GCA_041748615.1 Chitinophagales bacterium
AACCTTCTTCCCGCATCGTGTCAATGTAATCTTTCAAAAAGTCAAACCCTTTGAGCAAAATATTCTTGTCAATATCTTTTGGGGTAATGTTTTCTAAATCAATTTCATATTTCGTGTAGGATTCATATTGAAAAGTGGAAAAATTTGCCGGATTATTGGTGCTTTTGGCGGCAACTATTTTTTTGAAGAAAACAGCAACAGGGTCTTCTCCCGGACGCACCACAATTTCATCAATATTGTAACTCTCGGACTGTAGCTGAAAGTGAATGACCTGTTCCGCCTGTTGCCCGACAGCCTTCACCTCGTTGACATATCCTAATGAAGAAGCAACCAATGAATCCGTCTTACCGCGCAATTCCAAACTGTAGCTCCCATCTAACCCGGTAACAGTTCCATGAAACTTTCCATACACGACCACATTGGCATAAGGAATCGGTTCGCCTGATTCCTTGTCAGTCACCGTGCCTGTGACAAGAGTAACCTGGGAAAAAGCGGGGATAAAAAATAAAATGGCTAAGGCTGAAAAAGCAACCCGCAAAAAATTGCTCAAAAGATTTTTTTTGATAAAGTTAAGTAGGAATTTAAACAAGAATAGAAAGCGGCATTTCTCTGATTGAAAAATCATCAACCTGCGCATTGGCAACTTTTAAGCCATCTTCTTTTTCATATAAAAATTAGCGAAGTTTTCAAAAATAATTTGCGGCTGTTTGTTAACAATTCAATAAAAAAAATTAGATTTTGAACAAGCAATTTTGTTTTAATGTCTGAATCACCTTCCGAATTTTCAATGGCTGAAGAACCCCGCGTTTCGCTGAAAAAAATTTCTCCGAAAGCCGCTGTCGTTTTAGATTTCCTCTCGAAAATTCAAAAGGCGAACAAGGAACTCACCAAAAAAGAAATGTTAAAAGACCTGCTGCACCGCCTCTACGCGGGCGACAAGGAAATCAACGCTCTCATTGATAAAATCAGCAGGGGCGCGGAGACTACGGTGCTGAATATCCCGCGCAAGGACAAGCTGCATCGCGGGAGCGCGGATACGCTCTAGAATAAAATCATCATCGAGTTCGAAATCAATCTGAAAGTTTCGCTCAAACATGCGAAGGAGCAGTTGGCGGGCTACCTGCTCGGGCAATTCAATTCGGGCGAGGGTTACAACTTCACGCTAAGTGCTTCCAATTTCATCACCTGGAAAATATTTGCGCCCGACATATCCTGCTTGGATAAAATCGAATCACTGAAAGAAGACGAGTTGAAGTTGAATGAAGTGGCGACCGCTTCATTCACGCTCACCGAACACAACGCGGAAGAATTTTACTATTGGCTGGTGAAGAAAATTATAGGTTAATTACCCACGCTCGCGTCTCGCGAGTGTGTAGCATTTGCCAGCCTCCGGCTGATAATCTTTTCATAAAAAAATCTCCGGCAAGATGCCGGTGAATAGTTTCCACTCTCCAGAGGCGAGCGGAGGCAAACATGCCCTCGCTCGCATCTTGCGAGCGTGAGCTATCCTCCAGCCTCCGGCTGGTAATCTTTTCATAATAATCCTCCGGCAAGATGCCGGTAGATAGTTTCCACTCGCCAGAGGCGAGCGGAGGCGTATTGTATTCTTTCCCTATCATTGTAAAAAAAACAAACTCAACTATCTTCATGAAACTGCTCCGCCTTTCGGCAACTCAATTGGCAACGCTTATTCGGAATCAGGAAGTCACCTCGGTTGAAGTTGTTCAAAGACACATCGAACAAGCGAAAAAAGTGAATCCGGTGATTAACGCGATTGTCAAAGACCGTTATGAAGATGCGTTGGTGGATGCCCGGCAAGCTGATGAAAAAGTTAAACGGGGTGAACCATTGCCTCCGTTTCATGGCGTTCCGTGCACGATTAAAGAGTGTTTTGCATTGAAAGGAATGCCCAACAGCAGCGGATTGGTGAGCCGTAAAAATTTGATTGCAACCGAAAACGCGCCTGCCGTTCAACGCATCTTAGACAGTGGCGCGATTCCGTTGGGAGTTACCAACACTTCCGAATTGTGCATGTGGTATGAAAGCGCCAATAAAATTTACGGGCGTACCAAAAATCCTTACAACTCAAAACGGATTGTTGGCGGCAGTTCCGGTGGTGAAGGAGCGATTATCGGTTCCGGTGCATCGCCCTTCGGCTTAGGCTCCGACATTGGCGGCTCCATCCGCATGCCCGCTTTTTTCAATGGAGTGTTCGGACACAAAGGCAGCGGTGGGCTGATTCCCAATCGCGGTCAGTTTCCGGTGCCGGAAAAACCGATTCGTTACCTAAGTACGGGTCCCCTCTGCCGTAAAGCAGAAGACTTGTTGCCGTTAATCCAATTGCTCAAAGGGCCGGATAGTCTTGACAAGTCCACTTTTGAGTTTCCATTGCAGGAACATCCCACGGTGGATTACGCTACGCTTCAAATTATCAAACCGGGTGAAATCAACTGGAAGCCGGTCGAACCCGAATTGCGACAGGCGTTGGAAAAAGCAATGAGCCATCTTCAGCAGAAGGGCGCGAAAATCAAAGAAGTGAAACTTCCCGCATTCAACAAAGCGTTTGACATCTGGTCATCCACGATGGCGAAAGACAGCGGCAAAGACGGGTTTATAAAACTATTGGGCTATGAAAGTCAACTGACGATTTGGAAACATTTGTTTTTATCCATGTTGCGGATGTCTCCGCACACATTTCCAACCATCATGCTGGCGCTCACGGAAAACTCAACCTGGCTCGTACCCAAAAGGATGGAACGCATGATTCAACTCGGACAAGACATCAAAACGGAACTGGAACAACTGCTTTCAGGCAATACGATATTACTGTTTGCGCCCCATCCGAGAGTCGCGCCCCCGCACTATTTTCCTTTGTTGCGTCCGTTCAGCTTTGTTTATACCGCCATTCTCAATATTGCTGAAATACCGGTCACCCAGGTGCCGTTAGGATTGAGCAGCATGGGACTGCCGCTTGGCGTGCAGGTGGGAACCGCTCATGGCAATGATGCCTTGACGATTGCGGTAGCGCTTGAACTGGAAAAAGCGTTTGGGGGGTGGGTATTGCCGGAGTGAAGGCAAAAAAAAATCCGCGATGTTTTCACCGCGGATTTTTTTTTCTGGATATTAATTTATCTATGCAGCAACCTGAACATTTACAGCGTTCGGACCTTTTTTGCCTTCAGTTACTTCAAAAGTAACTTCATCGCCTTCACGAATATCCTCTTTTAAACCGGAAACGTGTACAAAGACATCTTTTCCTGTTTCATTGTCGCAAATAAATCCAAATCCTTTGGATTCATTAAAAAACTTTACTTTACCTTTTTTCATTTTTTAAATTTGTTAATAATTAATAATGGACAAAGCTAACTAATTTATTTTGGAATATTATTTTTCATTTCCGATAGCGCGGATGAAAGCTGAGAATGGTTTCTCGCAGGTACTCACGGTCGAGGTGGGTGTAGATTTCAGTAGTGGTGATGGAGGCGTGTCCGAGCATCTCCTGCACCGCCCGCAAATTAGCGCCTCCTTCCACTAGATGCGTGGCAAATGAATGGCGAAACGTGTGCGGACTGATTTTCTTTCGAATGCCCGCCATTTCCGCAAGCTGCCGGATAATCATAAACACCATCACTCTTGACAACTTGCCGCCTCTTTTATTCAAAAACAAGATGTCTTCACTTTTTTTATCAATCTTCAATTTTGATCGCGATTCATGGCGGTAGATATTAATATATTTCACCGCGTCAGCTCCAATCGGCACTAAGCGCTCTTTATCGCCCTTGCCGGTCACCTTGATAAATTCAAGGTCAAGAAAAAGATGGGAAATGCGCAGGTTAACCAACTCCGAAACCCGCAACCCGCATCCGTAAAGCGTTTCCAGCATGGCTTTGTTACGCGCCCCGTCCGGTTTGCTGAGGTCAATCACCTGAATCATTGCCGCGATTTCATCATAACTCAACACATCAGGCAGTTTGCGGCTCAGTTTGGGAGCTTCCAGCAATTCTGTCGGGTCCACATTCAGCACATCCTCCATCAGCAGATAACGGTAAAAAGCCCTGATACCCGAAATCACCCGCGCCTGCGAGCGGTCGTTGATCTTGTCTTCATTAATCCAGTTGACAAATTCCTGCAAATGCTCCAGCTTAACATTGAGCGGAGAAATAGTGATTTCATTTTCAAAAAAGTATGAATTCAATAATTCAATATCATGCAGGTATGCCGCCAACGTGTTTTCGGCAACCGAGCGCTCCAACCGGAGATAGGCGCTAAATCCATGAATGGCGCTTTTCCAATCCATTTTATTTTTTGTATAATTGCTTTGACACTTTTCCGAGCGGAATATTTTCAAACAAGATTAACTTATGAAACCAATATGAAAATCATCATTATCAACGGTCCGAATCTTAATTTGTTGGGAAGAAGACAAACCAACATTTACGGCACACGCTCATTTGAAGATTATTTTGAAGAACTGAAAAAAAAATTCCCGGAGGTTGAGTTGGAATATTTTCAGAGCAATCATGAAGGCGCGCTGATTGACAAACTGCACGAATACGGCTTTTATCATGACGGCATTTTGCTCAATGCCGGAGGCTACACACACACTTCCGTAGCCTTGGCGGATGCGGTTGCCGCGATTAAAACACCGGTAGTGGAGGTACACATCTCAAATCCTTACGCCCGTGAATCATTCCGGCATCAGTCGCTGATAACGGCACATTGCGAAGGAGTGATAGCAGGATTTGGATTGAAAGGCTATCAATATGGCATTCTTTTTCTGAAAGAGCGGTATGCCGAAAAAAAGGAGTAAACATTTTTGAAAGGCGGAATGATTTTTAATAACTTTGCGTTCGCAGTAAAAAAAGCACCCGTAGCTCAACTGGATAGAGCATCTGACTACGGATCAGAAGGTTTGGGGTTCGAATCCCTACGGGTGTGCGGAAAAAGCAATTGAGCAATCAGTTGCTTTTTTTATTTTGAAGAAAACCAATGAACATTTAATGCGGGCTAAAGCCCGTCAGGCTTGGGTTATATCCCATCACCCAGCGTTAAAGCGCGGTGCGATGGAATACCCGTCAATACCGGGCTTAAGTTCAAAACAAGATTTTTTAGTCAGGCAATAGTAAAAAAATCATTACTGGGCTTTAGCCCCCAAAAAAAACAGCCGGCTATCCACCGGCTGTTTCAGTTGATTCCACACATCACAAATCTTTATTCATTATCCTCTTTCTTTCTGCCACCTTGCTGCGGTTTTGAAAAAGAGTCGCGCATGTCGGTATCCGCCTGAATGTTTTTCATTTTGTAGTAATCCATAATGCCGAGGTTACCGCTGCGGAAGGCTTCCGCCATCGCTTTGGGCACTTCCGCTTCGGCTTCGATTACTTTGGCGCGCGCTTCCTGCGCCTTGGCTTTCATTTCCTGCTCCACCGCCACCGCCATTGCTCTTCTTTCTTCGGCTTTTGCCTGAGCGATGTTTTTGTCGGCATTCGCCTGGTCCATCTGCAACACCGCGCCAATGTTTTTCCCGATGTCAATGTCCGCGATGTCAATGGATAAAATTTCAAACGCGGTGCCTGAATCAAGACCTTTTTCCAGCACTACCCTTGAAATGGAATCCGGATTTTCAAGGACCTGTTTGTGCGATACTGCCGAACCGATGGAGGTGACAATCCCCTCGCCTACCCTTGCCAGAATCGTTTCTTCACCGGCACCACCCACTAAACGGGAGATGTTCGCGCGGACAGTTACACGTGCTTTTGCAATTAACTGGATGCCGTCCTTCGCTACGGCTGTCACCGGAGGCGTGTCAATTACTTTAGGGTTAACGGACATTTGCACCGCCTGTAACACATCTCTGCCCGCGAGGTCAATCGCGGTGGCGGATTTAAAGTTGAGCGGGATGTTGGCTTTGTCCGCTGAAATCAGCGCGTTGACAACGGATATCACATTTCCTCCCGCGAGATAATGCGCTTCAAGGTCATTGCGGGTGAGCGATAGGCCGGCTTTCGTGGCGGTGATGAGCGATTGCACAATCACGGTGGGCGGCACTTTCCTGATGCGCATGAAAATCAACTGCACGAGGCTGACACGCACATTGGACAATAATGCGGAAAACCAAAGTCCCAGCGGAATGAAATAAAAGAAAATGAAAATGCCCACCAGCGCACCGATGGAAATCAAAATCAGCATAATAGGTTCCATAATTGATTTAGTTTATTTTTTTAACAAAAATTTTATTCTCGGCAATCTTCACGACTTTGATTGGCAGATTGCTTTCGATGTATTCGCCCTGTGAATATACTTCTATTTTTTTACCATTGATAACCGCCTTTCCGTTTGGACGAAGATACGAAACTGTGACACCCTCATCCCCGACTACCGCAGCGCCCATGTCCGGTGATTCAACCGGTGTGTCTAACACTTCATTGAGCGAAAACTTGCGCGAAGTGTAAGCCTTGAAACCCAGATACATCAGAAATCCTGTTGCTACAGCGGAAAACGCCAGCGTTATGCTTCCGACCTGTGCTCCATGATTTTCAAAGGCGAGATAAACACCCGCCACCACAATCACACCTCCGGCAACTCCGATGAGCGTTGTGCCGGATACCAAAAATATTTCCACCATGATAATCAGCAATCCGAAAATAATAATGCCTGCAATCATCCAAATATCCATGGGATATAAATTTTAATTCGCGCTTGCCGGAATGAGCGTGATGAAAGCAGTATTGCCCTGAATTTCGCTCTGTAAAACACATTTTTCAGCGGTCAGCGATTCAATTTTCATTTTACTGGGTTCCTGGGTAGAGCCGGAGGTGGTTTCCAATTCGTCACCTGTAATCTTCCAGGTACCTTCATCGGACATCGGACCAAACTCCACCTTGTAAGTGCCGTCTGTAAAAAACTCCATCGTGGGATTGCCCATTTGCTCGCCCGACATTATTTCTTCATTCATTTTAAATTCATGGTATGACCATTTTTTAGCTATCAGCGTGCTGTTGTCAGTGGCTGTGGGCTGGTTGTTGCACGAAAAAACAAACAGCGCAAACGACAGCATCAAAATGCCTGAGAGGGTTTTCATTTTTAATTTCATGAGTTGGTGTTTTAAAATTTCCGGCACAAGTTAATCAACTTTTTACGACCTTCATCTTTTAATTCAAAGAATGAAAACAGAATTGTGGCTTATCGGTAAAAATGAAAGTTACCTACAGGATGGTTTTGAAATGTTTTCGAAAAGAATCAGCCGGTATGTTTCATTCGAAATCAAATATTTCAGCGAACAGAAAAGGGGAAATACCCCTGAATTAATTAAAGAGGCGGAGTCAAAACTCATCCTGAGCCGCCTTGATAAGCGGGATTATCTGATAATTTTGGACGAAAACGGGAAAAAGTATTCGTCTGAAAAATTCGCTTCCATGCTTGAAAAACTTTTTTCAACCGGAAATAAGAAAATCGTTTTCCTGATAGGAGGTGCTTATGGTTTTGACACCGCGTTGCGGGAACGCGCCAATCAAAGCGTTTCGCTGTCTGAAATGACTTTTTCTCATCAGATTGTCCGGCTCATTTTAGCGGAGCAACTTTACCGGGCTTTTACGATTATCCACCACGAACCTTATCACCATAGCTGAACCGCTCATGTCCATCACACTGCTCATCATTGTAGTCACCGGTTTTATATCCATTACTTCGTTCGGAAATCAGAACATGATGCAGCAATTGGTGTTTTCACCTTATGCCATCAAAAGAAAAAAAGAATGGTTTCGCTTTATCACTTCGGGCTTTTTGCATGTTAACTGGATGCACCTGATACTCAATATGTATGTGTTGTTTCTTTTCGGAACAGTCACGGAGGCTTATTTCTCCTATCATTTTGATGCTGCCGGAGTGACGCTTTACGTGGTGATGTATCTGCTTGCCATCATTTTGTCTGAAGTATATTCTTATGTGCGCCATCGGGACAATCCATCCTACGCGAGTCTGGGCGCGTCAGGCGCGGTTTCGGCAGTAGTATTTGCCAGTATTTTGTTTTTACCCGACCATGATATTCATTTCATTTTCCTGCCGCGCGAATGGGGCATTCCCGGTTATGTATTCGGCATCCTCTATCTCACCTACTCTATGTATATGGCGAAAAATGCGAATGACAATATCGGGCATTACGCGCATTTTTTCGGAGCACTGTTCGGATTCGTGTTTCCTTTGTTTTTAAAACCATCTTTAATCACAGAATTTATTCAACAAATCAGTCATGCCAACTGAATCAAAAATGATTGACCTGCGCAGTGATACCGTTACGCTGCCTACGCCCGGCATGCTGGATGCGATGTTCCACGCAAAAGTAGGCGATGATGTGTTTGGCGAAGACCCCAGCGTGAATGCGTTGCAGCAAAAAGCAGCCGATTTGTTCGGAATGGAAGCCGCTTTGTTTTGTCCATCAGGCACGATGACGAACCAAATCGCTATCAATGTGCTCACCACACCTATGTGTGAAGTAATCTGCGACAGGCGGGCGCATATTTACTTGTATGAAAGCGGTGGGATTGCCTTTAACTCCAGGGTTTCCGTACGCACGCTGAATGGCAACCGGGGAAGATTCACCGCACAGGAAGTGTTGGA
>JBGTCY010000029.1:0-25389 GCA_041748615.1 Chitinophagales bacterium
CTTTCTGGCAGAGAGTTCGGGAAATCAATAATCTTTTACCTGTAAAATCAATGAACGCTATATATCGCTATATTAGCGGGGAAATCATAGCTGATTTCCCACGCTTGGAATAATATTATTTTCTAAACCGAGAATGGCTGAAATAAATCCCATTTTATGACTCAGTTATTATTTTATTTTCGCCTATTTTGCGCACTCATTTTTTTTTGTTTTGCCGCCTGCAATGAAAGCAGCGAAACTTCAACCACTCGTAATATGATGACAGATGATTCAACACAAATTGCACAATTAGTCGCGCTCGATAAGGGAACAATTCCCGTTGAGACTTTTTTTCAAAATCCACAGCGCACAGCTTACATGATTTCTCCCAACGGAGCGTATCTTTCGTTTCTCGCACCTTATGAAACACGAAAAAATGTGTTTGTGCAAAAAATCGGTTCAGAAGAATCGCCTTTACGCATCACGAGCGACACCGTACGAGACATCAGCGCATACTTTTGGGCGAATGATAATACTTTGGTTTACTTACAAGACATTGGCGGTGACGAAAACCATCACATTTTTACAGCCAATCGTGATGGCTCAGGGGTGAAGGATTTAACTCCTTTTGATGGAGTAAAAGCAACCATCATTGATGACCTTGAAGAGAATGAACACGAAATGATTGTGGGGTTGAACAAACGAAATCCGCAGCTTTTTGAACCTTACCTGCTGAACCTTAAAACAGGTGACTTGAAGTTATTGGCGGAAAACACCGATGTGTTCAACCCGATTACCGGCTGGGTGACTGACCATGCCGGAAAAATACGCGCGGCAGTGCAAATGACCGGTGGCGTGAATGCCAACCTGCTGTATCGTGAAACTGAAAAAGATGAATTTAAAACCATCATCACCACCAACTTCCGCGAAACTTTGAACCCGCTGTTTTTCACTTTCGACAATAAACACGTTTATGCTCTTTCCAATCTTGACAGGGACAAAGATGCCATCATAAAATATGACATCGCGAACGGAAAAGAGTTGGAATTAATTTATGAAAACCAGGAGTATGACGCTGGCGGTTTGAATTATTCGCGCAAACGCAAAACACTCACCACGATTACTTACACTTCATGGAAAAGGGAAATAAAATTTTTGGATAAAGAAGCCGAACAAATTTACAGTCGTTTGAATCGCGACCTTGGAAAATATGAAGTCGTTTTAACCTCTACCAATAAAGAAGAAGATAAATACATCGTGCGCACCTACAGCGACCGCTCGCTGGGCGCGTATTATTTGTTTGATAAAAAAACGGATGCTTTAACTAAACTGGCGGATGTCAATCCGGAAATCAATGAGGAGGAGATGGCGGAAATGAAACCGGTAAAATACCAGTCACGGGATGGATTAACCATCCATGGTTATCTTACTTTACCGAAAGGGGTGGAGCCGAAAAATCTGCCGGTGGTGGTGAATCCGCATGGCGGTCCGTGGCACAGAGACAGTTGGGGTTTCAATCCTGAAGTACAATTGCTGGCGAACAGGGGATATGCGGTTTTTCAAATGAATTTCAGAGGCTCAACCGGATATGGAAAAAAATTCTGGGAAGCAAGTTTCAAGCAGTGGGGTCAAAAAATGCAGGATGATATTACGGATGGTGTTCAGTGGTTGATTGACGAGGGCATTGCCGACCCAAACAGGATTGCTATCTATGGCGGAAGCTATGGCGGTTACGCCACGCTTGCCGGTATCACATTCACCCCCGAACTTTATTCTTGCGCGGTTGATTATGTAGGGGTTTCAAACCTGTTTAGTTTTTTGAAAACCATACCGCCTTATTGGCAGCCCTACCTTGAAATGATGTATGAAATGGTGGGGCATCCTGAAAATGACAGCGCGATGATGGCAGCAGCCTCACCGGTGTTTCATGTCGAAAAAATCAAAGTGCCGTTGTTTATTGCTCAGGGCGCTAATGACCCGCGTGTGAAAAAAGATGAGTCTGACCAAATCGTGAAAGCGTTGCGTGAACAGGGTGTCAATGTGCCTTACATGGTGAAAGACAACGAAGGGCATGGTTTCTACAATGAAGAAAACCGTTTTGAATTCTATAAAGCGATGAGCGGATTTCTGAGTAAGTGCCTGAACTGATAAATATTTAGTCATTCATCTGCAAATAACTCACTGATAATTTTATCCGCTAAAAGTTTGCCTGAACGTGAAAGTGTGATTTGTTCATTTTGGATGTTCAGAAAATTTTCAGATTGTAAACGAAGTATTGATTTTTTAAAATCATTCAAATATTTCTCACTGAAAGTGTTTTTAAGAAACTGTAGGTTAACTCCCCTGCTTGTGCGTAAAGTGGTCATGATAGATTCATTGAACCGGTCTTTTTCTGAGAGAATTTCTTTTTCAAAAAGCAGCGTTCCTTTTTCCAAAGCGTCAATGTAGCGGGAGTTGTTGGCAATGTTCCATTGGCGGGATAAGCCGTCAAAAGAATGCGCTGATGGTCCGAGTCCGAGATATTTTTTTCCAAACCAATAAGCGGAGTTGTGGCGCGCCTGAAAACCCGGTTTTGAAAAGTTGGAAATTTCATAATGCTCATAACCGTTGGTTTCTGCAAAACTCATCAGCAGTTCAAATTGATGTGCTCCCTGCATGTCGCTCACATCCTGTGATTTTTTTTCGCGGATGAATTTTTCCAAAGCGGTTTTCGGTTCCACGGTCAGGCAGTAAGCTGAAAAATGAACGATTTTCAGTTCGTTGAGGTGATTCAGGTTTTGCAGCCACTTTTCATCCGTCAATCCCGGAATGGCATAAATCAAATCAATCGTGATGTTTTCAAAACCCGCAGATTGTGCTTGCCGGATAGATGTTTCAGCCTGATTGGCTATATGAGCACGATTCAGGTAACGCAAATCGTCATCATAAAAAGACTGCACCCCGATACTGAAACGATTGACCGGAGTTTGTCTGATTTCGTTGAGTTTTTTTTCTGTTAAATCATCCGGATTGGCTTCCAGCGTGATTTCGGCATCCGGCAGTATTTCAAAATGCTGATGTAATGTTTCAAAAATTTCATTGATTTCATCCCCGCTTAGTAATGATGGCGTCCCTCCTCCGAAATAAACCGTTTCAATTTTTTCATGAAAATATTTTTTTCTTAAAAAAATCTCTTGCTTCAATGCTTGAATGAAAGCGACTTTTTTTTGAATATTGACAGAAAAATGGAAATTGCAATAATGACAGGCTTGCCTGCAAAAAGGAATGTGGATGTAAATACCTGCCATGATTGCGTTATGATTCTTTCAAGAGTAAAACTGAAACCGCTGCAAATCTCCGAAACAAGTATCTTTCAAAACCGGATGTTTAACTGATAAGCATGTATCAAACCGCGCGGAAGTGCTTTTTTATTTTATGGTTGTTGACGCCTTTGCTGGCATTTTCACAAGGCAAAGTTATGTTACAGTTGCATGTGACCGATGGCGACCGTGAACTGCCGCAGGGAAAATACAAAATGAAAGAGCAATTTGAGAGTGACCTTGAGTTAGACAGGGCAATCAGGGCGTTAGTTATTCGTCTGCATAGTAATGGATTTGTGGAGGCATCGGTGGATAGTCAGCTTGTGGAAGAAAATACCCGCCAGGTTTTTTTGCATGTTGGCAACCGCTATGTCTGGGGGCAACTGTCAAAAGGCAATGTTCCGGATGTCTTACTTCAGCAAGTGGGATATAAAGAGCGTTTTTTCAGCGGCTCGAATTTTAATTTTAAAACCGTTGAGCAATTGCTCAATAAAATCATCACTTATCAGGAAAATAACGGTTACCCGTTTGCACAAGTCAATTTAGACAGCATTGAAATTCAGGATGATTCGATTTATGCACAACTTCATCTCGAACAAAATCAATTATTTACCTACGATACCATCGGATTGCATGGCGAAGCCCGCATTTCTAAAAAATTCCTATACAGCTACCTCGGCATCAAACCCAATGGTTTGTATAATGAAAGTGTGGTTCTGAAAGCGGGAAAACGGATTCGTGAATTGCCATTTTTGCAGGAAGAAAGACCATTGCAGGTGTTTTTTTTGACAGATAAAGCGCAGTTGCATTTTTTTCTGAAAGAAAGAAAAACAAGCCGCTTTGATTTTTTGCTGGGTGTTCTCCCAAATAACGATGTTACCGGAAGGGTGCTCATCACCGGTGAAATCCTGCTTGATTTGGTGAGTCCTTTTGGAAGAGGCGAAAAGTTTTTTCTGAACTGGAAAAGATTACAGGCTCGCACACAAAGTTTAGAAACCGCGTTGCGTTATCCCTATATTCTTTCCGCCCCGCTCGGAGTGGAATTTGAATTCATGTTGTATAAAAGAGATACGCTTTATCTCGACCTTGATTGGGAAGTAGGTTTTCAATATTTGTTTGTCGGGGGAAATTATTTCAAGACATTTGTCCATAATAAATTCACCAACGTGTTGAATGTGGATACCAACCAAATCATCAGAACAAGAAAACTGCCTGAAATCAATGATGTGCGCAACACACTCTTTGGGGTGGAATATTTTTATGAAAACTTAGATTATCGGATAAATCCGACAAAAGGAGTGTCGCTGATAGTTTCTGCTGCAGCGGGTACGAGGCGAATCCGCGAGTTGTCGGAAGTTGCGGGATTAAGCGACCCTGAAAATCCCGGTTTTACTTTCGAAAGTTTATACGACAGCCTGAACCTCCGCTCCGTTCAATATAAATTCGATTACCGGATTGACAAGTTTTGGAAATTGGGAAAACGCTCCACCGTGAAAACAGGTTTACGGGGCGGTGCGCTGATTAGCAACAATATTTTTTTTAATGAACAATTCAGAATTGGCGGAAGCCGCTTGCTGAGAGGGTTTGATGAAGAAGAGATTTTCACTTCCCTTTTTGATGTGGTGACGGTAGAATACCGGTTCTTGCTTTCCGAAAATTCACACTTCCATGTTTTTTTTGACGGGGCTTATGTCGAGAGCAGAGTCGCGGGCGGATTTGAAAGTGATTTTCCATTCGGATTCGGGGCGGGACTGGCATTTGAAACTAAAGCCGGATTGTTTGGAGTAACCTACGCGTTGGGCAAACAGCAAAACAACCCGATTGATTTCAAGTCGGCTAAGCTACATTTCGGATATGTGAATTACTTTTGAAGTTCAAACACGATTTTGAAACGCCTAATTACCGGACTCGCCTTTGTTTTTTTATTTCTTTTTGCTGAAAAAGCAACAAGCACGCAGGCAACTGTTTATGATATTCATTATCATGAATTAGGCGCTGATGTTTCCATAAGCGACAAAAATGCCGGGAAGCTATTTGTCCATCATGCAATGCCGGAAGAAATTAATGCCCGACCTTCCACCCGCCAACCGGGCTGGCTGTTCATTTTCTTTTTATCCCAATTTATCATTATCGGCTACCTGAGAGTGGCATTTCCGAAAGATATTGAACTCATCATTAAAGCGATTCTGAATTTAAACATCTCTCATCAGCTTTACCGTGAGCAGGAATTGATTATGCCTGTTTCAGCGATTTTATATAACATCAATTTTGTTCTTTCAGGCGGCATCACCCTGTTCTTATTCGTGGATTATTTGGGATGGTCTTCGCAAGAGACGCCTTTTATCTCTTTATTGTTTTTCTTGTGGGCGGTGATTGTTATTTATTCTTTACGTTATGGTGTTTTAAAAATAATATCATACATCTTCCCTTTTTCAAATGAAGCGAATCTTTTCAATTTCAATTTTTTCCTCATCCAGAAATTGTTAGGATTGTTATTAGTTCCGCTGAATCTGTTAATAGCCTATGGACCCGGAGGACTTTCTTTCCTTTCAATTCTAATCACCCTGATATTAATTTCTATATTTTTCATTGGAAGATATATCAAAGGTTTCACCATCGGAAGAAACTTGATGACGCACTACGGGTTCTATTTTTTTGTTTACATTTGCACCCTCGAAATCGCACCAATGTGCATACTTGTTAAGGTTGTAGTTGAATGGGTAAGCTGAAATCCAAAACTTCCCGGAAAGAAATACCATTGCCTTCATTGGTTACTGACAAACCAGTTTACAAGAAGGTGAAAACAATCCTTATTTCTCAACCTAAGCCCGAAACAGATAAAAATCCTTATGCCGAACTGGCAATTAAACACAAGGTAAAACTGGAATTCAGACCTTTTATTCAGGTGGAACCGATTCTCGCAAAAGATTTCCGAAAAGATAAAATTACCCCCCACGAATTTTCTGCGGTAGTGTTGAACAGCCGAAACGCGGTGGACCATTTTTTCAGAATCTGTGACGAGTTGCGTACCCGGATGTCGCAGGAAACCAAATACTTCTGCATCACGGAAGCAGTCGCGCTATATTTACAGAAATACATCTTATACAGGAAGAGAAAAGTGTTTTATGGAAACGGGAAAGAATCGGAATTAGTGGAATTGATGCTGAAGCATAAAGAAAACGAACGATTCCTGTTACCCTGTTCCGATGTGCATAAAGAAGGGATATCTGAGTTAATGATAGATAAAGGCATCTCCTTTCAGAAAGCGATTATTTACAAAACGGTGAGCAGTAATCTGTCTGATTTAAAGAAGAATTTCAATTTCGATGTTTTAGCGTTTTTCAGTCCTTCAGGTGTGAAATCGTTGTATGAAAATTTTCCAAAGTTTAAACAGGAAGATACCCGCATAGCCGCATTTGGAAGAACCACAGCGAAAGCGGTTGTGGAGCACGGATTAAGACTTGATGTTGAAGCGCCACTTCCGGAAACACCCTCAATGGCAAGCGCGCTTGATAAATATCTCTCCATTACCAATGCTCCCAAAAAGAAAAAGTAATTCTAAATTTCTTTTCAATTATTTAAAGCCCTCAAATTGCATTCAATATCATGTACTCATTCTGCGTTAGTCATAAAGTATTTCATTTTGAAAAAATTACTTGAAAAAAGTCTGTTAATTTTATTTGGAGTTCAAATTCCGGCCGGAACATAATCCGCATTCATGAAATTTTCTTTTTCTTCTTTATTGGTATTAATTTTTTCTCTGAGCGCTTTTGCTCAAAATTCTACTTTGCTTTCCAATTATCTGTTTCTGAAGCCGGTGTATAATCCGGCTACGGTTGGAAGCGAAGATGCGATTGAAATATTTGCCGTGTATCGCGGACAATGGGTTGGAATAAACGGAGCGCCATCCACTCAGGCTTTTTCATTAAACTCACCACTCAATTTTTTTAACTCAAGTGTAGGATTGATGGTTGTAAACGAACTACAGGGAGCCGAGCGGATAACAAATGTTTTACTTGCGTATTCCTACAAGCTGGAGTTGAAAAAAAGCAGTTTATCCTTTGGAGCAAGTGGCGGCATCATTCAGCGGTCAATAGACGGAACTAAATTGAGAGCGCCAGAGGGAAATTACGAGTCAGGAATAGACCATCGTGACGACTATATTCCAAACAGACTGACAAGTGGAATTACTGGCGATATCAATCTTGGAGTATATTATCAAACACGAAAACTTTATGCCGGAGCATCACTGAATAATTTAATGGAAACACCTCTTTCACTTGAAGGTCAGGGCGGAGTCACTGAACTCAGAAACCCGCGTTATTACACGCTGATGGCGGGATACAGAATCAAAATCGGAAAGAAACTAAACTTGCTTCCAAACGTAATAGTGAGGACTGATTTTGTAAATACGCAGCCCGAACTTAATGCGATTTTACAATTCAAAGACAATTTATACGGGGGCTTATCGTTTAGAGGATTTACACAGGATTTAAATGACGCGTTCATTGTAATGTTGGGATTTAAGATATTTAAAAATTTAAGGTTAGGTTATAGTTATGACTTTTCCTTATCTTCGTTGAACAATGTTAATAACGGTTCACATGAAGTCTATCTTAGTTACAGCATTAAAATGAAAGAGCTGTTTAATCCGGGTAAGATTATTTACAATCCACGAAATCTATAGAATATTGTTTTGGAAGTTTAAAACAGAATGGTATCTTTCGCCAGAATTTTTAAACACAACGATAAATTAAAGACAACAAATTTTTTGTTTTTTATAAAAGCATGTATATTTACACGTTTTAAAAAAAGGATTAACTTTTAAATGATAAAAATAAAAATTATGAAAAGGAATCTTCTCATCATTTCGGCAATGGCAATTTTCTTTCTTACCGGTTGCGGAAGTGGTTACAACGGTCAGCTTATTGGCGTTCAAAACCGTCCGGGTTGGAACAATGTCATACCTTTTGGTATGGTTTATATACCGTCTGGAACCCTCCATATCGGACCCAGTGATCAGGATATTAACAATTCCATGATTCAAAGAAGCAAATCAATTTCTATCCAGGGGTTTTATATGGATGATACAGAAGTAACTAATAATGAGTATCGTCAGTTTGTAAACTGGGTGAGAGATTCTATTGCGGCTAAAACTGCCGGTATTGTTACTGCTGATGACAATGGCAATGAAACTATTGACTGGGACCAAATGAGAGTCTTTGATTATGATGATGAAGAGTACAAAGACCAGTTAGAAGAAATGTACTATGCCGAAAACGAAAGAATTTGGGGGAAAAGAGAATTGGATATTCGTAAACTTTCATTTGAATATTATTGGATAGACATTAAAGAAGCCGCAAAAGCCTCAAATCGCGGAAAGCCAAGAACCGAATTCATCAGAAAAGAAACTACAGAAGTATATCCTGATACCTTAGTATGGGTGAGAGATTTTTCATACTCTTATAATGAACCAATGACCCGCAATTATTTTTGGCACCCTTCATTTGATGACTACCCGGTAGTTGGTGTTACCTGGGGACAAGCTAATGCGTTCAGCGCATGGAGAACTAAGTTTTGGGATGATTACAGAACTGCCCGTGGCGAGGTCATTAATGATCCTTTCAGGTTACCGACAGAGCAAGAATGGGAATACGCTGCACGCGGAGGTAAGAAGTTAGCACCCTATCCCTGGGGCGGTCCTTACCTGAGAAATACAAAAGGATGTTTGCTTGCCAACTTTAAACCAGGCAGAGGCAATTATCCGGAAGATGGAGGTTTTTACACGGTGAGAGCGGATGCTTACTGGCCCAATGATTACGGTTTGTATTGCATGTCAGGCAATGTTTCTGAATGGACTTCCACTGCATTTTATGAAAATGCCTATGCGTTTGTTCATGACATGAACCCTGATATCCGTTATGATGCGAAAGAAGACGACCCGATTACTATGAAGAGAAAAGTAATCAGAGGTGGTTCATGGAAAGATATCGGATATTATTTACAAACAGGAGCAAGACACTGGGATTATCAGGATTCTGCGAAATCCTATATCGGCTTCAGAAACGTATTAACTTTCTTAGGAAGATCGTTTAATGATTAAAAAATTTAAATAAACTATATAATTAAATTTATTTTTTAACAAAAAAACAATTAAAACCAATAGTACTTATGAGAAAACTTGCAATTTTCTTTGAATCAGAGAAAGGAAAACGTGTAAAAAACATGATTATCGGTTTGGGCGCAGCCGTGATAATGATGGGAGCCCTTTTTAAACTGGAATCATGGCCCGGAGCGAGTATCATGCTTATCGCTGGATTAAGCATTGAAGCATTCATCTTCGCATTGCAGGGCATTTTGCCTCCGCATAAGGATTACTATTGGGAAAAAATTTATCCTGAGTTAGACATATCACCTGAAGTTGAAGGTGAGGGTCACGGACATTCTCAGGCATTCAAAGGCTCAATCACCGAGCAATTGGATGAAATGCTTGAGAGTTCAAATATTGAATCAAAGCTCATCGAAAGATTGGGACAAAATCTCGGCAAATTGGGTGATAATGTTGAAAAACTCGCGGATATTGGGGACGTTTCACTTGCGACCAATGAATATTCAGCAAAAGCACGCGAAGCAACAGTGGCACTATCTCAAATGAAAGATGCTTACACGGGAGCTACCGAATCCATCAAAGCGCTTGGTAATGCATCAACAGATGCTCAAAACTTCCACACGCAAATGCAGATGGTTACAAAAAACCTTTCAGCGCTTAACTCTATTTACGAAGTTGAGTTGCAGGATGCCACTACTCATATCGCGGCTATCAATAAATTCTATGGTACGCTGGCGGATTCTACCGAAACACTCAATGCCTCTTTAAGTGACGCAAGGTCTTACAAAGAGCAACTTGGGCAGCTTTCAAAGAATCTCGCATCGCTCAATACTGTTTACGGCAACATGTTGTCTGCTATGGCAATAAAAGCCTGATAATTCAGTTAAATAGTGTCTTAATTTTTTAAATAATCCATAAAAGAAAACCTTAAAACGCAATGGGCATTCCAAAGGAACCACGACAGCAAATGATCAACATGATGTATCTCGTGTTGACAGCCCTTCTTGCTTTGAACATTTCCGCTGAAGTATTGAACGCTTTTAAACTTGTGAGCGATGGTATGCAAACGAGCAATGAAGCGATTGATAAGAAAAATGATGCATTGATGGATGCGTTTCAATTGCAATACGCAAATGACCCTGACAGAACCAGAATGTATTTGGAAGATGCTAAAAGAGCAGAAGAGTTATCCAATCAATTCGTAACAAGAGTTCAGGCATTAAGAAATATGCTCATTGAAAGAAGCGGTGGATATATGAATAATGATACCGCAGCAGCGGATTTAAAGGGTAAGAGGAACTTTGATATTACCACATTTCTGTTAGTTGAACAGGAAAATGGCAGGGAATTGAAAGCAGAAATCAATAGCCTTAGAGATTCTTTGCTTTCATTGCCTTCTCTTGATGAAAACGATAAGGCAAATCTTGCAACTCAGTTTACGCTCAGTACAGAGTACAATGCTGCTGATGCAAAAAGGCTCGGCAAAAAAAGTTGGGAAGAATATCTTTTTGACCATGTACCAGTAATCGCTGTAAATACTATTTTGACAAAATTCCAGGGAGATGCTAAAAACTCTTCCGGTTTGGTGATTGAAACACTTTTCAAGAAAATCGGTGCATCGTCCTACAAATTTGATGACCTCTCTGCAAAAGTAATTGCGCCCAGCAGTTATATCATTGTGGGGCAAGAATATAAGGCGGACATTTTCGTTTCTGCCACAAGCGCTACTCAAAATCCTGAAGTTTTCATGGGTAGGTTTGACCCGAATATCATTAAGTATGATTCCAAAAAAGGTGATTTGCCGGCAAAAGTTGAGCAATTTCCACTGTTACCGGGATTTGAAACGATTAATGTATCCGGAGGTATGGGAAGGTTTTCAGAGAAAGCGCAAAGAAGCGGATTCAACGAAAAAACCGGAGTGATTAAAGTGAAGCAACCACAGGGTACCGGATTTGATTACTTCCCGTTTAAGTTAGAATATCAGTTCGCTGAAGCGGGCGTGGTGGTATCACCTGATAAAATGAATGTATTCTATATTGGCGTAGATAATCCTGTTTCAGTTTCTGTATCAGGATTCCCTGCTGAAAAAATCAGCGCCAACTTTAATAAAAACGGCACGATGAAAATGGTCAGCCCCGGTAAGTTTGTTGCAAACGTGACATCTGTTGACCTGAAAGGAGAAACGGAAGTCATGGTTAACGTTGAATTGCCGGATGGATCAAAAAAACAAATGGGATCTTCTGCATTTCGTGTAAAGCGGGTACCTGACCCGGTCGCTAAAATCGGTGGAGAGAAAGGCGGAAGCGTGAAAGCGGCCACATTTAAAGTACAAAGAGGGATTATTGCCGAATTGGAAAACTTTGACTTCGACATTAAATTTCAGGTGGTGGGTTATGAAATGACCTACGCGGCTGCGCGTCAGGATTTGTTAACTACTACTGCGGATGGTCCGATGTTTACGCCTAAAATGATGGATTACCTCAGTAAGGCAAAACCGGGTGACATTTTTTACTTTGATAAAGTTCGTGCAAAAGGTCCTGATGGAACCATCCGGAGTTTGCCCGGTATCGTATTTAAATTAATCTAAAACATTACATCATGAAGCAACTGTCTGTATTTTTGATTTGCGCTTTGTTCTCAATTAGTTTAATTGGACAAACAGTGCAATCTCAGCCTCCGAGAGACGAAGCTTATGACAAGTTAACGCTTTCTGAAAGGCAGATTGTACCGTATGACCATATCCGGGAAGCAGATGTTTTTTGGAAAAAAAGAATCTGGAGGGTTATTGATGTGCGTGAAAAAATGAATCTTTCTTTCAAATATCCCAAGCAGTATTTAGTTGAAATACTGAGGGACCATGCCATTGAAGGGTCAATCACTGTTTATGACCCGATTGACGATGCATTCACGAGACCAATATTACCGGAAGAATTGGCAAAAATTGGTGTGGGTGAAGCGGATACCATCCGGGTGATTGACCCCATCACCATGGATGAAAAAGTTGAAATCACCAAGCCGGAGTTTGATCCTCAGAAGGTTACAAAATTCAGGTTAAAAGAAGATTGGATTTTTGATGAGGAAACTTCAACCATGATAGTTAGAATTTTGGGAGTAGCACCTGTATTGGAAGAATACAATACTGACGGTTCATTTCGCGGTGATAAGCCTTTGTTTTGGGCATATTATCCTGAACTGAGACCTATTCTCGCGAAATATCAAGTCTTCAATACTCAGAATGATGCGGTAACGATTAGCTGGGAAGACCTTTTTGAAATGCGTTATTTTTCCAGCTACATTTATAAAGAGTCCAATGTGCATGACCGCAGAATTCAGGATTACCTGACAGGGGTTGACGCGTTGCTTGAATCAGATAAAATCAAAAACAAAATCTTTACTTTCGAACACGACCTTTGGTCTTATTAATTTCAACTGTTCAAGTTATCAAAGTGCTCTTTTAGTTTAAGCGCTTTTGATTCACCGATTAATACAGCAAGTTCATCCAAAGATGCTTGCTGTATTTTTTTTTCAGAACGAAATTTTTTCAGCAGCATCTCACTGGTTTTTTTACCGATTCCTACAATTTCTGTAAGTGAAGTTTTTAAAGTGGCTTTGTCCCGTTTCGTTTTGTGAAAAGTAATGGCAAAACGATGCGCTTCATCGCGCATTCTCTGAATCAGTTTGAGAGCAGGTGAACGCTTGTCTATATGCAATGGCAAAGGGTCATCAGGGAAATAGATTTCTTCCAGCCGCTTCGCGATTCCTGCAATAGGAATTTTTCCGGCTAAATTCAGTTTTTCCAATGCTGTTCTTGCCGCGCTGAGTTGTCCTTTTCCTCCGTCAATAATAACCAACTGTGGCAAGGGTAAATTTTCATTCAATAATTTTGAATATCTGCGATAAACGACTTCCTCCATAGAAGCAAAGTCATTTGGTCCCGTCACTGATTTGATATTGTAATGACGATAATCTTTTTTTACAGGTTTCCCCATTTTGAAAACTACCATTGAAGAAACCGGAAAGCTCCCCTGGAAGTTGGAGTTGTCAAAACATTCAAGGTAAACCGGCAATTCTGTCAACCGGAATTCTCTTTGAAGCAACTCAAGAGTTCCTGTGCTTTTTGATTTTCCTGTGAGCGACTCACGACTGTTTTTATAATATTCAGCGTTGCTGAGTGAGAGTTCAAGCAGCTTTTTCTTGTCGCCTCGCTGCGGAACGGTAATACTGATTTTTTCATCCGGGAAATCCAATGATATTGGCGTGATAATTTCGGGAGAGTCACTTTTATAATCTTGTCGCAGCGAGATGATTGCAAAAATAAGCAGGTCATGTGGACTTTCTTCTAATTTTTTGCGCAACTCCACAGTTTTGGTTTGGGTGATAGAACCATTCACCACTTTCAGATAATTGACAAACGCGCTTTTTTCATTGTCAATAATGGAAAACACATCTACGTTATCTATCACCGGGCTGACGATGGTGGACTTTGCCTGATAATTTTCCAACAACTCAATTTTACTTTTAATCAGGTGTGCTTTTTCAAACTCAAATTTTTCAGAATGGAACTGCATATTTTTTCGAAGCTCCTGCATCACACTTCCGTATTGACCTTTCAGAATATTTCTGATAAGTGAAATGGATTCTGAATAAGATACTTCGGTTTGTTTGTCTTCGCAGGGTCCTAAACAATTACCGATGTGATATTCTAATCTAGCCTTGTATTTTCCTTCCTCAATTTTTTTTTGAGAAAGATTAAGGTTGCAGGTTCTCAGCGGAAAAAGTGATTGTAATAATCTGAGTATCGAGCGCACCCGTTTTACTGAGGTATAGGGTCCAAGATATTCTGAACTGTCATCCGTTAAAGTCCTGGTTAGAAAAACGCGCGGGAATCTTTCATTTTTGATACAAATATGCGGATAGGTTTTGTCATCACGCAGTTGAATATTGTAGCGTGGCTGGTTTTCTTTTATCAGCAGATTTTCCAGCAACAAGGCATCTTGCTCAGACTTGACAATGGTGAATTCGATGCGAATGGTTTTTCTGGATAAAACCCTTGTTTTATAATTGTCATGACTTGTTTTAAAATAGGAGGAAACTCGATTGCGCAAGTTGCGGGCTTTACCCACGTAGATGATTTTATTATTTTCATCTATGAATTTGTAAATACCCGGCTCAACAGGAAGTGAAGGTTGAATGAGTTTAAACTCTTCGGGATTCATGCCCTAAAATTACAATGGTGAAAAGAAAAGATTCCAGAAGTAATTGATGGATGAATTATTCACCTTATCCCATTTTTTTAAATAAGGACGCGGGACGAATGTAGAGGGATGGAAACCGGGAATGTTTTCATAAAAGTGCAAAAAATTATTCATCCAATTTGATTGTTCTGAGCGCTGAAATAATCAAATCTTAGTTCTCAAATTCATCACCGTATTTTTTGGGTTTGTATTCAAACTCAGAGGCTTTTTCATACCTTGAACAATCTAGTTCGATGGTGAGTTTTTGTTTGGGTTTTTCAAAAGTGATTTCAGTGTCGTAACCTAAAGCGGGATTCTCGTAAATGCTTTTAAAAAATAATGCCCATATCGGTAATGCCATACTCGCGCCTTGTCCCAAGCTCATTCTTTCAAAACGCATAAAACGGTCTTCGCCACCCACCCAAACCCCGGCAATCAATTGAGGTGTGATTCCGAGAAACCAGCCGTCAGAGTGATTTTGTGTCGTCCCTGTTTTTCCGCCTATATCATTTTTCAATTGATATTCATAGCGAGACGACCACAGCCTGGTACCGGTGCCTGTTTTGACGATGTAGCGCAGCATTTCCACCATAATCCAGGCGGTTTGTTCGCTCATCACTTCAATACTTTCTGTTGGAAAACTTTGGATGAGATTGCCGTTTTTATCTTCAATATGTGTGATGAATATCGGTTTGGTATAAACTCCTTTGTTAGCGAACGCGGTGTAAGCGCCCACCATTTCCTGCACGGTAATGTCAGGTGTGCCTAAACAAATGGAAGGGTAGGGGTCAATATGACTGACAATTCCTAAGCGTCTTGTTAAATCTATCAGGGGCTGCGGTCCGATTTGTTTCATCAGGTATGCCGAACAGGAATTTTTCGAATCAGCAAGGCAATCGAGTAAAGTGAATTTTTCATAGGTGAATTTGCCGCCTGAATTTTGGGGAGTCCAATTGTTAAACTCTTCAAAAGTGTAAGGCTGGTCAATCACTTTGAAACAGGGCGACCAGCCATTATCAATGGCGGTCGTGTATAGAAAAGGTTTGAACGTAGAGCCGATTTGCCGCTTAGTAGTGATGTGGTCAAACTGGAAATATTTATAATTTATGCCGCCTACCCACGCTTTGATGAATCCGCTTTTAGGGTCAACGGCAAGCATCCCTGTTTGAAGAAACCTCCGGTGATACCGCAAGGAATCAAGCGGAGTCATCACGGTATCTTTTTCGCCTTCATAGGTAAAAATTTTCATGGGAATCGGCTCGCTGAAATTTACGATGATGGAATCATGCTGCCATCCTTCATCCTTGCTTAAAGCGCGATAGCGTTCAGAATTTTTAATCGCTTTTTGCAGTTCTTCCTGTTGGGTTGCCCAAAGGTCTTTTTTGCCCGATTCTTTATCAAATTCTTTTTGCAATTCCTGCATGTGTTGCGTCACCGCTTTTTCGGCAAGTGTCTGAAGTCGGGAGTCAAGCGTAGTGTAAATTTTCAACCCGTCAGTGTAGAGATTATATTTTCTGGATGAATCAATTTTTTGTGATTCATTCAGCCAGCGCTGCAACTGAAATCTTAAATATTCGCGGAAATATGGCGCAAGTCCTTCTGTATGAGAAGGAGCCTGATACTCAAGTACAATCGGTAATTGTTTCAGGCTGTCGAATTCAGTATCGGCAATGAAGTTGTATCTGTTCATTTGATACAGCACTACATTGCGTCTTGTTTTGGAGTTTTCAGGATTGCGCTGCGGATTGTAGCGTGAAGGTGCCTGTAACATTCCCACCAGAATGGCGCTTTCATCAATTGAAAGTGAATCGGTAGCTTTATTGAAATAGGTTTTTGCAGCGGATTTGATGCCATAGGAGTTGCTGCTGAATTCCACCGTATTCAGATACATGATGATGATTTCTTCTTTGGTGTAGCAGCGCTCTAGCCGCACCGCGATAATCCATTCCTGAATTTTTCGGATAACCAATTTGAACTTATTGAGTTTTTCACGGGGAAACAGATTTTTTGCAAGCTGCTGTGTAATAGTGCTGCCGCCTCCTCTTCGTCCTCTTAATGTGACTGCCCTGACGATACCTTTGGCATCAATGCCGCTGTGCTGATAATAACGGACATCCTCTGTTGCGATAAGCGCATCTACAAGATTTTTAGGCAATTCATGAAAGCGGGCGTTGGAGCGGTTTTGGCGATAATATTTTCCCAGCAAAACACTGTCAGCGGAATAAACTTCAGAGGCTAATTCACTTTGTGGATTTTCAAGAATTTCAAACGTGGGCAACTCGCCAAAAGCGCCTGCAGCGATGGAATAAAAAAACGCGCTGATGCATCCCGCGAATAAAAAAAATACAATCCAGAAAATAAGAATATACTTCCAGAGACCGGTTTGATTTGTTTTTGCTGGTTTCTTTTTTGCCACGCGATTTATTGATTGGTAATGTAACGAGCGCTGAAGAATTGAAAGTATGAATCAATCTCCCTGTGCGTGATTACTTTGTTAAAATTAACATCTGAGATAATGCAGAAATGCATGGCGTTTTTTTGCATGTTTTCAAAAGTTTTTTCGCTGTTGATTATCGCGTTGTAATAATTCAACGCGGATTTCAAGTTTTTAAAATTTTTAACCACCATGATGGTATGCTTATCATTCAGCGCGACATTGTTTATTTTCAAATCATCAAGACTTCTGTTTACATCATTAAAGGAAGCGATGTTGTTGATTAAATCATTTGACTTGACGGAGTCGGAATGAAAAGTGACTAAGAAGAAATGGATTGCTTCCGGGTCATATTTATATTCGCTGATGTTAATCTGAATTTTAACCACTTCGCTGTCTGTTGATTTAAGATAAACCAGAATATCCTCAGCTTTTTTTCGCACTTCATGGTTGGGGTATTTTTCAATCACCAATTGCAGCGCGTCAAGATATTTCGGAAGGTCTTGCATTTTGCCGTAAACTTGCGCTTCCAGCAAAGCGAATTTCGGTTTCAGCGGATTGGTTTTACCAAAAATACTGTCCGATTGCCTGATACTTTCGAGCGCGTCTGCAAGCCGGTTGCCAAGATACATGTCATAAATATCGCTGTAATAGTTTTCCAATTTTTTGTCTTTCTTCTTTTCATCATCCAGCAAATCAGGATTAAGGATGAATTGAGAAAAACGGCTGTCAGGAAATTCGCGCAACAGCAGATTTTTATAGTATTCCGCTTTATCATTGTTGCGGAAATTCCTGTGTAAAATATACAGGTTGTAATATGTTTCAGGCAGATAAGGATTTTCAGGATATCGCTTCAGGAGTTCCTCGAAAGTCTCTAATGATTTTTTGCTGTTTTGTAAATCAATTCTGTAGATGCTGGCAAGTTTGTACAACGCTTCGGAAATTTGTTTATTTGATTTCTCTTTTTGATCTTCAGTCATGGGCAAAACTTTCTTCAACTCATCAAGGTCAAGATTGTCGCTGGAGAGATTTGCTGTAAGTTCCAAATCATCGGTTTCCTGAAATTCGTCATCGTTGCCACCCAAAGAAAGCGAACCTTTGTTGGAACGCCTCCAGTTGTCTTCCAGCGTGCGGTTACCCCATCTCCTGATGAAATTGTTAAATCCCGATGAACGTGCCGCTATATTGTAGAAATACCAACCGGATGAACCTTTCGCGTCCTCTTGTTTTTTCAATTCCGGGGCTTGAGCCAAAGGGTCATTTTGAACATCTTCTTCTTGTTTTTTCTCCCTCTCTTTTCCCTTTTCTTTAATGAATTCCTCCAATGCTTTTTCCAATTCAGCCCTCGGAAGGGAAGCTAATCGCAGCAGGCTGTCCTGCTCTTCAATCACCAATAAATGCTTTACCATTTCATTCAACACTTCCCCCCGTGATTTTATCATCTCATAATTTTCATAAGAAGCAGGCAGTATTGCTATTGAGCTGTCATAGTATGGTTGTGCGGCACGGTATAGTTCATCTTCAAAATAAATATCAGCGAGCCGGAGAAAAGATTGAGCTTTCTGTACTGTGTTAACGGTGGAAACTTTAGCGGATTTTTTTAAGTACTCAATCGCTTCGTTTTTTTCATTGCGGCTTAAAGAGAGTTCTGCCAGCGAATAATAGATGCGGTCATAAAAATCTTCATTCTTGCTGTCTTTAAGCAGTTTGTTCAACAGCTTGACGACATCCTGCGTGGACATGGATTGATCGAATCCCGCTACCCGCGCGATACTCAGCTTGGCATTCAGTTCAACATCAAACTTCGGTCTGTTTTTCAGAACGCTTTGATATTGCCCGATGGATTCGGAGTACTGTTTGTTGCTTTCGTAAATCTGCCCCAGCACATAGTGATATCGTGCCCGGTATTTTTTCTTTTTGGTTACTGAAATCGCTTCCGTGAGCGGTACGATTGCCCGCTCAGGACTGCCGCGTTGAAGCGCGAGATGCGCTTTGGATAATTCTAATTGTTTTTTCATTTTCGAAGGAAAAGTCTCTTCCGCTTCGATGAAGGTGATTACGGCATCAGCCTCCTTGAATTTTCCTGTTTCCGTGTAAGTATCCACCATCCAGACAAGCGCCTGCGCACGCGGAGGCACAGGTTTGAATAATCCTGTTTTCGCGGCTTTTTCTTTTTTCTTTTCATCTTTTGCTTTCTGCTGAATGGTTTTCTGCTGCACCGCTGCTTTTACCGGCACTTTCTTTTTGCCGGACTTCTTTTTTTTACTTGGTTTCTTTTTTTTCTTGCTGGGTTTTTTCTTCTTTTTCTTCTTCTTTTTCTTCTTTTTGTCTTTCTCTGATTCTTTCAGTTCTGCTTTATATTCCGTGGAGATGTATTGAAAAGTTTCCAGGGCAGCATCAAAATCCTGTTTCAGAAAATAGGATTTACCGGTAAGCAGGTAGCTGTCATCCGTCCAGCGGCTGGTTTCATGTTGTTTAATGGCGAGAGAAGCTTTTTTCACCACTTCATCCAATTCACCGGCATAGTTTTTTGAAAGTTCAAGATTGCGTTCGGTTCTCAGGAGCAGAAACTCGTCAAAATTATCCTGATGAGCATCGCTGACGTTTTGCTGGATTCCTTTCAGGCGCTGTAATCCATTGAAGTAGGCGTTGTTGCGCGCGGTGATGTTGTGGTAGGTTTGCTTGGTAGCAGAACATCCGAACAGCGACAGGAAGGAAAATGTGATAAGGGCGAATAGGAGGTTGCGGTGGAGCTTCTTCACGTTCCGGGAATTGCTGTGGAGGTTTTTTAAAAAATAAGAAGTCATTTTACTGTTCAAAAAAGTCTTTCAGAACATGGAACTTTGCTTGTATGAAACCAGTCAAAAGTTACCGTTTGAAAAAAGATTGTTTTATTTTTAATGTTGAATGAATGCTTATCGAACAAATCGTTAATCAGCCATCGTTCTATAACTGATAGTTTACAAAATTATTTTAAATTTCTTCAACAAATATAAGGCAGTAATCAACGGTGAAAGAGGGAAAAAGCAGTCTTTGGTTCAAACTTCGCAACAAATACCGCCTGGTTGTACTGGATGATGAAACTTTTGAGGAGAAAGCATCCTTCAGGCTCACGCGCTTCAATGTGTATTTTTTTATCAGCACCGTGTTTGTATTAACGGTAGCAGGCATTTTTACGTTGATTGTTTTCACGCCTCTGAAAGAATATATACCTGGTTATGGCGACATGAACCAAAGAAAAGATTACATCATGCTGGAGTTACGTACCGACTCATTGAGCACCATTGTGGAACAGCAGGCTGCATGGATTAACAACATTCGTGGAATTTTGCGCGGGGAGGTGGATTCAATAGCTGAAAACATAGTGTTGGAGCCTGTGAAGTTTGAAAATATTGATTTGGATAAAGTAGCTCCCGAAGACCTTCAGTTGCGTGAAGAAATCGAAAAAGAAATTAGCTATTCACTCACTTTTTCAGACCAGCAAAAAAAAGGCGCGGTCGCGCTTTCGCAATTAAACTTTTTTCCGCCTATCAAAGGCTACGTCACTGCGGGGTTTAATCCACGGGAAGACCACTACGGAGTGGATGTGGTGGCGCCTCAAAATGAGCCGATCAAAAACATTCTTGACGGTCATGTCGTGCTCGCAACCTGGACGCTGGATGGCGGCTATGTTATTGGTATTCAACATGAATATAATTTAGTTTCATTTTATAAGCATAACTCAGTATTGCTGAAAAAAGTTGGTAACTTCGTTAAAGCGGGTGATGCCATTGCCATGATGGGCAGCAGCGGTGAATTAACTTCAGGTCCGCATCTGCATTTTGAATTGTGGCAGGATGGGGCACCCATCAATCCGGAAGATTTTATTGTATTCTAAATAATAATAAAACCGTGGGAGTATTCAGCAACAAAGAAGAAAGCCAGGCAAAAGCGGCACAAGGGGTCAGCCCCACCAACCAGTTTTGCGAAGGCACCGTCATTACGGGAGAAGTAAAATCCAAAAATGACATCCGGCTTGACGGCACGATTAACGGCAATGTGTTTTCAGAATCGAAAGTGGTGATTGGACAAAAAGGAGTGGTAGAGGGCGAACTGAAATGCCAAAACGCGGATATTTCCGGCTTCGTGAAAGGAGTGGTGCAGGTGAAGGAGTTGTTATTTCTGAAATCAACTTCAGAGATTCAGGGAGATATCGCGGTGAATAAATTAGTCGTGGAAGCCGGTGCGCGATTCAACGGCTCATGTAGCATGGGGGGCATTCAGACTGAAAATGGAAAACCAACCAACACCAAAAAAGAAGCCGTCTGACAGTTACCTGAAATATTCGGGCTTTGCTTTCCAGATGTTGGGCGCAATCGCGGTCGGATTTTTGTTGGGAAATTTTTTAGATAAACGATATGTCATGAAAACTCCGGTATTCACAATCGTGTTTACCCTTTTTTTCATCATCGCTTCGTTAGTTTTGTTTATCAGGGAACTCACGAAAAAATAAAGGTGAGGCAAATCAAGAAACCGGCTGTATGCAATTCCGCTACTTTGTAAAAAAAATTTTTAAGCTTACGTTTGCGCTCATCGTGTTGCTCTCTATCTTAAGCCTGAATCATTTCGAGTTTTTTGAGCCATACAGATTTTTCACTTGGGTGAGTCTGTTTTTTTTCATGGGTCTCACCCTGTTTTCAGGATATTATAATTCCAGAAGCGTCACCAAGCCCTTTTTTTTCAACATTTTTATTGCCACCCTGGGACTGAAATTTCTGTTGAGTCTCGCCTTCCTGATGGTTTTTCTGTATGGGTTGAAAACAGAAAAAATGATTATCGTGCCTTTCTTTCTGCTCTTCACCATCTATAAAGTTTTTGAAACTTACATGTTGCTGAAGTTTGCGCGTGAAGCCGAGCGGATAGAAAAGTCGAAATGAGGAGGGGGTATTACTTTTTATTTTTTTTGAGTAATTCTTATTTGCCTGTTGGTAAAAATTATGAAATACTATTTGTCATTTGAAAATAGACCCGCATAACAGATAATTTATGGTTGTTCAAACTCCGCTGAAATGAAAAAAATTATTTCAGGCAACAAGTATGATTTTAAGGTTATTCTTACAAGAAAACAACGCGGTAGTTTATTTGAAATTCAGTCCTTATATAAGATGGATAAAAGCCTGTCAACCATCACCAATGTTAATGTTATCATCAGTGAATTATTAGAGCCAATTTTAAAAACAAATGAATTTCAAGATTCAACGATAATAGTTGATTTTAAAAATGGGCAAAAACTTTTTAATACTGCTGTTGAATTTTTTAATGACAAAAATTGGATAGGTTTTTTGGAAGGTGAACTGGATGAAGACAGAAGAGAGGGCGGATGGAATTCTGATTTTCTGTTTTAACATTCTTGAAAAAGCAACAGCATTTTTCATTTTCAACCGCAACACATTTTCGGAAAAAAGTTAGAGAATAAAAAAAACGCTTTAATCGCATTTCGGTAAAATAATAACTCAATCGGTTTTACGTAATCTATCAATTCCCCCTCAACACTTCTCTCGAAATCACCAATTTTTGAATCTCGGAAGTCCCTTCACCGATGGTGCAGAGTTTTGAGTCGCGGTAAAATTTTTCTACCGGAAAATCTTTGGTGTAGCCATAGCCGCCATGAATCTGAACTGCGTCATTGGATGTTTTCACCGCTACTTCAGAAGCATAATATTTTGCCATCGCGGAAAGTTTAGTCACTTTCTTTCCTTTGTTTTTGTAATCGGCAGCTTGCAAAGTCAATAGTTCGGCTGCTTCAATCTCTGTCGCCATGTCCGCGATTTTGAAAGAGACACCCTGGAAGCTGGAAATCGGAACATTGAACTGATGTCTTTCATTCGAATATTTCACGGAAGCATCATAAGCGCCTTTGGCGATGCCGAGTGAAAGCGCGGCAATCGAGATTCTGCCGCCATCCAAAATTTTCATCGCCTGAATAAAGCCATCGCCTACTTCGCCTAATAAATTGTCTTTCGTTACCCGGCAGTTATCAAACAACACTTCCGTAGTTTCAGATGCCCTCATGCCGAGTTTGTTTTCTTTGCGTCCCGCTGAAAGTCCCGGGGTGCCGCGCTCAATCGCGAAAGCGGTCATGCCGTGGCTGTCGCCTTTTTCACCCGTCCTGACGATTGCCACCACGATGTCGCTCATCTTGCCGTTGGTAATCCAGCACTTCGCGCCATTTATTATCCACCCATCGCCATCCTGTTCCGCGACACATTTCATGTTCATCGCGTCAGAACCGGTATTTGGTTCGGTGAGCGCCCAGGCGCCCACCCATTTTCCGGCAGCAAGTTTCGGGAGCCATTTCTTTTTTTGTTCTTCGTTTGCAAAGTCCTTGATGTGTCCGGTGCAAAGCGAGTTGTGAGCCGCTACGGATAATCCGATGGAGCCGCAAACTCTGGCGATTTCAGAAACAACGGTGACGTATTCAAAATATCCAAGCCCCGCTCCGCCATACGTTTCGGGAACCAACACGCCCAGAAAACCCTGTTCTCCCATTTTGTGAAATAATTCTTTTGGCGCTTCCTGCTTTTCATCCCACTCCATCACATAGGGGCGAATATGCGCTTCAGCAAAATCTCTGACAGACTGCTGTATCATTTTTTGATTTTCCGTAATCTCGAAATTCATTTTTCAGTAATTAACGATTGAAATAATATTTTGATTTTTTTGTTTCAACTTTTTTCCGCCTTGTAAAAAATCAAGCGACACCAAAAAGCTGACTGCCGAAACGGAAGCCTTTTGTCGCTCAATCAATTCAATCGCTGCGAGGATAGTGCCACCGGTAGCAAGTAAATCATCATGCAGGAGGATTTTATTTCCGGGCTTCAACACGCCATCATGTAATTCAATCGTGGAAGTGCCGTACTCAAGATCGTAAGTGTATGAAATGGTGTCGCCCGGCAGTTTACCTTCTTTCCGGATGGGAACAAAAGGCAGTTTCAGCCGGTTGGCGAGCAAAGTGCCAAAGAAAAAGCCCCGGCTTTCAATGGCGCAAACCACGTCAATAGAATCAGATGGAAGTCTGCGTAAAAATTCTTCAACAATATCGGAACACAGTTCGCTGTCGAGCAAAACGGGGGTGATGTCCCTGAAAAGAATACCTTTTTTCGGAAAATCGGGAATATCGCGGATGAGAGACTTTATTCTGGTTTCAATCGCGGTTGAAGAGGTGTTGGCAGTTGACATGGCAGGCAAAGATATGCCGAAACAACACAGGTTTTTGAATAATGAAATGGTAAAATGTTCGGCATTAACCGAGAGTACGTCTCATTTCTTCGAGAATTCGACTACTCTCGGTATAACTGGTGTTGTTTTGAAAAATAGATAGAGGGAAAATTTATTTCATATTATGAAAAACATGCTGTATGTCATCGTCCTGTTCTAAGCTTTCAACGAGTTTGATGATTTCTTCCTGTTGCGTTTCCGACAGTTCAACAAAGGTGTTGGGAATGCGTTGTTTTTCAGCGCTGATGATGGGCGCGCCTTTTTCTTCCAGCGCTTTTGACATGGCTCCGAAGTCATTGAACGCGGTGTAGATATAAATTTCGTTGTCGTCAATGGCGATGTCTTCCAGTCCGCTGTCAATAAGTTCCAACTCGAGGTCTTCAACATTCAGATTGTCTTTCGCTATTTTGAAAACGCCTTTGCGTTCCATCAAAAAATCCAGCGAGCCGGTTTTGCCCAGCGCACCGCCTCCTTTATTGAAATGCAGCCGGATGTTCGCTACCGTTCGGGTAGGGTTGTCAGTTGCCGCTTCCACGACAATGGCAACGCCATATGGACCGTATCCTTCATAAGTGACTTCTTCATATCCTTTTTCATCTTTGGATGACGCGCGCTTAATCGCGCCATCCACTTTTTCTCTGGGCATATTGACGCCTTTGGCATTTTGCATGGCTAAACGCAAACGCGGATTGTAATCGGGATTGGGTCCTCCCTGTTTCACGGCTATTGCGATTTCCTTGCCGATACGCGTGAAGGCTTTCGCCATGCGGTCATAGCGGGCAAACATCTTGTATTTCCTTTTTTCAAATATGCGTCCCATAATGTTTGGTTGATTTTCGGAGGGCAAATATCCGAAATTCGGAGCGCTAACGCTTATTTTTTCTTTCTTCGAGCCAGTTGGAAAAATAAATGCCGAAACTGCCGAAACTGCTCAGCGCGATAATGGTCAGCAGGATCATTTTTCGGGCGGAAGTCGTGTCGCTGCTCATACATTGAAACAGCAGGATTAACACTCCGATTCCACAGATTAGCGTGAGCAAAATCACCGCTTTGGCGATAATGACATGATTGGATTTC
>JBGTCY010000030.1:0-8966 GCA_041748615.1 Chitinophagales bacterium
CGAATGAAAAAAAAGAAAATGAGTTTCGCTTCATGGCGCTATCCGGTGTTTTCTGCGGACTTGCGATTCTGACCAAAGGTCCCGTTGCGTTATTACTTGTCTTGTTCACAGCAATCGTTTTTTCTATTTCAAAAAGAAAAAAACTGTTTCACGCGAAATCAAAAGGAGTTTTTCTTCTTACAACATTTGGTGTCGCTTCAATCTGGTTTGGGTGGGAAACCCTGAAACACGGCACCTGGTTTTTACAGGAGTTTTATCAATATCATTTAAAGTTGTTCAGCAAAGAAGATGCGGGACATGGCGGACCGTTTTATTTTCACGCGGTAGTGTTATTGTTGGGTTGTTTTCCCGCTTCAGTTTTCGCAATTACCGGTTTTTTCAGAAAACATGATGCTGATGAAACTCAATTGGAAATCAGGCGCTGGCTGCTCATTTTGTTTTGTGTTGTGCTGGCGTTGTTTTCGATTGTACAAACTAAAATCATACATTATTCTTCACTGTGTTATTTGCCGCTGACATTTATGGGCGCATGGGAAGTTTTTCATTTGCAAAAGAACAATCAATCATTTCATAAAATCCAACTCGCGTTTTTGCTTTTCATTGGAGTATTTTTCGGAATTGCTATTGCTGCCGTACCAATTCTATTTCAACATCTTGAATTAATTATTCCGTATCTCAAAGACCCGTTTGCCGATGCCAACTTAGAAGCGGAAGTGCATTGGGGAAAATCGCTTTCGCTGATTGGCATTTTTTTTCTGACGGCTCTTTTATTATTTTGGTTTTATTATAAAAGGTCATTTTCAAAAAGTATCGCTTTTTTATTGGTGGCATCTGTTATTTTTTTACAAGCGGTGTTATTCTCTTTTGTGCCGAGAATTGAACGCTACACGCAAGGTGCTGCCATTGACTTTTACAAATCATTACAAGGTAAAGATGTCTATGTTGAAGTGCTGCATTTCAAAAGTTACGCTCACCTTTTTTATACAAATAAAAAACCACTATCATCAACCAACAGCTTGAGCAAAGAGCAGTTATTACATGGTGAAATTGATAAGCCGGTTTATTTTGTTTGCAAAATCACAAAAGCGAACATTTACAGGAAACTGCCTCAGTTAGAAGAAATTGAAAGCAAAAACGGATTTGTTATTTTTGTCAGGAATCCCTGATGTTTCAAAATTAATACGCTGCATTATCATCACAAATCATAAAAATCATCATCAGCGTTCTATTTTACCGTTGGTAAATTTCAAATTTCCCCAATCCGTTTTTGTGCAGGAAGTGAATCAAACTCACTTTCAAAACGCCTAATCCATATTGCACGCTGCGTTTGAAATTGATGGAAGAGGCTTCTTCAAAGTATTTGGTCGGACAGGTGACTTCCGCGATTTCAAAGCCTGCCATGAAAATTTGTGAGAGCATTTGATTGTCGAAAACAAAATCATCGGAGTTCGCCTCAATATTGATTTTGTCAAAAATCTCTTTTGAAAAAGCGCGGTAGCCTGTGTGATATTCCGAAAGTTTCTGTCCAATCAGAATATTTTGCGTGAGCGTTAAAATCCGGTTTGCGATATACTTGTAAAGCGGCATGCCTCCTCTTAATGCCCCGCCACCCAGGATGCGAGACGCGGTGACCACCGGATACACTTCATTGGCAATGATGCTTGCCATCGGATTGATGAGTTTGGGAGTGTATTGATAATCGGGATGGAGCATGATGACAATATCAGCGCCCAGTTCAAGCGCCTTTTTATAACAGGTTTTTTGATTGCCGCCATACCCTTTGTTTTTATCATGACGGATGATATGACGAATCCCGATTTTTTGAGCTACTTCAACGGTTTTATCTTTGCTGTGGTCATCTACCAACACCACCTCATCCACAATTTCCATCGGGATTTCATGATAGGTTTTCTCCAAAGTTTGTTCCGCGTTATAAGCGGGTAACACCACTACGATTTTTTTTCCTGCAAGCATTTTTTACGTTGTCGCCAAAAATAATGTATTTTGAGAATGGAATGTGTTTTCATTTATGTACTAATTTTGATGATACAAAATAGAAACAAAAATGAAAGTTTTAATAGAAGTGAAAGATAGTAAGGCGGCATTTGTAATGGAACTTCTAAACAGCCTTTCATTTGTAAAGGCACAGGAATTAACAGATGAAAAAGCTCAATTAGTTGAGGAAATAAAAGAAGCTGTTGAAAATTTAAAACTTGTAAGAAAAGGAAAAATGAAAGCCCGCCCCGCTAAAGAACTTCTGGATGAAATATAAAGTTTTGGCAATTCCTCCATTTGACAAACAATTAAAAAGATTGTCAAAAAAATATCCTTCACTAAAAAAAGAATACACGGAATTAATTCAAAATTTGGAATCTAATCCGCATCAGGGAAAGCATATAGGAAATAACTGCTACAAAGTCAGGATTTCAATCGCTTCAAAAGCTAAGGGAAAGTCAGGAGGGGCAAGGGTTGTTTTTAATATTATTGTCACGGAGTTGACGGTATATCTTTTATCTATTTATGATAAAAATGAAAAAGAAATTCTTTCTGATAATGAATTATTGTTTTTACTAAAATTTGTTCCAACATAAAATGTATTACAACAACATCCTTGAAACTATCGGTAACACACCGATGGTGAAACTGAATAAGGTAGTGAAAGGCGTGAAAGCGACTGTGGTTGCCAAGGTGGATTCTTTTAATCCCGGCAACAGTATCAAAGACCGTATCGCGGTTAAGATGATTGATGACGCTGAAAAAAACGGAATCCTGAAGCCGGGCGGCACAATCGTGGAAGGCACTTCCGGGAATACGGGAATGGGGCTGGCGTTAGTCGCTATCGCGCGCGGATATAAATGTATTTTCACTACCAACGACAAGCAATCGAAAGAAAAAGTGGATATTCTGAAAGCCTTAGGCGCGGAAGTGATTGTTTGTCCTACCAATGTGGAAGCCGATGACCCGCGTTCTTATTATTCGGTGGCGAAAAAGATTGCGGAGGAAACGCCTAATTCAATTTACGTCAATCAATATTTCAATCTCTCAAACCGGCAGGCGCACTACGAAACCACCGGACCTGAAATCTGGGAACAAACCGAAGGAAAAATTACGCACCTTGTGGTGGGTTGCGGAACGGGCGGAACGATTTCCGGCTGTGGCAAATATCTGAAAGAAAAAAATCCGGATATCAAAATCTGGGCGATTGATACCTATGGTTCGGCTTTAAAAAAATATCACGAAACCGGTCAGTTCGACACAAAAGAGGTTTACGCCTACATCACAGAAGGAATTGGTGAAGACATCATTCCTTCCAACATTGACTTTAGCGTGATTGACCATTTTGAAAAGGTGACTGACAAAGATGGCGCGCTGATGGCAAGAAGGATTACAAAAGAAGAAGGCATCTTCGTGGGATATTCTGCCGGCTCCGCCATTGCCGGATTATTGCAAATGAAAGACCTTTTGAAAGAAACTGATTTGGTAGTGGTGGTTTTTCATGACCATGGCAGTCGCTATATCGCTAAATTGTACAATGACGACTGGCTGCGCGACAGGCGGTTTTTGGAATCAACCATGCCGGATGCCGAAAGTATTATCGCGAGAAAAAAGAACCGCGAAGTGGTGACTGTTTCTAAGGAAAAACCATTGAAAGAAGCGATTCAACTGATGAAAGAAAAAGATATTTCTCAATTGCCAGTTGCCGAAAACGGGAACATCATCGGCTCGGTCACTGAACACCGGATTTTGAGCGTGTTGCTTTCCGACCCGGAATCCACCGGGCTGCCCATCGAACAACACATGACTGCCGCTTTTCCGATGGTAGATTTGAAATCCACCACCAAAGAAATTTCTTCTTTGATTAACAAAGACAATACAGCAGTGTTGGTGAAAGACAAAACAGGTTCTTTGAACATCATCACCGAGTATGATTTAATTCAGGCGATTGCAGGATAGTTGAAGATATTCCCCAAAGCCCACTTTAAACTTTAAACCACAAACATTAAACTCTCTACTACAACCACAAATTCACCACACTCGCATCTGCGTCCGGTTCGAGTACAATGAATTCTCCGTTTTGCAGTAAAACAATGTGACTGTCAGCGCCAATATCCCAAAGTTTTCCATTCAAAAATACAATCATGCCGTTGGGGATTTGCGCTTGAGATGCTCTTGTGGGCAAAGCATATTTTACCCAGGCATCAAGAATCGTGATGCTGCCAATATCTTCAAGATTGACATCAGCGGCATTGTCAAATCCACTGTAGCCGGGCCAGGGTGTTTTGAACGAACCATTTCCAACAACATAAGAAGGCACAATCGCAACTTGCGCCTGTTGTTGTTTCAGGTTTTGATAAGCTTCGGGAAACCAGGAGTCCGCGCAAATCAGCACACCTACTGTTCCGGCTGATGTTTCGAAAACAGGAATTTTGTCCGGTTCGGCTTTGCAGATGAACGGTAATTCATCCGCAATCGGAAACGCTTTTTTAATCACGCGCGGGTCAGGACTTCCGTCAGGATGATAAAGGATACTGAGATTGAACAATTGATTTCCGCTGACCTTGAGTTGATGATTTTCCACGGTTGTCTCCGGCAGCACTATGGAACCCGCAACCACCGTCACGTTGTATTTTTTCGCGATAGCGCTGAAAGTATTGTGATAAACTTCAGCCATCCGGGACGCTTTCATTCTGAATAAAGCATCGGCTGCCTTGTCTTCCGCTTTTGAATTCATCAGCAAAGGAAGCATTGAAAAAAGATTACTCACCGCCATCACCGCCATGCCACCGTCAACGGTATTTGCTTCAAACACACTTTTCTTTTCTCCCATCAGCACCAGCCAGGTGCCAATGAATTCCGGAAACACCACGATGGTTTTTTCATGCAGCCAATCCTGAGCTGCGGCTGCCTGCAGGTAAACATCCATTGCTGCTGCAAAAGTCTCTTCTGAACTGTAATCCTGGGGATAAACGTAAGGCTGAATTCCAATGACATTTCCTTTTCCGGAGTCAATTCCGAACTCGTGAACTGCGATTGTGCCCGTGTAAGTGAGCGGTGTGATGTCGCGCCCGCTGCCAGCCCAGAAAATCCAAACGGTGAAGAGCATCGCCAGGATGAGCATCGAATAGAAAATGACTTTTCTCATGGAGCGCTATTGAAGTAATTTTTTTAATGATTTACCGAGATGCTGAATAATATCCCGCGCTGTTATCACGGGTTGCGTCAACTCGTCCGCTGCATAGTCGCCTGCCAATCCGTGCCAATAGACACCGAATAATGCGCTTTCAAACGGAGTATAGCCCTGGCTGAGCAAACCGGTAATGATGCCGGTAAGCACATCACCCGCGCCCGCTGTCGCCATGCCGGGATTGCCGGTCGTGTTGAACCATATTTCGCCTTCGGGTGTGGCAATGATGGTATGTGCGGTTTTCATCACAATGAAGAGATTGAATTTTTGCGCGGCATCTGATTGTAGTTTTAGTCTTTCGAAATCATTGCCGCTTTTTCCGAACAGCCGTTCAAATTCTTTCGGATGAGGCGTGAGGATGGAATGCGCAGGAATTTGATTCAGCCAAATTTTATTTTCAGCGATGATATTTAAAGCATCAGCATCCAACACTATTGGATATTCAGCAGTTGTGATGAGTTGGTGAATCGCTTTACTTGTGGATGTTTTCATGCCGATTCCCGGACCGGCACCGGCAACTTTGAATACGGACAAATCGGGAACTTCACTCAACTCATCTTTTTTAGCATCGGTCAACACCATACATTCCGGAATGGCGGTTTGCAAAATGGAATAGCCGCATTTCGGGATAAAAACGGAAACCAAACCCGCTCCGGCTCTCAGGCAGGCTTCCGCGCAAAGCGTTGCCGCGCCCATTTTGCCATAACTTCCGCTGTAAATCAACGCATGACCAAAGGCGCCTTTGTGTGAAAATTTTTGACGAATCCGGTAAATGGATTTGATTTTTTCCGGGGTGATAAAAAAATGATTTGTTTTAAGCTGATGCAAAAAATCTGGATGCAAGCCAATACTTTTCACAATAAATTCACCAACGTAAGGATGACTTTCCGGCAAAAAGAAACTCAGCTTCGGAGTTTCAAATGAAAGGGTATAGTTCGCCTTGAATTTGATGGAATCACTCTGACTGTCTGCATACAATCCCGTAGGAATATCCACTGCCACTTTGATGGCTTCCGATTGATTGAGATGTTCAATCAATGTTGCGGCAAATCCTTCAATCGGGCGATTAAGTCCCGAACCCCACAGCGCGTCAATCACAATTTCTTGATGGTGTAGAGCGGGAAATTGGTCGCCTTCCTGAATTTCGGTGATTGGGGATTTTAATTTCCGCAGTTTTTTTTCATGAAAAATAAAATCAGCGGATGGAGTAGGAGAGAAGCGGACAATGAAAGTGTCAACCTGAAAATGTTTCTCATGCAGCAAGCGCGCAATCACAAGTCCGTCACCGCCATTGTTTCCGATGCCGCAAAATATTTTTACGGGATAACCTTTTGAAAATTTTTCAGAAAACCATTTCACGAAAACTCCCGCAGCGCGCTCCATCAATTCTTCGGACGCAACCGGCTCATGAGCAATGGTAGATTGGTCGGCTTCGCGGATTTGTTGTGACGTCAGAATTTTCATGGTTAAAGCACCCTTTTCATCATTTTCAGTTGATGGGAATATTTTTTGGTTTCTGAATTCAGAATGCCGTAGCTGTCAATCCGGTCTATCCTCACTTTGCCGGAAGCGTGAATGATTTGTTTTTCTTTGAGAATCATTCCGACATGTGAAATTTTTCCTTCCTTATTTTGAAAAAAAGCAAGGTCGCCTTCTTTGGCAAGGTCAATAAAATCTATGTGGCTGCCCTGTTGCGCCTGTTGCCACGCATCGCGCTTCAGACTGACACCCAATAATTTGAAAACCACTTGTGTGAATCCGGAACAATCAATACCAAACGGACTTCTTCCGCCCCACAGGTAGGGCGCGTTTAAAAAGCGGGCGGCACACTTTTCAATGATTTTTTCATAGTCATAATTGTTGCCGGGGATGATGGCTTGCCCATTGTAAACATATTTTTCGTCATTCAACGTAAAATTCATGCCGTCAAAATCGGGCAAAGTGCTGCCAATGACTAAGGGCACTTGTCGTTTTAAGCCGGATGCGACATTCACCACATCCAGCGCCACAGGCTGATGATTGCCGGATAATTTTTTGTATTCTTTTAACCCGATTTGCGTATGCTGGCTGCGGTCGAGCCAGCCTTCATAGTCATCATAAGCGGTTTTCACCTGTAGCCATTCTTTCTTTTTAGAAAGTGTCTGATAGGTTTCGCCAAACAATATTTGTGAGACAATTTCGCTTTTATGAGAAGGTTCTGAGCGCAACGGAATCACGCTCAATTCACTGACTCCAAATTCCATGAAGAGTTTTTAAAATGATAAATGTGTGTAACTGTTCCATTAAGGACGGATAAAAATAATATTTTTGACAGGTTATTAAACCGAAAGTTTTGCAGCACAAGTTATTATCTACATCATTCAGTCTGATTATTTTCATTTTTCTTGCCTTATCCGCTCATGCGCAGGTGGTCATTAATGAAGTGATGGTGAATCCGTTGCCGGATGCTACTGACCCGCAATATCAGACATTATCTGATTGCATCAATCCAACTTACGGAGCGGAGTGGGTGGAGATTTATAATTTCAGTCAATGTGATACCATTGATTTGGGTTGTTACTTACTCGCCAGCAACACATCCGTGAATAATACATTCTCGTTCTCTTTTCCTCCCGGGACGCGCTTGAATCCGCTTGATTTTATTACAGTAGGTGGCGCACAGGTCCCAGGTGTTGATTTCGTGATTTCCAATTATTGTTTTTCAGACACGCTTTGCGGAATTGACCGCTGGTCATTGGAGAATGATTTCGGATGGCTCGCGTTGTATTTGCCGAACGGCAATGTTTCCGATGCAGTTTATTGGACCGCGAATCCCGGTGATGCCACGCAATTGGTGAATAACCCTGCCTACAGCGGAACGCCTTGTGTGCCTGCTCTCTGTTCACAACCAACCCTGAAATCAGCTTCACAAATGACTCCCGGCACTGAAATTTCCTATGCCGGACAAGCGCCCGGAGCCGGTGTTACATTAGCGCGGCAGTCTGACGGGCTGGGTGCATGGCTGACAAACAGCGCTCCGACTTTAGGAACTTGCAATGGCGTTTGTCGTCCTCCATCAACGCTGGATATTGAAATCATCGCTTTTCAGGATGAGCGTTGCCTGTTGAGAAACGGTACGGCACTTTCAGTTGCGACAGGCGGATTGGAACCTTATGAAATTGACTGGAGCACCGGAGGCAGACGCGACAGCGTGAATAATCTTGCAGCCGGAACTTACGCTGTTACAGTGACAGATGCATTGGGTTGCGAAGCTTCAGATACCGTAGTGTTGCAGAATATCGGCACACCCATCGTTATTGCGATTGACCCGAATCAGACGATAGTTTTCAGAGGCGAAAGCGTTCAGTTGGACATTGTAACACCCGCTATTCTTGATTCCATCAGTTGGTCGCCTGTTGCCACTTTAAGTTGCCCGGATTGCCCGTCACCTTTTGCGAGTCCAAACACGTTGACGATTTACAATGTGACGGTCAGGGATTTAGACGGATGTATCGGGAGCGCCAGCGCTACGGTTCAGGTTTTGTCCGATGAAATTTCAGTGTTTGTGCCAACTGCTTTTACTCCGAATGGAGATAACCTGAATGACATTCTGTACGTGAGAAGTCCGAAACTGGCAGGTTTGGAATTCAGAATCTTTGACCGCTGGGGCAATGAAGTATTTTTCACGAGTGACCCTGCCATCGGTTGGGATGGCAGAGATAAAAACGGAAACGAAGCGGAATCCGGCATTTATGTGTATTTCGGTGTGGTGACTTTTGAAAACGGAAAGGATAAAACCATC
>JBGTCY010000031.1:0-36084 GCA_041748615.1 Chitinophagales bacterium
TCCAGAATAGCGCGGTCGGTAAAGCCGATATTTTTCAGTTCGTTTACTTGTTCTTCATAATGCTGTGTCTGATTAGTCGTCAAACTTTCAGCAAACCGACAAAGCGCACAATCTGTTTCTGCGAGTGATGCCTTGTTGAAATCTTCAAGAAACATTGCAATACGCTCTTTACTTTTCCAAAAGTGATTTAATGCTGTCGCATGGTGTTCGATACAGTATTCGCAATGATTAGTTTTGCTTACTACCACCGCCAACATTTCACGCTGCGGACGGCTGAGAGGCGATTTCGAAAACATGATGCTCATGTAGAGTTCCATGTGCGCCATGATAGTGCGCGGATGCAAACTTTGGATAGTATGAACATCCGCTAATTTGCCCCGCGACTTGTTGAGGTTGTCGTAAATCTCTTTGAGTTCGCCTGTGGCTTTTTCGTAAGCAATGGTTTCTATGTAGGGCATATCGGATATGAATTAAATAACAAAGATGCTCAATCTTCCACGCTTCCCTCCTTCCAATACTTTCCTTCCTTTTGTTTCAGTTGGAACATGCGCGAAATGGTGAAGCCGATGCGGAACTGCCCTTGTGCCCAATTGCTGGTGTTGTAAGGTAAAAAGTCCTGGTCTAACAAGCCGCGACTATTAGTGAGGTTGATGTGAAAAACGTGTCCGCCCGTTTCAAACTCGTAGCCGATATGCAATACGGGATAGTAGGCAGCATCTTTAATACCACGCACTATTGCAAAGGGTGTTCTGCCTCCTACACCATCTTTTACAACGGGAATGAAATACTCAAATATCATACCGCTGCGTTTGTTGAATTTTGCTCTGCCGGAAATGCCTAAAAAGAAAATGCCGTTTTTATCGCCATCGGGAACGAGATTGCGCCACACGAAAGCATTGGTGAGTTGAAGCGAGAGCCACTCTTTCGCTTTGATGGAGAGCAACGCCTGTGCCGTGTAACTCATGCGGTGCGCCAAGCCGTCATATCCTTTGGGGAAATAATTGAGCGCGGTTTCGTCATTGATGCCGCGCATACTGCTCATGGCGGCATTGCCATACAACACGAGCGTAAAAGGAATTTTAAAATCGGTAGTTTGCTGCAAAGCGCGATACTTGATGTTGGTGTTCCATAACTCACGATGCGGACCCGCACCTTTCATTCTGGCAACGCCAACGGTGAGGTTGTCTTTTATGCCATAGTCGAATAGCAAGCCGATGTCAGCCGCCTGGTCGAACCCGAACATGGAATGAATGTGGTCGTTGTTGGTGGCTGCCACATCGCCAAAACGGTGGCTTACCCGAAATTCCAATGCACCCTTTGCCACCATCTCGGTGCTATGTCCGCTGATGACGCGCGTGGTTTTGAAAGTGTAGCGCACCGCTTCTTTTTTCGGCTTTTGTTCTTCCAATAATTGATTGAGCAAGTCGTCCTGCGCTTGAATATTGTTTGCTGAAAAAATGAAAAATGCCGTGAACAAAGCAATCGGCAACAACCCCGTTTTCTTCATGCTATTTTTTGTTGAGGTTGAAAAGCAAATCCACTTTGATGACTTCGGCAATATTCAAAATGACCACTTTCGGAATTTTTATTTTATGGTCAACCAGTTTGACGTCAAACTCTGAATACACTTTGATTTGGTCGCCTTGAACCGTAATGGTGCAGGAAATATCCCTGTTCTGCTTCACCCCGTGAATGTCAAGCACGCCTCGCACGGTTACTTTATGCACTCCGTCTTTCGTGAAATCAATGTTTTCCACAATTTTTCCGGTAAGTGAACCGTAAGGATATTTATCGCTTTCCAAATAATTTTCATTGAAATGCTCCTGCATCAATTTTTTGGCAAACTGAAATGACTTAATCGGGATTTTTGCATTGATTTCATTTTTAGTGGCATTGAAAACCACTACTGCTTCATTATTTTTGGCTTCTATATCTTCCATCGGGGCAGATGAAAAAAAATGCACGTAGCCATCTTTGCAATAATATTGCGTGTCTTGTGCTGCAATCGTTCCGGCAATGCCAAACACAATAATCAAAATGGAGATGAGATGTTTCATAAGCTGCTGTTTTTTATGGTGAAGAATATTTTTATTCAGGAAAATTTTCATTCGCCCAACACTCAATTCGTGCAATCACCTCATCGCTGAGTTTCGGCTGACCGAGCGGCATGTAAATACAAGTTCCCTCGTGTTTTAGAGCGCAGAACATATCTCTGTTTTTAAATGCGTCAACTGTTGCCGTGTAGGTGGAAAGATTTATCTGTCCGGCATTGCTGATTGCGTTATGACAGCCGGGCGTGGCACATGATACACTGATGATGGTTTGAATTTCTTTATCCCAAGTATTATCAGCAGTGCTAAACACGCTGCAATCCAATTCCTGTTTGGGCTGAGTTTGATGCTTTGTGCAGGAAGAAAAACAAACCAAGAATAACACGGCAACAAAACTCAAAACAAAATACTTCACCCTCATGCCGCTTTTAGATTTTCGGTTTCTTTTTGTTGTGCGTTGACATTTTCAATTTTCCATTCGCTATTGAGCAAGCGGTGGATGTAGCAACGGTCTGCTTCGCGCAAGAGTTTATCTTTTTGCTCATCGGTGAGGTCGCCATCAATTTCCATTTTCACCTGAATGTTTACTTCCATTCCGTTTTCACCGCGTTTCACTTCCTGTGTCAGTTCGGCTTTTACATCGCGCACTATCCAACCGTTTTTTCGGGCAATGAAACGAACCGTGCCTGTTTTACACATGGCTAAACCTGCCAATACCAATTCGGAAGGACTGAAACCCAAATCCGTTCCCAATGACTTCAACGGCTCATCACCCAAAATGGAATGTTTGCCATTGCTTAAAATAGTTTGATACCCTGCGTCAATATGATGCGCTTTGATTACTGTAGCCATGATTATAGGTTGTTTAAGATGTCAGAAACTTTTGAACGTTTTTTATAGTCGGGGTCGAAATGCCGCCATTTAATGGTTTTATCTTTTGAGATGATGTAAGTTGCCGGAATGGGTAATTGCTCTGAATCGTCCGAATGAGATTCTTTCATCTTAGCGCCCAACATGGTGTTATACATAAAACGCGAAATGCTGTCGGGGCGAAAATTCACACCATACGCTTCAGCAATGTTGTAACCCTCATCATACAGCAGCGTGAAACCGGCATGAGTTTTATCCAATGTCTTTTTGATAAACGTGGAATTTTCGGGAGAAACCGCTACCACTTTCGCGCCACGACTTTCTATTGCAGGCAAGCTATCCTGCAATGCTTTCAGATGCTTGTTACAAAACGGACACCAATGCCCGCGATAAAAAATCAAAATAACGGTGTGTTCTTTTAATGTTTCATAAAGATTGAAAGTCGAATCATTTTGGTTCTTAGCCGAAAAATCGGGGGCTGTTTTACCCACCTGCAAGCCGTTTGCTTCTTTTGCTGAAATATATTGCTGCGCCATGATGTTGTTGTTTAAAGACATGAGAATAACTGCAAATACAAAAAGGTATTTGTGCATGATGGTTTAATTAAAATGTTTGAAGAAAAAAATAGGGGCGATGCTTTGAACTGGACTCAGCACCGCCCTGTATTCCAAGAACTTTACTTAGTAAATATGTAATCTTTTGAAGCGGCTGCGCCATGACAGCCTTTACACATGCCATTCATAAGGTTGGCTCCACGCATCGGCACGCCATTATCCATAGCAATAGAACCATCGGGCATGAGCATGAAATATTCCCAATCGCCATGACCGGAATCGAAATTACCGCCACGTTTTACCATAGCGGTGATTTCATCTAACCCTCCCGGATTTGTTGAGCGTTTTACAATCCTGGTGCCTACGGGATATTTTCCGCTCACCGGATTTTGTCCGTCTTTGAAATAGATGTTTCGGGTAACGGTGGTATCATCGCCACCATGAGCCATTCCGCCAAGCGCAGGGTCAGCGCCCAACCTTGTAACATCCAGCGACCAGGACATAAATCCGCTGAAAGTGCTGTTGTCGGCTACAAATTCTTGTGGTTCATCATCATCATCGTCTTTTTTACAAGATTGAACCAGCAGCAATCCTGCAAGTAAGAAAGTCGAGAGATAAATCAATGTTGTTTTTCTCATGGTAATTGGTTTTAAGGGTTTTAAAAAATATCAGACTATTAGTTGCAATTTTTACTTATTCCTGACAAAACCTTGGAAATTTATTTTTTAAGTCTTGTATAGCGTAGCTACAAGTAACTATCAACCGAAGCCATTCAATAGTGAAACCGGAAAAATTTGAATGAGAAAATCAGGATTGTAAAACTACTTTTGATTGATAGCTGCTTTGCCCGTTGCTTAAACGAAGCATGTAAACGCCATGCGGAACGGTAGAGAGATTGACATGGAGCGGAGATGATTGTTGCTGTTTTTTGTAAACAATTTTTCCCTGCAAATCATATAATGCTACTTGCATGGGGTTGATATTTTCCCACTCTATAAAAATATTTTGCTGTGCAGGGTTGGGAAATATTTTTACTTCTAATGAATTGTTTACGCTGAAAATGCCTGTTGAAATAATCCCTTCATTGGGCGAGGCTGCTGCTGCCTGCACTCCATTTTTTGATGACTTTTCCTGTAAGATGGCAAGCGCAAAAATTCTTGAAACATTCCATACGGAATTTACGGAAGTTGTAAAGTTAAATTCAAGTGAATCGCCTACGGTTGCAGGAAGTGTAACATCCACTCCGGTAACACTGCTCAACGATTCTCTGAACACATCAAAATGTATTTGCTCACCGTTAGTGCCGGTGTGAAACACACTGTCTTCGGCAAGTGCAACAAAAAGCGAAAGTGCGCCCTGACTATGCGCTTCTTCCGTTTTAATAATCACTTTTACATTAATGGTTTGCCCGTTGATTTTTTCCTGCTCAATGCGAATGCTTGCAGGCGAAGTTTGCGACAAGTAACTGGTGAATATGGATGCTGAGGAATAATTGGTTGCCGCAGAAACCACATTGCCACTGACCACGATACGCGGTGTGCTTCCGTAAATTCCATAATAATTTGTCCGAGCATCATTGTCTGATGCGTTTTGCTGATATAATAAACAGTTGCTGTAAGGCGAACTTGGATGAACGGCTAAATGCAATACATCAGGATGATTATTCAGGTTGCTGTAAAGTCCCGGATTTCTGGAAGCGCAGGTGCTGCAATTGGAGTTGGTAAAGTGTTCTACAATAATTTTTTTAGCAGTTTGCGAATGAACTGTATTGGATGCAAAAAATGCAAACAACAAAACCATGTTAGAAAGAACTTTGCTTAACTGCATATGCTGAAATTTTTAGTGCTGCACTATAAATCTGCCGCTCGCCTTTTTGGGGTCGTTGGCAGTTGAAATTATAAAAAGATATACTCCTGCATGAAAACTTTCAGTATTGATTTCAAAAAAGTCCTGATTAGTGATGGCGCTGAAAACCGGATAACCTTTCGGACTGATAATTTGAATCTGATGTTCGAATTTGCTGTCGTTGCTGAAATAAATTTTACCTGTATTATTTATAGGATTCGGGCGAATATGAAAACCGCTTTGAATGTTGATGACTTCAACAGAAATAATATCAGAAAAATATCCTCTGCCCAATTCCAAACGATAAAAACTGCGTTTATTTAAAACGGGCTTACTGTCAGTAAAATCATAACTCACCGGGTAGAAAAGGCTTCCGCACACGCCATAAATATCACCGACCATGGTAAAGGTTTCGCCATCTTCGGAACGCAATACAGAAATACCATTGCACACGCTGCCTGCGGCAAGTTCCCAATTCAGATAAACTGCTTGTCCTTTAAAATCGGATGCGTTGAACCGGTTGAGTTCAGGCGCAAACTGCGCCTGTGTCTGCAGTGAAATTAATATCCCTGCAAAAACAAAAAACGCTGACCTTTTCATAACGTACTTTCTCATTTTAGTTTAGAAATGATTTTGAGTTTCAGTTTTTCATTATTCAAAGGAATAATATTGTCCCTCTGTAAATAATGCTTTAAAACTGAATCAATAATCTCGCTTTGCATTTCATATTCCTTGCAAACCTTGCACATGGCATTATGCGCTTTCAACTGCATATTTTCTTTCCACGTCAAGCCAAACAGTTTTTTCTTCTCCACCATTTCAGTGGCTTTCACACACGATAACATCATTTTATTCATTAAACCTTTCATCGCTTTTTTTAATTATTCTGTTAGATTATTGCTTATTAAACCAATTCATTTCCAAACATTTTCTCATTTGCAATTTTGCCCTGTGGACGATTTGCCAGTAATTTGTGTCGCTGATTTCCAATTCCTGACAAATTAATTCAGGTTTTTTTTCTTCAAGGTATTTGTAATGCAGCGCTGCGCTCCACTGTGCTGGTAATTTATTCATGCATTTTTCCAATATTTTTCTAAAATCTGCATCATCCAACGGATGCTCGCTGCCCCATTGCTGCGGCATTTGGGCGGGCTGCCAAGCGCCTTCTTCGCTGAAAAATACCGGGTCTTTTGACGAGTGCATTTCGGAATGCCTGAACAATTTGCGATAATGTTCAGCGATTTTGTTGTTCAAAATAGCCAGCAGCCATGTTTTGGGTTCGCTGTTGCCTTTGAATTTTTCAAACGATTCTGAAGCCGCCAAAAAGGTGTCCTGCACCAAATCTTCAGCCGTTTCAAGGGATGATGTTTTGTGTAATGCCCATGCAAACAATGCATCGGTATGCGCCTCCACCCAGCAAGTGATGGTTGCGGGAGGATTTGCTGTATCGTTCATGTTTTGCATTTGACAAAGGTAGAGATTTATTAAAAATGACTACACTCAAATTAACAAAGCGTTGGCAGATTACTCTTCTTCCTGCTTTTTTGTATTTTTTCAGGAAATATAAATGGGTAAATTTTTGTGTAGCTTACATGCCGGCAAGTCTTCAAAAGTCAATATCGGAAATGAGTTGATGTCTGTCGGGTAAGCGATAGTATAAAAGTAGTTTTTGTCTTACCGTTAAAGTGAGAATTAAAACGCTGAGGTTAAGTTTCAGCCATCAATCGCAATGAATCCGTGCTTTCTGACTCATGGATTTGATTTCCGTTAAACTTTCTTCAAAGCCTGTTGTAAATCCGCGATGATATCTTCGGGGTCTTCAATGCCTACGGAGAGCCTTACAATTCCATCTGTAAGTCCACGCGCTTCGCGTTCATCCTTTGGCACAGAGCCATGCGTCATGGAAGCGGGGTGTGTAATCATCGTTTCCACCGCACCCAAACTTTCCGCAAGGGCGCAAAGTTTCACGGTGTTCATCAGTTTAATGCCGGACTGAATCGTGCCTTTCAGTTCGAAAGTAATCATGCCGCCAAAATCCCGCATTTGCGATTTCGCGATTTTAAACTGTGGATGACTTTTCAATCCGGGATAACTCACTCTTTTTACTTTCGGATGATTCTCAAGAAATGTAGCGACTTTCCGGGCATTGCTGCAATGTTTTTCCATTCTGACGGAAAGCGTGCGCACGCCCAGTAAAACCAACCAGCAATCAAAAGGACTTGGAACAGCGCCAAGGCTTTTCTGGACGAATTTCAGTTGCTCATGAATTTTCGGGTCATTCACAATCGCGATACCGCCAATAAGTTGATTGTGTCCGCTAAGGTATTTGGTCGTGCTGTGTACCACAATATCAGCTCCCATTTCAAAGGGGCGCAGCAAGTAGGGAGTGGCGAACGTGTTGTCCACGCCAAACAGCAGTTTTTTCTTTTTTGCAATTTTCGAAATCGCTTTCAGGTCGGTCACTTTCAGCAACGGATTCGTGGGTGTTTCCACCCAAAGCATTTTCGTGTTGGTGCGAATGGCTTTTTCTACTCTGTCGGGGAAAGAAGTATCCACGTAAGTAAATTCCATTCCATAGCGGGTGAGTATCATATTGAATAATCTCGAAACACCGCCATAAACATCATCACTGCAGATAATATGGTCGCCCGGGTTAAAAAGTTTCAGCACGGCATCTACAGCAGCCATACCTGAAGCGAATGCCACTCCGAATTTCCCGCCTTCCAGCGCGGCAAGATTGGCTTCCAATACTGTTCTCGTAGGATTTGAGGCGCGGGTATAATCATATCCTTTTCCTTTGCCGACTTCATCCAAAACATAAGTTGCGGTCTGGTAAATGGGAGGCAGAATCGCACCGGTGGTCGGATCGGGTTGTATGCCTGCGTGAATGGTGAGTGTGTCAAATTTCATGCTGTTTTTTTGCGGGCAAAGATAGTGTGGATTTGTGCGCGGAAATATATTCCGTTGCTCGGGGGTTGTGATTTTTTGCAGATTATACCATCTTATTCTGATAGGGGGACGGGTGTCAAGGGACGGCATCCAAGATTTAGCTCAATTATTGTTTCACAAAACCGCATTAATTCATATTCCCATTACTCTATGAAATGTTTTACAGCACTTTTGAAAACCATCTTAGAAGAAAAGGCGTTATTCAGGATAATTTCAGGTACATATAATAAAGTAGCTCACCAAGGTGTCTAAAATCTAAGTCTGATAGCAGATAGCAAAAATTGGAGATGTTATTTTGACAATATTACTTTAGTTTAATGTTCGGGAATTAAGATTTTTCTATAAATTTAAACTCATGGATGACCGCAGGCGCTTTTTCAGAAGTATCAGGATACCCCTCTTTTTCGTTGCTGTCCTGTGGTTGATAAAAGGCGTTGAAATGCTTACGCATCATGACCTTGTTTCGCTGGGTAATTTTCCAAGAAAACTTTTCGGACTGACCGGAATCATTTCAAGTCCATTAGTACATGGTGATATCAGTCATTTGACATCCAACTCCGTTCCCATTTTAATTATGGGTTCATTGATGCTTTATTTTTACCCCTCTGCCGCAAAAAAAGTCATTCTCGGAATTTATGTATTGACCGGAATTGCCGTCTGGCTGCTCGCGCGACCGGTCTATCATATCGGAGCCAGCGGGTTGGTCTATGGGTTCGCTTTTTTTCTTTTTTTCAGCGGTGTGTTTCGTAGTGATATGAAATCGCTTGCCATCAGTTTTTTCATCATTTTTATGTACGGCAGCATCGTTTGGGGCTTAGCGCCCGGATTCAGGGGGATTTCATGGGAGTCGCATCTTTTTGGCGCAATCAGCGGAAGTCTGCTGGCGTATCATTATCGTTTCACGGACATGCCACCCAAAGAATTGCCGGCTGATGAACAGAGCGAACCGCCTGAAATCAATTATCGCTACATTTATGTTCCAAAAAATCCGGAGCAGCTTCCCGAAGGCGAAAGCAACAATCGAGAGTCCGAATTGAAAGATGAATCGCAGTCCGAATAATTGAGTCAATACGCTTTAATTTAATAATTCATTTTTTAGAGCGCCCTCAATTTGAGATAATCTGAGATTTTCTGATTTTAACTGGAATGCAAGGAATTTCGAAATTTCTTGAACTGGAATAAAATCAAGTTGCAACTTCCGTTTTAAACTTGTGCCGGTTTTCACAATAAAAACATTTTCGGAAAACATCTTTGGTTCTCCGGATTCAAAATAAAGAATTAATTGATTTTCAGTTGGGGTCTCTTTTTGCGAAAGATTGTTTAACAATTTACCATCTTTAGAATAATATACAACGATATTAGTACCTAAATAGCTTGAAGTGCATTTTGTATGAGGGCTTCCTTTATCTTTTATACAATCAAATTTTATATTTTCATATTGATTGCTTTTTTGCATCTCGGTATCAGGACTTACCGGTATCACATAAGCAATCGGGTTGATGATTCTGCTGATGATTTCAACAATCCCGCCTTGTATAACTTCTGTTTCACCGTTATTCAGGTAGTTTATTTCTAAAGATTTAGAATCAAATTCATCAAATATTTTATGAATACCTATCAGGCATTCACTTTCCTCTTCTATGAGATTTTCGGGGAAATAATATTTACCGGGTAAAAGATGATGAAAGGACAAAAGCGGGTTTCCAGGAGAGGTTATTTTGCATTCATCATTTTTATGCTCAAAAGTTGCATAAATACCTTTTCCATTCAGATGATAAATTATCCATTTTCCTGTGCGTTTTCCATGCTGGTAGAATGATTCCATCACTAAAATATTATCACGGAAGATTTTCCATTCTTCGGTGTCTTTAGCTGTTTCAGCTTTAATTTTCCAGTTGCTTCCTTTGTACTTCTCAATCAAATGTTGATACTCTTTTAATTGACCTTTAAGGAACAGCCCGGATGCCATTTGATTTCCCCATCTGTCTAACAGGATTAATTTTCCTTCCGGGGTACCGTTACTGTAGTTGAGTTTCATCATCGTATCTCCATGAACATAAAACCCGATCGTCATACCATCCCAAATCATTTTTTCATTTTCAAGAGAACTGCCTTCGAATCTTTTTTCACCGGTGATGTAAAAATCAATGACTTTAAATTTTTTACCTTCCTTTTTAGGGGTTAGTCTGAAATAGGCAGCGTCATTCTTTGCGGTGGTTTTCCAATCTTTATCAAACCAAATTGTATCGTTTTGGGCTTCTGCAATGAGGAATAATCCTGAGATTAAAATGAGAATGAAGAATTTCATGAGATTGATGATAAATGATGTAATCATATAATTAACTGATGCGCATATAATCTGAAAATGAACAGTTGTCTTATTTCAGATTTCTGTACACCTCCACTCCTGTATTTTTTCACATACTCACCAACTCCCCGTCAGAATACGCTTCAATCGGAGGACACGTGCAAATCAGATTACGGTCCCCATGAGAGTTGTTCACGCGCCCGACTGACGCCCAGAATTTGTTAGCCCGCACATAATCGAGCGGGAAGGCGGCTTTTTCGCGCGGGTAAGGATGTGTCCAATTGTCCGCTGTAACGACTTCAGCAGTGTGCGGAGCGTTTTTGAGGGCGTTGTCCTTGTCATCCATCAGCCCTTGTTCGATGGCTTCAATTTCTTTTCTGATGCTGATGAGAGCGTCACAAAAACGGTCAATCTCGGCTTTGTCTTCGCTCTCGGTGGGTTCAATCATCATGGTGCCGGGAACGGGGAATGAAACGGTCGGAGCGTGGAACCCGTAATCAATTAATCTTTTAGCAATATCCTCCACTTCCACATTCGCCTTGTATTTGAATTCGCGCATATCCACAATCAGTTCGTGCGCCACTCTTCCGTTTTTACCGACATAGAGTATTTTGAAATACTGCTCAAGCCGTGACTTGATGTAGTTGGCATTCAGAATGGCATAACGGGTAGCGTTTTTCACCCCATCGCGACCGAGCATTTTGATATAAGCATACGAAATCAACAGAATACTCGGACTGCCCCAGGGTGCTGCGGAGACGGCTTCAATGGCTTTGCTGCCACCCATTTTCACGATGGGATGTCCCGGCAGGAAGGGGGCAAGATGAGCCGCCACGCAAATCGGACCCATACCTGGTCCGCCTCCGCCATGCGGAATGCTGAAGGTTTTGTGAAGGTTGATGTGGCAAACGTCAGCGCCAATAGCCGAAGGAGAGGTAAGCCCGACCTGCGCGTTGAGGTTGGCACCATCCATGTAAACTTGTCCTCCAAACTCGTGAATCAGCTTGCAGACGTCAATAATCGTTTCTTCAAACACGCCATGCGTGCTGGGGTAGGTGACCATCAACGCGCTGAGTTTGTCGCGGTGTTGTTCGGCTTTTTGCCGCAGGTCAGCCATGTCAATATTTCCGTTGACATCGCATTTTACCACAACCACTTCCATGCCCGCCATCACTGCGCTGGCGGGATTCGTTCCGTGTGCCGATGAAGGAATAAGCGCCACATTGCGGTATCCTTCCCCTTTGTCATGTTGATAGGCACGAATAACAAGCAATCCCGCGTATTCGCCCTGCGCGCCTGAATTGGGTTGCAGCGAAGTGGCGGCAAAACCGGTGACAGCCGTCAGGTAATTTTCTAATTCTGTGATGATTTGGAGATAACCTTCCGATTGGTTTGCCGGAACAAATGGGTGGATTTCAGAGAATGCCTGCCAGGTGACCGGAATGAGCTGTGTGGCGGCATTCAGCTTCATGGTGCAGGAGCCAAGCGAAATCATGGATTGCGTGAGCGACAAGTCTTTCTTCTCCAATGATTTGATGTAACGCATCATCTCGGTTTCAGAATGGTGGGTGTTGAAAACAGGATGCGAGAGGTATTCACTGTTGCGGATGAGTTGGGCGGGAATGCTCAATTCAGAACCATCAGCTTCCTGCGGCACGGGATTGCTTTGCTTGCCGGAGGCTGTTGCAAATACATTAATAACTTGTTCTAAATCAGTGATTAAAGTTGATTCATCTAAAGCGATACTGAGGCTGTTTTTTTCATAGTGAAAATTGATATTCGCCTTTTCCGCCAACGTGCGGATTTGCTGTAATTGCGTTTCGGAAACCTCAATTTTCAGCGTATCAAAGTAATAGTTGTTTGTTTGTTGAAAGCCCAAAGATTTCAATTGAGTGTCTAATACCCGTGCAAGTTGGTGAATCCGAAGGGCGATATTTCGGACTCCTTTTGGTCCGTGATAAACACCGTACATACCTGCCATGATGGCTAACAACGCCTGCGCGGTGCAGATGTTGGAAGTCGCTTTTTCCCTGCGGATGTGCTGCTCGCGTGTTTGTAATGCCATGCGTAGCGCGGGTTTTTCATTCGCGTCCACCGACACCCCGATAATTCTTCCCGGAATGACGCGCTTGAATTCATCTTTCGTGGCAAAATATGCCGCATGAGGACCGCCAAAACCTATCGGCACGCCAAACCTTTGCGTGTTTCCCACGGCAACATCCGCTCCCAGTTCACCGGGAGATTTCAACAGTGCAAGACTCAATAAGTCAGCCGCCAGTATGACCTGTGAACCGGCAGCATGTGATTTTTCAATAAAGGAAGTATAATCGGTTACAGCGCCATCAACATTGGGATATTGCAGTAATACGCCAAACACTTTTTCATTGAATTCATAAGTTTCATGACTTCCAACTTTGATTTCAATATCTAATGGTAACGCTCTGGTTTTCAGCACGGAAATGGTTTGCGGAAAACATTTATCGGAGACAAAAAAGACATTGGCTTCCACCGCGCGTTTATTGCGGTTGTTAAAGAGTAAGGTCATCGCTTCGGCTGCGGCTGTGCCTTCGTCCAACAGCGAAGCATTGGCAATCGGCAATCCGGTAAGGTCGCTGACCATTGTCTGGAAGTTGAGTAATGCCTCCAGCCTTCCCTGCGCGATTTCCGCCTGATAAGGGGTGTATTGCGTGTACCATCCGGGATTCTGGAAGATATTGCGCAAAATCACAGAGGGCGTGATGGTATTGTAATACCCAAGCCCGATGTAAGATTTAAAGACTTTGTTTTTGTGGGAAATCACCCTCAGTTCCCGGAGAAATTGATACTCGCTCAACGCTTCCGGCAGGTTCAGTTCGTTTTTCAGCCGGATAGCTGGCGGAATGGTTTCATCAATCAGTTGGTCGAGGCTGCCGATGCCGATTTTTTCGAGCATCTCATTCAGTTCCTGTTCGCTGGGTCCGAGATGTCTTTCGGAAAATTTTTCTGTAGAATTAAGGTTGATTTTCACGGTAAATAATTGAGGGTGCAAAAATACGAGATGGGAAGGAAATCTCGATGTGAAACAGAAATGGGTGTGGGTAAGTTTTGTATCTGCCGGATGAATGATTCAAAGCAAATTAAAAGAATCGGGTACCTTTCAGGTCAATTGATGGGATATTTTCAAAAAAAAAGCCGGCTGTCAATAGCCGGCTTTTTTGATAATTGAAAAATTCAACTAAGGCAGAATCACCTTATTAATAACATGAATTACTCCATTGGATGCCTGCACATCAGTAGCCACGATGTCAGAAACCCTTCCTTGTCCGTCTGTGATTTTTGGTCCACCGGTGAGCGTGATGGTGAAATCGCCACCCAATGAGGTTACCGTCTGATTATTAGTTAACGAACCTGCTAATACATTCGCACTGCCGACAACATGGTATTGCAACACAGCTTCCAGGGTTGCTGCCGGGATATCCGCCAATTCGTTCAATGATAATTCAGTGAGCAGAGCTGCGAATGCCGCATTGGTTGGTGCAAAAACCGTGAAAGGTCCTGTTCCGCTCAACACAGTAGCGTAGTTAGCGCTCAAATCGCTGCGTGTCAGGGCGGCAACCAAGATACTGAAATCAGGATTTGACGCAGCAAAGGTGGTGATGGTCGGTAAGCCGATCACCGCGTCAATTTTATGCACCACGCCATTGGATGCATTCAGGTCGGCTGTGGTTACTTTCGGACCGCCATTCAGCGTAACACCACCTGTAGTGTTGACATACAACTTAATGCTGCTGGTAGTACTTCCATAATTACCAAGCGTATTTTCATAACCCGTGCTGAGTTGTGCCGCTGTTTTCGAAGTTCCCAGAACATGATTTAACAACACTTGAGTTAATAATGCATCCGGTACTTCGTCAAGGCTGGCAAAGCCGTTTGCGCTTAAAAAGGCATTGAAAGCCGTGTTGGTTGGGGCAAATACCGTAAACGGACCGGTGCCGCTAAGAGCATCCACCAAACCTGCTTTCTGTACTGCCGCCACAAGGCTGCTTAATTCGCTGTCTGACTGAGCCAGTTCAACGATGTTTGGAATTTGAATGTCATCGTCATCTTTGCAGGCTGTGAAGAAAGACGCGATAGAAAACAAAACTACTAATTGAAAGATTCTGTTAATCATTTTATTTATGTTTTTTGGTTATAGAATGTTGCTTTAACAGAGGGATTTCAAAAAAGTTTTTTTTTGTTTGAATATTTTTTCTGTTTGCGATGTGGTGTTCTTATTTCAACATGTTAGTGCAGAACTTCTTTACCTTGTAAAAAATCGGGGCAAATCACAGCAAGGTACTGTCTTAGGCGCAAGGTCAGATTAACATCTAAAGTCTAATATCTGATAGCATATTGCACAAATTGGGGATGTTATTTAGATAACATTACCTACACTGCAAATACGCTTGTAAAAATAAATGTGAAATACTAACGTCCCTTGAAGTCAGGTTTACGTTTTTCGATGAAAGCGCTCATCCCTTCTTTTTGGTCTTCGGAGGCGAAGAGCATGTAGAAGTTTTTCCGCTCGAAGGCAAGTCCTTCTTCGAGGGTGGAACTGAAGGATTGAAGGACGGCTTCTTTCGCCATTCGCACAGCGATGGGTGACATTGCCGCGATTTCGCGGGCGAGTTTAACGGTTTCGGTGAGATAAAGCTCGGCAGGTACGACCCTGTTAATCAGCCCGAACCGGAGCGCTTCTTCAGCATTGATGAACTTTCCTGTGAGTACCATTTCCATGGCGCGCGCTTTTCCGATGGCTTTTGTAAGTCGCTGTGTGCCGCCCGCTCCCGGGATAACGCCAATTTTAATTTCAGGCTGTCCGAATTGAGCGGTATCAGATGCCACTATCATGTCGCAAGTCATAGCGAGTTCGCAACCGCCACCCAGAGCAAACCCCGATACGGCAGCGATAATGGGTTTTTTAGTTTTTTTGATTTGGTCCCAGGTCGTGAACTGGTCAATCTTCACCATATCAATAGCCGAACGTCCGGACATTTCCTTGATGTCGGCTCCAGCGGCAAAGGCACGCTCGTTGCCGGTGAGGATGATTACACGTACATCTTCATTGTCATCTAAGGCTTTGAGCGCGTCACGGACTTCTTCCATGAGTTTACGATTGAGGGCGTTGAGTTCTTTCGGGCGATTGAAGCGCACCAGCGCGATGTGTTTTTCATACTGCGGCTCGACTATGATATTTTCAAATTGCATGACGATGTTGTTTTGATATAAAAATGATTTGGCGAAAATATTAAAAAATCAGGGAAGGGATGCAGGTGTGTTTTATGAAACGGGTAAGATTGATTGCAGGTTATACCTTTTTATTCAAAAAGGGACGGGGGACGGGGGACGGGGGACGGGTGTCGAGGGACGGCAACCCAGAATTTGCTTGCTTTGGTATAACTAAACAATTTTTTCACAAAACTGCATGAATACTCCCTGAAGTAATTTATGATAAAAGGGAGATGAAATGAAATGTTTTGAAAGCGATGAATTTTGTTTTTTTACCTGAACACAAAATACAACCCGCCCACTGCCAGCACAATCAATGCCGCCCATACTTTCATGCCGGTAGTCAAAGAGGTGGATTCAAAATCCTGGCGAACGGGGTAAACGATTTCCCGTTGCATGGGCGCGATGAGGGTAATGATGGTCATCACTCCGCAAATAACGATAAAACAAATCGCCATGTGATGCAGAAAAGCGATCTTCCAGGTGTTCAGCAAAATGATATATAAAGGGATATTGAGCAACATGCCGGTGATAGCGGCAGCGGGAGGCACCTTTTTCCAGATTAACCCCATAAAAAATGCCGCGACAATGCCCGGCTGAATACAGCCCCACCAAATCTGGATGAACTTGTACAATCCTTCCCCGTAATTTTCGACAAAGCGGGTGCTGAGACACGCGATAATGACCATCACGACAGTGCACACGCGCCCGACTTTGATAAAATGTTTTTGCGAAGCGTCTTTATGAAAAAACTGTTTGTAAAAATCAATGGTGAAAATGGTCGCAGCCGAGTTGAGCATCGAGTCGAGGGTGCTCATGGTAGCGCCTAAGAGCGCTGCCATGATAATACCCGCCAGCCCAACCGGCAGAATTTGTTTGACAAGATACGGATAAGCCATATCGGCTTTTTCAATTTCACTGCCATACAGTTCATAGGCGATGATGCCCGGAAAAACGACAATCATCGGGATAAAGAGTTTGATGGTTGCTGCCAGCAGAACTCCTTTTTGCCCTTCGCGCAGGCTTTTTGCACCCAGAGTGCGCTGTGTAATAAACTGATTCAGTCCCCAATAAAAAAGATTCGGCAGCCACATGCCGCCAATGAAAACCGCTGTCCAGGGCAGTTCAGGATGGTCAGCGGGCATGATGGTATGAAGCCGTCCCTCGGAAAGTTCGATGAAGGCTTCGATGCCGCCTACTTTATCGAAAGCCAGTACAGTCACCACCACACCGCCAATCAGCAGGGTGCTTCCCTGGATGACATCGGTCCAGACAACGGCTTTCAGTCCGCCCAGCATCGTGTAAAGACCGGTGAAAATTCCGAGCATCCAAATCGCGTAAATCAGCTTGAGTCCGAAAATTGATTCAATGGCAATGCCGCCAGCATATAACACGGTGGCAAGTGTCACGAACGCATACATTATGAGCAAGCCGCCCCCCATGATGGTTCGGGGTACTTTATTATAGCGGTATTCCAGAAATTCAGGAATGGTATAGATGCCGGCTTTTAAAAATCGCGGAAGCAGAAAAATTGCAACGATAATGAGGGAGAGCGCGGCTATCCATTCGTAGCTGGCAATTGCCAAGCCGATGTTTTCCATAAAACCCTGACCTGCCATCCCTACAAAATGTTCAGTGGAGATATTGGACGCGATGAGCGAAATGCCAATCATCCACCAGGTGAGCGAGCGTCCGGCAAGAAAATAGTCGGAAGTGGTTTCTTCTTTTCTTGAAGCGTAAAGTGAAACAATCACTACAAACAATAAAAACGCGATAAACGAGAAGATGTCAAGCGGGCTGAGCGACATTTTTTTGAATTGATGCGGGCAAAATAGTGATAAGGATTGAAATTGGGAAATATTTAAGGGCAGTTCAAAATATTGTGAGCGAAATTACTTTCTGAATCCCAGAATATTCAAGTGAGCGCGGAAGAGATAAAGGTTGAAAAGTTTAATTTTAGATACATGAAAGTCACTATCACCATTGATACTACCACAAAAGAAGGGCAGGACGCTTACGACTATATCAAAAAATTGAAAGCGCCCGAAAAATCTATCGCCATCAAAAAGCAGCGCGCAAAAAAAATCCGAAAGCTGACGGATGAAGAAATGGCATTGCCCGGACCACCGCCATCACAGCAGGAATTTGAAGCATGGCTGGCGGAACCGGATGATGATGAAAGTCTTACTTTGGAAGAAGCAAGAGAAGCTACTATTCAATATTTAAAACAGATGCGCAAGAAGCAAAAAAAATGAAAATTGAAATCAGGAAACGCGCATGGAACTCGATTACTAAAACAGCCGCATGGATAGATGCCAAAAACTTACCCGGAAGCGGTGACCGGTGGGCAGATAAGATTTATTCGCAGATAAAAAAAATTGCAAAGAACAGAGTTGAATTTTCGATATGTAATAATATCGGATTGAAAAAATTCAATTATCGTTGCTTTCACATTGACGAATGGGTAGTGGCATACAAGAAAAATCGCGACACATTCACAATTTACCGTTTCATTCACGGTTCGAGGCTGAGATGAATCAGAGAGTTAAATAGAATTCTTCAAGGAAAAGTATTAAAATCTATCCATTTTCCCCGCTGATATACGCTTTGTTCCGCAGATTTTCGCGAATGAAACAATCCGGATTTTTTATGAATATTCAAGAAAGGTATATCATGATACTTATTACATTCATTTTATTTTTTCTTTTGAAAAGCATCAATAAATTTTAAACCACAAAATATTAAGTGTAGGACAAATTGCACTTTTTGTGTCATGCCGGACTTTTTCGGCATCCCCATGTGTTTGTAATCAGCAGGTGATTCCGGCATAAAGCCGGAATGCAGCTTGGAATTTGTCCTACACCACCGAATATTCCCAAAAATGTGACGAACATTTTTCTCGTAACTTTGGTTATCTGTTTTAACATTTATAATCATGAAAAAAACACACATAGCCACGCTGCTGATTATTGTGATTTCGATGGGCGTAATCATTGCTAAAATCGGGGATTACAGCAGTTTTGAAACTTTTTCTATGGCGCAAAATGCCGAGGGTAAGGAATTTCATATCGTAGGCGAACTGGCAAAGCCGGAAGAGATGCTTTACGAACCTGAAAATGACCCCAACTTTTTTTCATTTTACATGAAAGACAAAGCGGGTGAAGAACGGAAGGTGGTTTTCAAGGGAGCAAAACCGATGGATTTTGAACGCTCGGAACAAATCGTGCTGACCGGCAAAATGGAGGAAGGAGATTTTCATGCTTCCAAAATTTTAATGAAATGTCCCTCCAAATACATCAATGATAAACTGGAAGTAACAGAAGTGACGGCATCAGGCATTTAATGGAAATCCAATACATTGGCGAGCAACTAATACCCGGGCAAATCGGCAGATTGTCTGTAGTTACTGCATTTGTTGCAGCGCTAACAGCCACGATTGCATATTTTATCGCAACACAAAGAGGTATCAGCCCTTCGGGAAATTCCTGGAAGCGCACCGCGAGAATTGCTTTTTTTGTTCATGCCGCTGCCGTGCTTGGAATTATCCTGTCGCTTTTTTACATCCTCCTAAATCACCGGTTTGAATATCAATATGCCTGGCAGCATTCCTCCATGGAGTTGCCGATGAAATATATTTTGTCCTGCTTTTGGGAAGGGCAGGAGGGAAGTTTTCTGTTGTGGTCGTTCTGGCATGTGGTGTTGGGTTTTGTGTTGATGGCGCGCGCAAAGGAATGGGAAGCGCCCGTGATGACCGTGCTCGCTGTCACTCAGGCTTTTCTCGGCACGATGTTGTTGGGGCTTTACTTAGGCGATTACCGGGTTGGCAGCAATCCGTTTCTGCTCTTGCGCGAAACGATGGATGCTCCCATTTTCGCTCGGGCAAATTATCTTGATTTTATTACCGATGGAAATGGATTGAATCCCCTGCTCCAGAATTATTGGATGACGATTCATCCGCCTACATTATTTTTAGGATTTGCGGCAACGCTTGTTCCTTTTGCTTTTGTGATTGCCGCGCTCTGGAAAAACGATTACAAAGGATGGATTTCACAAACATTATCCTGGAGTTTGTTCGCGACAATGGTGTTGGGAGTCGGCATTCTCATGGGCGGAGCGTGGGCTTACGAGTCACTCACTTTTGGCGGCTTCTGGGCATGGGACCCTGTTGAAAACGCCTCATTGGTTCCCTGGCTCACGCTGGCGGGCGGATTACATGCTTTATTAATCTACAAGCATACCGGCAGAGCGTTGAAACTCACGTTCATCTTGCTGTCGCTTACCTTTTTACTGATTCTTTATTCTACCTTCCTCACGCGCAGCGGAATTCTGGGTGACACTTCCGTACATTCTTTTACTGACCTTGGCATGTCTGGTCAGTTGATATTTTTCATGATGTTTTTTGTGGTGCTGGCGGCTTTGTTTCTTGTGATGCGCTGGAGAATCATACCTTCCGTGAAAGAGGAAGAAAAACTTTCCTCACGCGAATTCTGGCTTTTCATCGGGGCGTTGATTTTAACGATTTCCGCTTTTCAGATTTCTTTCTCGACTTCTATTCCGGTGCTGAATAAATTTTTATCGGCTTTTCGTGTGATTCCTTTGTTTGAAAATCTTTTTGAAAAAGACCTCGCGCCACCGGTGAATCCGGAGCAACACTACAACAGTATTCAAATCTGGGTGGCAATTATTATCGTTTGTTTAACCGGAACAGTGCAGTATATGCGCTACAAAAGTTCTGAGATGAAGAAGGTGTTGAAGGGGCTTATTGTTCCACTTGTCGCAGCGGTTATCATTTCACTGCTGGCAATTTTTTCTTTGGAAATTTATGGCATCCAATACATCCTGTTACTCTTCGCGTCCCTGTTCGCGGTTTTTGCCAACGTGGGATATTTAATAACGGTATTGAAAGGACGAATAAATGTGGGCGGAGCTTCCGTGGCGCATGTAGGCTTCGCGCTCATCATGCTGGGTTCGCTCATCTCGAACCTGAACCAAAAAGTGATTTCCATCAATAATCAGGGCATTGATTTTGGCGCATCATTCGATGAAAAAAATAAACGGGAAAATATTTTACTGCGCAAAGACGACCCTGTTCAAATGCACGATTATTTAGTGACTTATATCGGGGATTCCGTTTCTGGTCCGAATAATTATTATAAAGTGCTTTATCAGAGAATTGATAAAAAAACAGGGGGCATCAGTGAAGAATTTATTTTATATCCCAACGCGCAAATCAATCCTAAAATGGGATTAATCGCCAATCCGGATACCCGTCATTATTTAAGAAAAGACATTTTTACGCATGTCACCTCTGTGCCGGATAAAAAAGCTCAAGAGGAGTCAGCGGGAGTTTTTGAACCGGATACCGTGGCGATGAAAGACACTTTTTTTATCGCGAAAGCTTTCGTGGTACTGGAAGGATTGGAGCCTAACCCACCCGCTTCAAGTCAATATCAACCGGTAGATGGCGATATTGCTGTAGCCGCCCGCCTGAAGTTGCAAACGCTCAATGGTGAAACATATCTTGCCAAACCGGTTTTCGTTATCCGTGACAGAAGTGTTCTGGCATTTGAAGCGGAAGTAAAAGAATTGAATGTCACTTTCAGAATTGAACGTATTCTACCGGAGTCAGACAAGCTGATTTTAGGAGTAAAACAGCAGGAAGCCGAAAGTGATTTTATTATTATGAAAGCGATTATTTTCCCTTATATCAATCTCTTGTGGTTAGGTTGTCTCGTGATGGCTTTTGGTATTCTCATCAGTATTGTCAGGCGAGTCCGTGAGGGAAAGCGTTCACGAAAAGTTTTAAGTTAATTCCCGGTAAATAACAATAACCGATGCATTTCCAAAGCGTATAGCGCTCTCACGGACGCCCTCTTATTTTGTGGTGTTATTCACGCTTTGCCCTTTTTCTAATTTCTGCTGACGCGCCTTACGCTCCCTGATAATCTTATGCGCTTTGCCTCCGCGCGCATCCTTATTTGCGACAAATACCTTGATGATATGAAGCGGAGTAAGGAGGTCTGAACTTCAGGTTGTCATTTCCAAACAAAAAAAAACCACCGAATTTCTTCGGAGGTTTTTTTTGAGTTTAATTAAGGAATTTATCAGGCAGTTGTCGCTGATTTTGATTCATCCACAACTTGTCTTTTTTCCTCAATTCTTGCCTTCTTTCCTTTCAGTTTGCGCTGATAGAAAATGCGGGCGCGTCTGACTTTGCCGGATTTATTGACTTCAATTCCGTCAATGTTGGGTGAATAAAGCGGGAAAATTCTTTCAACTCCAACGCCATTGGAGATTTTACGAACAGTAAATGTTGTGGTCAGCCCGGAACCTCTTACCTGAATCACATCGCCTTTGAATGGCTGGATTCTTTCTTTGGCTCCTTCAACGATTTTATATTTCACTGTGATGTTGTCACCGGCTTTGAATTTGGGCAAATCTTTAGCCGGAATCAAGGTCTTTTCTATAGATTTTATCCTGTCCATAATTGAGTAGATTTAGTATTTTACGTTACGGGATTGCAAAAGTAATGTTTTTCATTCAAAAGCGGAATTTTTATATTGATTCGTAGAGCGCTTTTGTTTGTTCGGCTGTCTGTTTCCAGGAGAATTTTTGAATCAAGCGGCTGCCTTCATTTTTCAAGGTGTTTTTAATTTCCGAATCTCCAATCAATAACTTCACTGTCTCCCGCATATCCTGTTCGCTGAAGGGATTAAAGTAAACAGCCCCGGTTTCCGCAATTTCCGGAAAACAACTTGTGCGGCTGACAGCTACCGGGCAGCCATTGTCAAATGCCTCCAGAATTGGAATGCCAAACCCTTCATAAATAGAAGGATAAATGAATACTTCAGCATGTTCATAGAGGTACGAAAGCAGGGCATCATCCACAGGAAATTTGACACATTTTTGAGCAACTTTCAACGAACTCATGAATTGCTTTTCGGAAGTTGAAAAAGGTCCTCCCCCCGCGCAGATTAAATGCAGGTCGGGATGTTCAACAAGCAGTGGCGCAATCGCGCGGAGCATCCGGTTGAAGTTTTTATACCCCCCTCTTTTACCGACATACAATAAATATTTTGCAGGTAAATTAACTTTTGGAAGATAATCTGGCGGAGATTTCAGCAAAGAATTTCCGTGATAAATTACTTCAATTTTCTTTTCAGGAAGATTATAAAACCTTAAAATATCATTCTTGGTATGTTTGGAAATTGCAATGATTTTAGCGGCTTTCTGAGCCAATAGTTTTTTATGTTGGGCGGTGCTGTCAATCGCGCGGTATTTGATGGCTTCAGGGTATAATTCATGTATCATGTCATGTATTGTAAGCACAAATGGTTTGTTTCCGATGTATTTCAGAAAATAGGGATGATAGTAAGTTGGGTGAAATAAATTATAATCGGAGGCTTTCATCCGGTTTCGAGCCGGAAACCTGTTCAATTGTTCCATCAGGAATTTTTTTCCTTTGAAATCTTTCCCCGGAAAAAACGGCTTTGAAGAGATGGACTTCAATTTACCAATGTATTCATTATTGGTATAAGTTATCGGTAGTTCGAAATCAACTGTACCTGTTTTTTCAAAATAGTGCATCACCTCCACAAAGTATCTGGAAATGCCGCCCAGTTCCTGAACGCTGAAAATCTGCGAGTCGTAAAGCGCTTTCATGATTTTGATTGTTGCTTAAAAAACGCTGATTCGGAATTGAATATTGACTCAAACAAATCCTTGTCTTCGGGCGCGAAAACACAGATGTCACAATACATGAAGCTGTTTTTGCCGGAAAAATGCTGATGTATCATTTGTAATTGTGCCGTATCCGAAAGTTCAATGTTAGCAAACAAATTGCCCAGATTATCATAAACGATTGCATAACGATAACCTGCTTCGTGCAAGCCTGATAGCATCAGCATTCCGTCATCTCCATTTTTCGAAAGCATCGCGGGGTCATATTCAAAAAATAAAATTGGCTTAATCCGCTCAAGCCATGAAATTGCGCCCCTGATGATTTTAGCATCAAAACCATCCGTATCAATCTTCACCATTTTTGATTGCGCAAATTCAGGCTCGGTTTCTACTAATGTGCCCAGCGATTTAAGACTGATTGTAGCTGTTCCGCTTGCGGTGGTGTTGAGTTGACCTGTTCCGCCTTTTTTTTCCAATTCACTTTGAATCGTCATCTCCTGCTCGCCTAAAAACAATTGAACGCACTTTACATTTTCAAAGTGACGCGCGTTTTGAATCAGGATATTGAAATAAAAGCTATCGCCTTCAATGCAAAGCACCGGAAAATGAGCTTTTTGCCTGAGCACCACCAGCGTGTCGCCAATGTTTGCCCCAATATCAATAAAAGTCAGATGCTGATATTTCTTAAAAACAGCAGCGGCTATCCTGCCGACATTGGATGAATAGAATGGATACTTCAGTAGATAGAAAGGTAGGTCATGCGAAAATGGAAGCAGAAAATCAGGCGGCACTTCAACCGGCAATTTCTGTCCGGCTGCAATCAAAAACTTTGTTTTTACACGAATTAACGGGTCATAAAATCCGAGGATGAATTTTCTCAGAATTTTTCCGGACTTCAACAAAAAGAGGGAAAACACGTTGCTTTTTTTACCCAAAAAAAGCAGGCTCTCATAAAAAAAACCGAAAGACATGAAAAGTTTACTGCGCCAAAGTTGCACAAGTTCCATGATATTTTAAACCGGCATTCCGGGGAGTTGAATATCTTTGAATTCATTCCATGCTCATTTGTGTTTTATGAAATCATTTTACTTCATTCTCTCTTCATTTCTGATTTCGATTTCTGTATTCGCACAGTCATCACTACAAGATACGTTGGTGAATTTTTTTATGATGCGCGTGAATTACACCTATCAGGTGCCGTTGGCGGATATGGCGAACCGTTTCGGAGGGAACAGTGCGCTGGGCATCGGAGTCGGAATGAAATTCGGAAAGAACATTTTTCTTGGCGCGGAAGGTGGTTTCATGTTTGGCAGAAATGTGAAAGAATTTAATATTTTGGATGGTATCACGGATGCGAATGGTTTTCTAATCGGCTCAAGCGGGCTTTACACAGATTATGCATTTTCAGAAAAAGGGTTTTCTATGCAGGCGCAAGTCGGAAAAATTTTTTCATTCGCTCAGCCAAACGCCAACTCAGGTTTAATGGCATTGTTTGGAGTGGGATTTCTACAACATAAAATCAGCATTGACACCGATGAGGAAGAATTTCCCGCAATAGATAAAACCTACCGCAAAGGTTATGACCGGCTGACCAACGGCTTCATGTTGTCGCAGTTCATCGGATATTTTTATATTGATGCCAGAAAAAAACGCATCAATTTTTATGGAGGCATTGAGATACAAGAAGCATTCACTAAAAATCGCAGAAGCTGGAATTTTGATGAAAACCGGAAAGATGATTCCGCCAGAAAAGACATCTTAGTGGGTTTGAAACTGGGATGGATTATTCCGTTTTACATCTCCCAAACCGAGAAGTATTATTACTACTAATCTAACCTTTATACTCTTTGCATTTTCTCAGTCTTTTGGTTTATCGTGTTGTCGTCAGGCTGTATGCTTTTTCCGCGCGGCTGATTTCGCCATTCAATGATAAAGCGCGGCAATGGGTTGACGGAAGAAAGAATATCTGGGAAGAGATTGAAAAAGCCCGGTTTTCCGGACTTCCCGTTTGGTTTCATTGCGCTTCCCTCGGTGAGTTTGAACAGGCTTTGCCGCTGATTGAAAAATTGAAAATTGACAATGAAATTGCGCTGACCTTTTTTTCACCGAGCGGATATGAGTTCGTAAAACGAAAATATCCGGAGTTGAAAGTATTTTATTTACCGGTGGATACTCCCGGCAATGCCCGGACATTTATTCAACTCATTCAACCGGGCAAAGCCATCTTTACCCGATACGACTTGTGGTATTTTTTTCTTGCTCAATTAAAACAACATAAAATCCCGACATTTTTAATTGCAGCTGTTTTTCGGAAAGAACAAATTTTTTTTAAATGGTATGGCTCACTCTTTCGTGAAATGCTAAATACGTTTTCGCATGTTTTTGTTCAGGACGATAAATCGAAAAATGTACTGTTGAATCATGGTTTTAAAAATGTAGCAATTGCCGGTGATACGCGGGTGGACAGGGTTGTTGCGATTACAAAAAACGCTGAACACGTTCCATTCATCACTCAATTCAAAGGAAGTAAAAAATTGCTGGTTGTCGGAAGTCTTGAGCCGAAAGATGAAAAAGTAGTGTTGCCTGTTTTATTGGAAAATCACCCTGGCGTGAATTTTAAAATCATCATCGCGCCTCATCGGGTTGAACCGGATTCCATTCATCAATTACTCAACAAGCTGAAATCAAAAACTTGTCTCAAATTTTCAGAAGCCGGCAAAAATGCACCGGAACAGTTTGATATTTTAATCATTGACAAGGTGGGTTTATTGTCGCGGATTTATGCAGACGCAAATGTGGCTTATATTGGCGGAGGTTTTGGTGAAGGGTTGCACAACACACTTGAGCCTGCAGCCTGGGGTGTGCCGCTGTTATTCGGACCACGCTATCATAAGTTTATTGAGGCGGTTGAAATGGTGAAAAATGGTGGAGCGACAATAGTACAAAATGAAAATGACTGCAGAATAAACTTGCGGCAATTGCTTTCAGACGAAAGTGCCGGGAGAACTGCCGGAAGAAAAACGAAGGAATATATTGAAACAAATGCCGGAGCAACATCCAACATTCTTCATCATATCAATTCAACGTATTCAACACCGAATCCGTAAATTTTTCGGCTGTTTCCTGCTGTTTTTCTCCCCAACTGTATTTTGATTTCACTTCATCAAGATATTTTTCGGCTTCATCCCGTGAGGCGCATTTGCCCAACTCCTGCATGACTTTGTTGAATTGTTCTGTGCTGCCGCCAAACAACCCGCTGATAAATGTGTAGCGTTCATTCAATCCGAATAAATCTTTCAGTGATTTTTTTTGCGAAACATTCAATTTATCGGCAAGCGCGTTTGAATCTTTTTTAAATCGTTCATTGAGTGATACAGCTTCTTTTTGTTTTTCCTTGACAGTGGTTGTGGTCGCTTTTCTTTTAATAATCACTTCTTCTTCCAATTCATGTTTCACGGCTTCCATCAACGGCTTTACTTCTTCAACAATCACTTCAACTTGCTCAACGGTTTCCGGCTCAGGTAGAATAATGTCTTCAGTTAACACAGGCTCGGGAGTTTCGGGTTGCTGCTGAACAATTCTTTCCGGCTCAGGCGTTTTCTTAGTTTCAGGTTCTTTTTTCTGCTCCGGTTTTTTATCCGAAACCTCAGTGACAGGAAATTCTTTCGTGGATTCAATTTTTTCCTCCTTGATGATGACGGACGATTCGGATTTCGGCAGTTCAATTTTTTCAGCCTGAAGTTGTATCACGAGTTGATTTAATTCGCGCACATACCCGTTGAGTAAATCCAATTCAACTGGATGTAATTTATTTTCATTTGAGATTTTTTCATTCAGGTAGCTGATTTTTTCGGTAAGCACCGCAATTTGTTCGTGGATGGCTTTTTTGCTCATGGTGTTTATATTTGAAGTCAAAAATAGCATTGTCTATTCAGTCGGCATGTTGGAATAAGAAAGCGTCATCACCAAGATAGTTGATTTGTTTACTTTGGCTAAACGAACGAATTAATGTTGGTGATATTTCAGGAAATGAAAATTGCAATCATTTATGGGCAGTTCTAAAAATTGTTCTTTTTGATTGCCTCATCCCTTACCTTCTCCTTCGGAGAAGGAGATTGAGGTAATTTTTAGAACTGCCCTTATAATTAAAAAACACAATGTTCATAGAGCCGCATATTGAAGCGTCAAAAAAAGGTTGGGTCGAAGTGATTTGCGGCTCGATGTTTTCCGGGAAAACAGAAGAATTGCTCAGGCGGGTGCGCAGGGCGACTATCGCCAATAAGTCCGTGAAAATATTCAAACCTGCGGTGGACAACCGGTATCACGCAACCGATGTCACTTCCCATGACAAAAATTCCGTGAGTTCCATCACGGTTCAGCATTCTTCGGATATCTTAAAACTGGCGGGTGACGCGGAGGTTGTGGGAGTTGATGAAGCCCAGTTTTTTGATGAAGGTGTGATTGAAGTTTGCGAAAAAATGGCACTGAATGGCGTCAGAGTTATCGTGGCGGGACTCGACCTCGACTTTCAGGGGAAACCATTCGGCTCAATGCCGCAACTGCTTGCGCTTGCGGAATATATCACCAAACTGCATGCAATCTGCGTGGTATGCGGCAATATCGCTTCGCGGTCATTCCGCAAAGTGGCTTCCAAAGACACCGTTGTCATCGGGGAATTAAACATTTATGAAGCGCGTTGCAGAAGTTGTTTTGAAAATGGGATGAAAGCGAGTTAGGTTTTTTTTCAGCTAAAAACAAAAAGCCGCAAGGATTTAACTTCCTTGCGGCTTTTTTTAAAATTGTTAATCTGAATTATATTACGCCAACTCAATACTCTGGTCAAGGTATACATCCTGAATAGCATTCAACAACGCCACACCTTCTTGCATCGGTTTTTGGAAGGCTTTTCTGCCGGAGATTAATCCGCTGCCGCCCGCCCGTTTATTGATGACTGCCGTTGCAACCGCTTCAGACAAATCCGAAGCGCCTTTGGATTCACCTCCGGAATTGATTAATCCAATCCTGCCCATGTAGCAATTCGCGACCTGGTAGCGGCAGAGGTCAATCGGGTGGTCGGTTGTCAAATCCGAATAGACTTTTTTGTGAGTTTTTCCATAAGACAAGGCATTGTAGCCGCCATTGTTGGTGGGCAGTTTCTGCTTGATAATGTCCGCCTGAATCGTCACGCCCAGATGATTTGCCTGTCCGGTGAGGTCGGCAGCGGCATGATAATCCACTCCTTCTTTCTTGAAACCATTGTTGCGCAGGTAGCACCACAAGATGGTCGCCATACCTAATTCATGCGCGATTTCAAATGCCTTCGCCACTTCCTGAATCTGCCGGGTGGATTCCTCCGAGCCGAAATAAATGGTAGCGCCAACGGCAACTGCGCCCATGTTCCAGGCATCTTCAATCGAGCCGTACATCACCTGATCGAATTTGTTGGGATAAGTGATTAATTCGTTGTGATTAAACTTCACGATGAAAGGAATTTTATGCGCGTATTTTCTGGAGACAGCGCCCAACACCCCGAATGTGGAAGCTACGGCATTACAGCCGCCCTCAATCGCGAGCTTCACAATATTTTCAGGGTCAAAAAAAGCGGGATTTGGCGCAAATGAAGCACCGGCTGAATGTTCAATACCTTGGTCAACCGGTAAAATGGATAAGTAGCCGCTACCCGCAAGCCTGCCGTGTTGATAAAGGGCTTCCATGCTTCTGAGCGTTTGCGAACTTCTGTTGGTGTCGCGAAAAACGCGGTCAACAAAATCAGCGCCCGGCTGATGTAAAGATGATTTCGGGATGGTTTTGCAAGTATGATTCAGTAAACTGTCAGCCTGCTCGCCCAACAACTCCGCAATTTTGTCTTTTGTCATTGTCATATCCGTTGATTTTTTCGAGCGCAAATATACCAAAATTCGGAAGTTGGAAGCATGCTGTTTGATTGATTTCATTTAATACCTTTGACCCATGCAGGCGCCCACTCATGTTATCGCAGGAACTTTGATTCAAAAAGTATTTAAAAATATTCCGATGCCCGGTTGGATGCGTGTAACGCTGATAGCCGGATTGGGTTTATTCTTTCACAGCGTGTTTGACCGCATCGCGCGGCTTACCTATCACCCTCCCGACCCGGATTTCAACAGTGTCTTTTGGGTAAGTTATCACTTGCTTATCCTGTTGGGATTCATAGTCTCCATGTTCTATTTCTGGAAGCCTTACAAACTCGGTATTTTCTTTTCCATTCTTCCAGATTTTGACTGGGTGGTTAAACACGGCTCCAACGCGCTTGGGGTGAGTCCCGGCTGGTATGACCGTCCGTTGATTCATGAAACCATTCATCGCTTCACCGATAGTGTGCCACCGTTTTCCTACTTACAAAATCTGCCCGATTTAACCCACCGGACAGAGGGAATCATCATCGAAGTATTATTAATAACTGCCATGCTGTTTTTTATCAGCAGATTGAAAAGCGGGAAGCAGTAAAGTAGGATGTGTTTGAGATTGGAAAAAGTTTTGGACGGTAAAATGAACCCGACATGATACTGATTATAGTAAACTATTTTTTTCATCCCATCATCATGAGGTATTTCTAAATCAATCTGCTATCTCCACAAACCTGAAAAATATTTTTAAAAAATCTTTACCGTCATTTAATACCCTTTTCCAACAATTTCGTATAAAACCCTGTATTAATTGGTAAACTTGCTTAAATCAAAATATTTTATTTAATGAATAACTTCTACTTATATGTTTTTCTGTTTGTTCTTTTTTTCAATTGTACTCCCCACAAAGCGCCTGCCCAGTGGAATCCTGACGCGGGAGTCATCCCATCTTACACATGGACAGCCGGTATCACCACATCCTCCGGTGGAAATGGCGCTGAAGTAAATGACCATAACGACCAAACCTGCTGGCAATCGGCAGCGCCCCTCCCCTATGGATTCATCAGTAAACCAAATCAAAACATCTTACATGGATTAGGCGCGGCAGGCAATTATGCGAGTTCAGGCAGCTCCAATCATCAAAATGCAACCGATGCCAATCTCGGCAACAGCGCTTCTGTCACCGGAAGCGGGTATGTCTGGTTTGAATTGCTTTTGAATGCGCCATCACCGCTGATTTCGCTTTCATTGAAATGCAGCGTCAATGAGCCGATAAACATTTTCGCGCATCATCCCAATGGCGATTCCACCTTCATCGCGACATGGAATAGTACGGACAATTTTTCCTGGAAAAGATTCAATATGAACTTAAGTGATGTGAGCAGTATCAAACTTTCATCAGCAACAGGATTTCAGATTTTTGAAATAGCCGCTATTGCCACGCCATTGACTGAATTCATTACACTCGATTTCGGTCAGACCAAAACGATTCAATGGATTGAATCGCGCCATTGGGCGGGAGGAAAAGCCAGCGCCACCAAAGCGCTTGGCAGCTTAGACAAAATCAACTGGTTTCAGATAGCTGAACTTGACCCGAATGCATTACGCACAGTTACAACCTATCTCTCTCAACCGGTTAACACCAGTTACTTAAAAATCGAACATACTTTAATTGATGTTGATTACGCTAAAGTTTTTGTGTGGGAAGTCAACGCTTGGAATGGTTACGGTCCGTTCGGGCAAATGCCGGCTCCGACAAAATCCAGCTATCCTGTCTCAGAAATTATTGGTATCAATGGCATTTGGGGTTGGGGACATGATATGTATTCCGGCAATATCGCACCCGGAAAGGGTCCTGATAAATTCAACAAAATCGCCACTCACGCCCGCAACTTTCACAACATGCACTGGGATATCACCAATCCGAACATCACCCCCGACTATTCAAGAATGGCGACCAGCGGCACTCAGGCTTTAAGCTGGCTGAATTGGGATAAGGAATACAAGGCGTGGAAGGATGCCGGGTTGAAAGTCACCGCGTCCATTCTGTTCACGGAAAAAAGCATGCCTCATTCCATTTGGAATAATCCTTATTCAGCCGGTTATAATTACGGATATTCTTTCGCCAGGCATTTCGGACCCACCAATGGAAATGGTTTGGTAGAAACTTTTGAAGCCGGCAACGAACCGTGGGATTATCCCGCGTCTTTTTATAATGAAGTTGTGAAAGGCATGGTGCAGGGCGTGAAAGATGGCGACCCTGCCATGAAAGTTTTCACCTGCGCGTTGCAATCCGCGTTTCCTCATACCGAAAGCGCCAACGGGGGCAATTATATGGGCGCGCGACTTCCAAATCAAATTGCACCGCTGATTGATGGATTAAATGTGCATCATTACAGCTATGCGAATGACGTTAACGGAAAAAGAATCGGAGTGCACCCCGAACACATTCAATCCTCCGTCAGGGCATTGCTCAATGACCTTCGGTTCAGAGATGTCAATCTGCCGGGCAAAAAAATTTACGTCACGGAGTGGGGATGGGACAGCGAGGGCGCGGGCGAAGACTGCACCCACACTGAATGTGTCAGCGAACTGGAACAAGCGGTCTATGCCGTCAGAGGCGCGATGCTCTTTATCCGTCTCGGTGTTGACCGGCTCACCTGGTATTTCTATTCAAATGGCGGAGGCGGATTATACAGCCGTTCGGGACTGGTCGGCTCGTCAGCAACCAACTTTTCGGAAAAGCAATCCTTCCGTTCTTTTCAGGCGATGATGGATAAAATTGAAAATAAATATTTCTTAGATGTTTACCAGGAAAATGATGACGCATGGGTTTATCGCTTCGGTGATGCGAATGGAAAAACCACGCACCTTGTCGCCTGGAAACCGGTAAACGGCAACGACACCTCCACAACAATTGTTCAATTGAACATTCAACATTTTGCGGATTCCGTCTGGCAAATTGCCGGTCATTCTCCGACAGGCGAACCCGCGCAGGAACTCACTTCGTTTGATGAAGCGACAAAAACTCTCACGCTGAAAGTCTCAGCAATTCCCATCATTGCCAAAGTGTTGCCCGACTCACTTTACGGCATCGTTCCCGACACTACGGTTTCCATTTTCCCGGTTCCCGCATCCGAAAATTACAACGTGCATTATTTCCCCAACCCGACCAGCGATGGATTCAATGTCAGCTATCATCTCGAAAAAGAAAGCGCGGTTGAACTTTCCATCTTCAACAGCAAGGGCGAGTTGGTGTCACAACCGCTCAATAAAACCTTGCAACAGGGCGACCACCTGCTCAAAATTTCCGGCAACGATTTCTCAGCCGGAATTTACTACTGCATTTTCAAAGCAATGAACCACCTGAATCAAATCGCTTTCACATCAAAGGAAAAATTGGTGGTGGTGAAATGATTTTTCCTTACTGCCATTTCTAAATTTTTTTTCATCATGAAAGATTTTTTTGGAAATGGCGCGTACTGATTTCGTTTGCGCAATTTGTCGCTTTGGTAGCGAAGCTCGTCAGAAGTTTGTGGTAATCAATTTCAGAAAAAACCAATGCTGAACTTATTTGAACATCTTATTTTCTGTTCAGATATTTTTCAACCAAATTCCAAAAATCATTTGCTCTTGCCTGCCATGAGTTGCCCTGAGCCGTGCGGATGCGGGATTGTTGTTTCTCTTCCGAATCTTCCTGAATCGCTTGTTGAATCATCCGGATAAAAGCATCCTGCGAATCAGCAATGTATGCAACGTCACTAAACCCAGCGATATCATCCGAAAAATTTGTTGCGACAACCGGTTTACCGGCTGCGAGATATTCATTGATTTTGAGCGGATAGATACTTTTTGTGAGCGTGTTGCATTGAAATGGAATCAGTGTGCAATCAGCATAAGCAAGATAGGCGGGCAACTCCGTTAGTTTTTTCCCTCCTGTGAAAATCACATTCTTCATTGTAGTGAGTCCTGCTTTCACCTGTTCATCACTGTCGGTTGGACCAACTAATACCAGCGTATCATCAGAAAAAGAATCCGCTATTTTTTTGAGTAATTGAAAATCAACTCTTGCCCAGCCGATATTGCCCATATACAGTAAAATTTTGCCACGGGCATTCTGTAATTCTATCGGAAGCGGAAAGTTTTCTTCATTTGCAGCGCTAAACAATTCTACATCAGCGGCATTAGGAAGATGGTAGGTATCAGGATTCAACAAGGCTTTTGCTTTGGTAAGCTCGCTGGAGGTGGCTAAAACAAAACGCGCTTTTTTCACCATTTCATTTTCAAGCTGTACACCGTGCTTCGCGACATAGCGCGCCTGGCTGATGTCATCACGGGTTTGGTAAATAAATAATTCCGGTTGAAACCCGGCAGGAAATTTTCTTCCGAAAAACGGATTGAAAGAATTCAGTAAAATAAATTTCCGGATGTTATAATCTCTGATGGTTTTTTGAAGTGCTGAAAAAAAAATCCGGTCATTGATGCCTGAAAAAAAATCATAGAGCGCTCCTGGCGGAAGTGAGTTAACCGAAAATACCCAGCGCGGTGTCACCGCTATAAATTTTTCAGGAAATCCTTCAGGATGCAGAGTGTAAATATTTTTTCCCCGGAATAAAGCATTGCGCCTGGATTGAATTTCAGTGGTTGAAAATTTTGAAACTGCATCTTTCAGCGTGTAAGGATAATCCACGTAAAACACCCTGTTTTCACGCGCCAGTTCCTTTGCCAGCGACAGGATTGCTGATGAGTACTTGCCATCCCATCTTGACATGGTGAGGATGATGATATCAATTTCAGAGAATCGGATAAGATTAATTTTTAAAGTAAGATATGCAGTATTCTCTTCAGAAAATCACTAGTAAAACTAAAACACTGCTCATAAAAATTTTTGGAATGAATCAGAATGGAAAACAAGCGGACATCTAATATTTTTCTCAATACTACAAGATTGAGCGTTACCCTGATAAGCGTAGTTATGAGGACGCTATATGCCGCTCCGGAAACTCCGAATTTCGGAATGAGTAGAAAACAAAATCCGGTATTCAGCAGCAAACTAATCACAACAAAGTAAAGATTGACTTTGGGTTTGCCCATCGAGTCGAGCACCGTGCCGAACTGGCGGGCGAAAGGCACTAATAATCCGAAAATCAACATCAGCCGCAGTAAATGAACTGATTCAAGATAGTCACTGCCTGCTACAAGCATGATACCCGGTTCCGCCAGCAGCCAAATCACCAATACGATTGGAAAAATGATTGCCAGCAAAATTCCAACTGACCTTTCATAAAGATATTTGATGGCTTTGTTGCCTTCAGTGATCGCGCGTTTCGCGCTTTGCGGAAAAACAATGGCAGCCATCGTGGCAGTAGGAACTTCAATCAGGTTGGCAATCCGCACCGCGAGGTCGTAAGCGCCAACGGCAGCCGGTGATTTCAACAATGTACCCAACATGATTTTATCAATGTTGCGGTAAAGCATGGTTCCGAGATTCGTGCCGAGTGTGAATTTCCCGAACTGAAATAATTTGGTCATCCATTCCCGGCTGACGGTTGTTGACAGTTTCAGATATTTTCTCCCGAAAAAAAACGAAACTACTCCTCCCAGTAACGCGCTAATGACCTGGAACCACGCGAGGTGAATCAATGTAATTTCATTTTTTGAAATAAACACATAAAGGATATAAAAAAACAATGAACCCTGACGAAAAAAATTGCCCCAGAAATTGCCGCGAAAATCAAAGTTGGCTTGTTGAATAAACGTGAGTTGGGACAAACCAATCAGGGCAATGGTCGTGAGAATATAAATCTCCAGCATCGCGTTTAATACAAGCGCATTCCATGCGTTTCCCAAAAATTTTGACAACACAAACAAAATGATGATACTCACAATCGTCAAAATGAAATTTAGGGCTACTGATGCGGTGGTGATGGCGGCATGGTCGCTTTTCTCCGCGGAAGCAAGATATTTTACCAGCGCGTTTTGAATCAGCCCGTTACGCGCCACTTCAATAATCGAAGTCACCGTGAGAAATAATGCCCAAATTCCGAAGTCATCCTTCGTGAGAAGGCGCAGCAGAAAAAATACGCTGCCAAAGCCAAAAAGCATGAAGGATACCCTTTCCATCAAGGTGTAAAAACCGGAATTAACCCAGTAGGATTTTTTAGGAAAACTCACGCTTAATTCAGGTCTATTGAGATGAAGGGAAAACAATACATTATACTGAAAATTAAGGCGTAAGTTACGTTTTTGGGAGTGAACTAACTGAGTGAAGTTGACTTACAGCATCAACAATAAGATAAAATAAATACATAAATATCTTTCAAATATACATCACCACTCAATATACTCCACCTCCTCCCCTTTTTCCTTTTTGGTTTTGCTTTTGATGAACATTCGTTCCTTGGGAACATTCGTGGGAGCAACGGTGACAGGCGCGTCATTGGGCTTTTCTTTCAGCGTCTCTTTATTTTTATTAAACAGCTTGAAATCGTCTTTCTGCTGCGCGAATTTTTCTTTAATACCGGTTTTATCGTACTTGATAACCGGTTTATCAAGCGTACCGCTCATCGTGAGATAAAAGTTGAAATTATTTTCCCCTACTTCTTCATATTCGGTCAGGTCTTTGCGCTTGCGGATTTTTTTTCCCAACACATCAAAAAGATTGAGCTTTACTTGATAATCTATTTTATCGTCAA
>JBGTCY010000032.1:0-2584 GCA_041748615.1 Chitinophagales bacterium
CTCACGACAGTTGTTCAAGTCACACACGTTTAAACGCTTAGCATTGACCCAAAAATCAGTGAAATAAAAAAATCCGGGTAATCCCAAAATCCGTCAAATCCGTGATTCAGACAATGGTCATCATCAGGCAGTAGATATCGAAAATGGAATTGAAAAACAAGTACACAAACAAAACGCAAACAGCAGTCGCATCCTTCTTACACCGGCATAGAGATACGTGACGGGGTAGTTTTTTTATTAAGCGTCATAGATAACAACATACCTGTTGTTTCATTTAATGTAGAAAATGCGTGCATAAATTTCCCCGATTTGAGAAATGTTTTTCATTTTAGGAAAATCCCTTGAAGGCTGAAAGTCAATTACAACTTGACGGATAGGTTTGGCATCATTTTTATTTATTATACTAATGATGTATTTATTCATACAACTAAAACCTAAAAAAATGTGGAACTTACTTTATCTCTTAGCGGTCATTTTAATTATCGCATGGCTGATAGGTTTCCTGGGTGGAATCACTACCAGCGGACTCATTCACATTCTTCTTGTAATAGCGGTCATAGCAATACTGCTTCGTATTATCAGGGGGAAAGAGCCTGTTTAGGCAAACAATCAATCAGCAGAATTTTTAAATCTCAAAAACAAATCGGTTACGCTTTCATCAACCGTTTACAATTTCGCCACCATTGGGATGAATAATTTGTCCGGTAATATATGATGAATCATCCGAGGCGAGAAAGACAAAAGCTGGATCAATCTCCGCAGGCTGCCCTGCTCTTTTCATTGGAGTGTCGCTTCCGAATGTCTTTACTTTATCCGCAGGAAAACTGGACGGAATGAGCGGTGTCCAAACCGGACCTGGCGCGACACCATTCACCCTGATTTGTTTGTCGGCAAGATTAGCGGATAAACTGCGTGTGAAGGAAACGATAGCGCCTTTGGTTGCGCTGTAATCAATTAAATGTGCGCTACCCCGGTAAGCGGTGACAGAAGTGGTATTGATGATACTACTGCCTTTTTTCAAATAGGGTAATGCCGCTTTGGTGAGCCAGAACATGGCGAGGATATTAATGGCGAAAGTTTTTTGTAACAGGGCGCTTTTCATTTCCAATAAACTTTCGGCAGGATAATGCACGCCCGCATTATTGACTAAGATGTCAATACCGTTTAATTTTTTTGCGGCTTTAATGATGGTGGAGGCGCATTTTTTTCGTTGGAAATGTCGCAGGAAAATAGTTCGCATTTCCTGGAAAAATTCTTCTCAATAATCGCTGCGGTCAGTTTCGCGTCTTTGTGTTCGTTCAGGTAGATGATTGCCACATCAGCGCCTTCTTTCGCGAAGGCTATCGCCACCCCCCTTCCGATGCCGCAGTCTCCTCCGGTAATTATCGCTTTTTTATTCATCAATTTGTTAGAGCCTGGCAAATCTGTGAAATAATCCGGCTCCGGGTGCATTTTATGCTCTTGTCCCGGACGGGATTGTTTCTGTTCCCGGAACACTTTCTTTTTTGGATTTGATTTTTGCATGGGTTTAAAATTTATAATGTTACCACAACAACATCATTCATCAAAAGACAAGTTCAATTAATCATATTCAGAATAAGAAATCCGATACCTCCCGCAGCGAATAAAATACTGAAGCCGGTGAGAATGTATTTCCGCATCTCTTTACTTCCCTTTATCAGGCAGAGTATGATTTTAAAAAAATTATTACTGAGTGTGGCAAGCAGAATAGCATTCAGCACGACTATTTCAGCAATAGAGTTATCTGTTATTTTCGCCATTGAAATCGTGATGGCATCCACATCGGTGATGCCTGCGATGGCGCTCGCTGCCAATGCACCGGCAGCTCCGAAATATTTGATTGAAAAATGCACGAAGTACAGGATTAAGGTAAACAGCGCTGTGAATTTCAAAGCGTCAGCAAGGTTCAACGGATTGTCGGAGTTTACCTCTTCTTCTTCATTATCCGGTAATTTTTCCTGTTTTCTTTTGGACAATAACCACCCGTAAATAATCCCGCTTACTGAAAGCAACAGCATAGGCGCGGCAATGAATGGAACCAGAGAACTGTTAAAGATGCCTGTAATTACCAACACCCTTAACGGCATGATGGAACAAGCCAGTAAAATTGCGGCAGCATAGCTTACGGACAGGTTGGAATTCTCACTGCTTTTTTTTGATAATACCCACGTGACAGCCGTACTCGAAACAAACCCTCCCACCATCCCGGTCAGCACGATTCCTTTTTTAGCTCCAAGAAATTTTGTGAGAAGATATCCAAGAAAACTCAAACCGGATATCAAGATGATAATCAGCATGATTTCCCGTGGATTAAAAACGCCTACAGGGTCAATGGTTTTATCCGGCAATAAAGGCAAAGCCAGCCCCGCTAAAATCACAAATCTGACGAGGGCGATAATCTCATCTTTCGACAGCCTGCCGGCTATGTTCTGAATTTCCAGCTTCAGAGATAAAAGGGTTAAGATGATGATGGTAAAGACTAATAGAATTTGAACATAACCCATCAATGCAAGTAATCCTAATATGAAAGCAGCGATTAAAGTGATTTCAGTGGTTCCGCCAA
>JBGTCY010000033.1:0-2314 GCA_041748615.1 Chitinophagales bacterium
CCACGCAAGGCGCGAACTACTGGATAAACGGTACCGGACGCGCTGCTCAACTTCAATTAAATAATACAAACACAAATCTTTCACAAGGAGGAGGAAATTCTTTGAGAGTGACAACGAATTCGGGTTTCACAGAAATTGGCGCTCAAAATACAGGGTGGTCACATTTTCAAACTGATTTACCGCGTTTTTATTTCAATAAAGGCATCACGGTTGACCAGGGATTGATAGGAAGTTTCAGTCAGGATTTAAGCCTTCAAACTTCAGGAACGACTCGTATCACAGCCCTCAACAGCAATGGTCATGTTGGAATTGGCACCGCTTCACCTGCCGAACGATTGCATGTAGCCGGTAATATCAGAGTTGGTGGAAACCTGGCGATTAACTCTGAAGGCGACCATCTTAAATTAATGCATGGTGTGAGGGCGGATGATGACAGTTATGAATGGGTAGGATTTTATTCCAATACAACGCGACAGGGTATTATTTTATATGACGGACCGTGGGGAGGCGCCAACAGTTTGAACAACGAGTTTTCTCTCACGGCCGAAAATAATAATCTGCTCACGCTTAACACCAGCGGCAACCACATCGCTTTAATGCCCAAAGGGGCCGGATATGTGGGTATCGGAACTGTATTGCCTTCACATCCTTTGCATGTGACGAAACAAGTCACGGGAGGATGGCAAAGTCGTTTTCAGAATAACGCTTCCAATGTTTATCTGGCGCATGAATCCGGTTATGGGATTCATATCAATACGGGGCAAGCCAACAGCACCGGACGCTACGCGCTGGAAGTCAGAAATGCAAGTCAGACACACCTGTTTGTGCGGGATGACGGGAACACCGGTCTTGCTACAACCACTCCCGGTTTTCGATTCACCATTGCAGGTACAGGTAATATCTTCGGAGTAGATAATCAGGCATCATTTGTCGCCCGTAACGCGAGCGGCAATTATGAAAATTATTTTTGGCCCCGCTGGAGCGACAACATCATGTACATGAATTATGGAACAGGCGGCATGCAGGTCCGAAATAACGCGAGCGCTTCTACCATGTTCTTGACGAACGGGAATTTTGTCGGCATCGGTAACTCCAATCCCGCTTACCGGCTGCACACTTCCGGTGACATTTATGCAGATGGCGGATGGTTCAGGGTTTCAGGCAATCAGGGATTATATTTTGAGAGTCATGGAGGCGGGTTTTATATGATTGATAATTCCTGGATAAGAACTTATGGCAATAAAAACTTTTATCATAATACAGGAGTCATGCGTACGGACGGCACCTTGCAGGTGGGAGACTCCGGGGGCACATTGAATGTTGTGAATGGCGGAAATATGTCATACAGAACCAATGTTTTGATGGCAAATACCGCAGGCAGAGTCGGTGTTAATACCACTAACCCGCTGACAACTTTTGATGTTTATGGTGTTTCATATTTTGGGGTAGATGTTAATTATCATATCACTGCAGGTTCCTATGTTGGATTAGACCCTATTCTTCATCCTTCGTTAAATGGCATCGGTTATGTCGGGGTTTCAGGATCCGCCTGGTACAGAATGTATTGCTATGGATACATCAATGCATCTCTTCGTGAGTATAAAAGAAATATCACACCTGTTTCCAAACAGTTAAGTGATTATGTGATGCGCGATATAGACAAATTGCAACCCTATTTCTATAAATACAAGGAGGAAACAGATAAAATGGAAGCGGGCAAAGAAAGTCACTACAGACCTCAAATGCACCTCGGCTTGATGGTGGATGAATCGCCTGATTATTTGAAAGATGAATCTTTTAAAGGAATTGATATTTACGGAGTCGCATCGCTGGCTATCGCGGGTGTAAAACACAATCGTGCTGAAATTTCTGAAATAAAAAAATCCGCGATGTCCTCACTTCAGGATTTTGGCAATGCAATCATGAACGGAACGGAGTTATGGATAAATTATTCAGACGAGTTTAAAAGCCGGCTTTCCGCAGGAGAAACTCCCATCATTCAATTGACACCGAATCAATTTGTGCAACTGATAGTCAGCGAAAAAAACAATCACGGTTTCAAAGTAAAAACGGCAACAGCGGTGAATAATCTTGAAATAGATTGGCTTGCGCTGATGAAAAACAAAACACTTATTGAAAGCAATGATGGAGGTTTAAAACAAATTTCCGCGGAAATATTGCATCAGCTTGAAGTGCCTGAAAGAGAGAAACAACTGCTTACCGAATATTGGAATTCTCAAACAGAATCCATCGGTTCAAGAGGAAAATCACCTCAGAAAAAGCCTTAGTGAAGTTGATATAACAGATATTAGAC
>JBGTCY010000034.1:0-3110 GCA_041748615.1 Chitinophagales bacterium
ATCCTGAAATTGAAGCTGTTCACCTGTGAATATCCGAGCATTGCGCTTTCCATCGTGGCGCACACCCAAAACGGCAGGTTGGCATAGTTAATCGCCCGGTTGCAGTCGAGATAAGGAAGCCACTTTGCCAATGATGAAGACGAAGAGGATGAAAAGCCGGGAGGAACCGGTGGTCCGGGTGGCGGGTTGCATTCGCCAATCACGCTTCTCCAGTAAGCATAACTTGCTTTTCCAAGCGCAATCGCCATAAAGAGGGGTGCCTGTTCTGATGAGGATAAGCCTGCTTCGCTCACTTTATCTTCGGCATCATTCAATAACTCCTCGATGCTTTCAGGCGGGCTGTTTTTAATTGCCATGAGGATGGAGGCAACAAGCATTCGCTGCATTTCATTATAATACAGTTCGTTGGGCAGATTATTGTCACGGTAAGCGTTTACGGCATTCGGAATTATGGGAGAAGCAATAATCTCCACGAGACCGTTGTTATCTTCATCTTCGTTATCAAACATTGAAGAAATGCCTTCAACAATAGCATTGAAAAAGGTTTCGGTAGTGGGTGTTGGCGGTGGTGGCGGCAAGTTGTCAATAATGGAATTCATCCCTTTCGAAAAGAACTTTTCAAGATGAAAATACGGATTAAATGTTTTGACTGACATAAAAAACTTTTTTATAGTTAATAAAAAAAATCCAATAATGAATGATTGATGCGGCAAATTTTACCTGCTCCGCAATAAAAAAAATTACACGGGACATATCCCGATAGGCAGGAATAATAAGTTGAATTAAATTTAATTGATATGGGGGGGGGGGGGTAAATACCCGTTCTGCTTGAAATCAGCCGGAAAGAAATGTATTGGTCTTGCATTTGGCTTAATGTTTTCGATTTAAGAAAACCGCCTCACTGAGTCATGCAATCCTCATGAATTGAACAAATCTATCAATTTTTTTGAAATAAAAAAATTTTTCGAAGATTTTTTTTGCGGTCGTCATCCAAACTTTAACAATAAAGCATCTCCCGCACAATCACGCGCATTTTTTTCTGCCCGACTCAAAATAGCCCATCACGTCTGCCCGTTTTAAACCTTTCCAAAAGTTCTAAACTTTTGGAAAGGTTCCCTGTCCCCTTGTCCCCCAACAAATAAAATATCCACACCCTAAAAATTGCTTTTTTGGTTTCTCAATAATTCAAGATTATCTTAGCGGAAGCAATGGATGAGTCTGAAAAAATAAAAAGCGAAAGCAAATTGTCAAAATTCAATCCTCCCGACATTGACATGGTGGACAAAATAGCCGCTCCATTGAGGATGTATTTCCGTCCGCGCTATTTCGGGATTGATGAAGTGGATGATTCCCGACCCGCGCTTTATGTCACGAATCACACGATTTACGGACTGACAGACGGATTGCTGTTTGGACTTGAATTATTCAAGCGCAGAGAAATTTTTCTGCGCCCGTTGGTGGACAATCTGCATTTTGAAATTCCTGTGTGGAAAGACTGGATTCCGAAATTAGGTTTCGTCAAAGCGAACCGTGAAAACTGCTCCGCGCTGATGAATGCCGGTGAAAATATCCTTGTTTTTCCCGGAGGAAGTCGCGAAACCTGCAAAAGAAAAGGCGAACAATACAAACTGATATGGAAAGATCATGTTGGCTTTGCGCGGATGGCTATTCAATATGGCTATGACATCATTCCGGTCGCGCAGGTCGGTGGAGATGACGCTGTTCTCTCCAGCCTTTGGCGGTTTCGATTAAATTTTCATCATTGCTTTCAAGCAGCGTCTTGTATTTTTCTTTTTTCAGATTCCAGCTTGCGGGATTTACTATCACATTCTTGTAAGTAACCCGCGGAAGGAATTCATATTCTCCGCTTAATGCTCCCCAGTCGAAACTAACACCGGGAATCGTGTTTTGCATTTGCAGGTCGCACAGAAAATGATAAACCGGTAAGCTGTTGGCGGAAAAGTTATGCGCGGAACTGAGGCGCGGCAGCACTTCCTTTTTCAATCGTTTAGAGCGGAGAAAAATTCTGTTGTCTTTCACCGACACAAACAGGTCGTCAACGGTGATTTGCTTGTCCGTAGGCAGAGAAGATCGTCCGATATACGGTATTTCATATTCGCTCAATGCGGGTCTTTGCAGAATATTGCCGAGCCTGTTTTCAGGCAGGTGAACAATTTCGGCAATCACCGCCTGCGGATGCAATTCCTGCTCTTTTTGAGTTATATCTTTGCATAACTTGAAAATAGCATCACTTATATGGCAAAAGCGACCAATCAGACAGGTTGCGCTGGGTCCACCCGCAGAAATAAGGCGAATCCATTCCTTACTGCCTGTCTCTGTTTTTTCTGCAACGAGGCTAATCATCGCTGAAAAGGTGTCGCTCAACGAAGCATCCGGCTTTTCAAACTGCTCCTCGATTTCTTTTTTATCCAATTCAACCGCATACTGCTGCACGGAAAGCGCGGCAAGATATTTTTTTAAAAGGTAGGCTTCCCGTTTGCTCCATCTCAAGGTGTGTGATTCATTAACAAGCGGAAAATACAAATCACCGGCTAATGCCGCAGCGCTGTCTTTCGCCCTGCCCGTTGGATAACCGATGCCTGTTTCGCTATCCACTGCGGTGAGCAAAGGAATTTCCTGTTCCTCATAGCGTTCTCTGAAGGCTTCTTTGAACTTATCTAACTCAGGTTGCGGGCGCTCGGGTACAAGTCTTGCCAGCAGTTGAATTGCTTCCTGCGTTGCTTCTGCAATGTCCTCACCAATGGTTGCTGATAAAGCGGGCTTGAACATATCTGCCTGTAATACTTTTCCATTTTCCGGTTTCACTCCTGTTTCTTTGAGAAGTTTGAGCAGATGCTCATATTCGGCAACAGAAATTCCGGGCGCAGTTTCATTCAACTTTTTCAAAGCCACTTTGACAGAGTTGAGAATGGTTACAAATGTTTGCGCTTCATTTACCGGAATCTTCTCCAATCGGGTCAGGCAAAGGAATCTCACCCCCACCTTCCCACAGAACCGTGCGTGAAAGTCTCCCTTCACACGGCTCTTCATGTTGTTAAGTCACACGAAAATATTATTTCTTATGGACATGCCAATTGCCAGTGTGCGAA
>JBGTCY010000035.1:0-16249 GCA_041748615.1 Chitinophagales bacterium
GAACACGCGTTGTTAAATGAGGAATAACAACGCCATTTAACCATGTTTTTCCATTTCTGACATTAGCGTTAGCGAAGGTGCCGTCATAAATAAATTTAGCAGTAGTTGAGCCTCTATGAAAATCATAAATAGAAGCGTCCCCTAGCATTGACCGATTTTTTGAGGTCGCGGTAGGGTGTTCATTTATCACCCAGAAAATAGTTCTCAGGTTCGTTAAGACAGTACTGAATGTTAAAAAATCATTCGCACCATCAAATCTTACAAGTGGTTTGTTGTTTAGTAATGAAAATGAGTTGACGAGCAATGGTCTACTGTTAGCTGTAGCCTGGATAGCATGGTTGTTATTACCGCTGTTATCATTCCATTGAGTGATTATTCCGCTGGAATCAGCCTGAACACCAAAGTCAGCGCGATACCAAGTGGTAACATTGGCGTTGTGAGGAGAAAAAATAGTGAAAGTACGTCTGGATGACCAGGCAGAAGGGCCACCCGGAGTGTTGGCTCTTACCCGCCAAAAATATTTATTGCCACTTGCGAGTGATACACTTATTGAAGTAGAAGTAATATTTGTATTTTCCTGTGTTATGTTATTGAAAGCAGCATCCTGAGCAACCTGAAGATGATAAGTTGCGGCACTTGTGAATACATTCCATTCAAAAGAAATTTGATCTTCTGAGGTAATTATGCTGTCTTTAGGAAACACTAATGTAGGCGATTGCTGGGCATTAATGAATTCAGACATAAACAATGTCAGCAATAAACAGCCCACTTTGGAGATGACAGATTGGACGTAAAACATGGTTGAAGATTACATAATGTTACGATAAATTAGCCAAATTGTTTGGAATTCAAGCTACTGAAAAAGTAAACTGTTAAACTGATTCCGCTCGTATTAAGTTTAAATTACTGCCAATGGTTGTTTCACCGTCATTATAAATCTCAAAACCGTTTTTAATTAAAGTTTGTTCAATTATATCCCTGCAATTAAACTCATCATGTATTTCAATTACTATAAACTTTGTTATTGACATAACTTCTTTCATGTATTCTTCCTTTGAAAAAAGGGTAGCTTCAGCGCCTTCAATATCTATTTTAAGAATATCAATCAAATCGATACCGTGTTTCTTAATCAATTCCGGAAAATTCGTCACTTCAATGTCACCCCCTTTTTCATCTTCTTCCAAAGAAAATGCCCACGCTTTTTTATCCCTGAAATTCTGTTTCATTTTAAGGCGTGTGTTTTTAATCCAAATTCCTTTTCGTTCAATGATGAAACGGGGGCCTAGTTTCCGGACGAACTCATTTACGTTGAATTCTAATAGTTCAAAAATGCTTTTGTTTGGTTCGATAAGCAGAATTTTATCAAACTCAAAAAAAGAAGACAAATACATGGTTGTATAACCAAGATTTGCTCCGCAATCAATCAGAACTTTTGGGATAATTTTCTTTTCCCTGATAGTCTTAACTAAGGATGCGTATTCCTCTCGTAAAATAACCTGGTCAAAAACTTCAATATCACTGTCATTAAATCTGGCCCGATAGATAGAAAGTTTGTTATTTACTTTATAAGACAGGTCATATACATCTGATGCAACTTTTTTTAAAACCACTCCTTGATTTTTCAGTTTTAAAATCTGTAAGGTTTTTCTTTTAAAATCTTTGTTAACTGATTGCTTCAGCTTTACTGCTAAATAATCTGCAATCAGAGAGGGAATATCTTTTAAATCGAATAATTTAAGTGTATCGAACATTAGAAGTTGCCGGTACTTAAAAGTATTGAATAAAGATGCATAATAATTTTAAGATATGATGTCAATATTCCAGTTCGCTTTTGATAAATAAATTCCCATTTCAGGACTAGGAAGCTGTCCTGTGCCATAAAAATCTGTATTTATAACCTCAAACTTGAGAATGTCAAAAAGTTTAAAAATGCTTTCAGTCCCTGAAAAAACATCTAACTCCAACTGATAGAGCCCCGATCTTAAAAAGTTATTTTGCCAGTGAATATCAAATGTGATTGTTTCACCTTCTTTCAGATTGATAATTTTATCATACTGATAATATGTATAAAGTTTTGTAATGCATTGTTCGCGGTGGTGAATGCCAATGCCGCAACCAAGGTTTCTTACATTTCGCGGAGATTTGAGTTTTATTCTAAATAGCATATCCTCGCCCAGCCGGTAAACCCCTTTGTTCTCTGACGAATAATTTTCAACTGCTAATTCAAGGTCAAATCCTTGTTCATTGAATTTGATGTAATTGGAAGTTTTAGTTTCAGAAGTATTTAAATAATAATTAATAGTATCTTCTGTTGTCCCATCAAAAACGATATTCCCGTTTCTAAGTAGAATTGAGCGTGGACATAACCCTTTCATTAATGGCAGATTGTGGCTGACAAATAGTACAGTTCTGCCTTCATTGGCGACATCCTGCATTTTTCCAAGACAGCGTTTTTGAAAATCAGCATCGCCTACCGCCAACACCTCATCTACTATCAAAATTTCAGGCTCCATGTTAGCGGCAACAGCAAAACCTAACCTGACTTTCATGCCGCTTGAATATCGCTTGATTGGAGTATCAATGAATTTTTCTACTTCAGAAAAAGCCACTATTTCGTCAAATTTTTTCTCAATTTCCTTTCTCTTCATTCCCAGAATAGTGCCATTCAGAAATACATTTTCTCTTCCAGTTAGTTCCGGATGAAAGCCGGTCCCCACTTCCAGTAAACTAGATACACGTCCTTCTATTTCAATTTTCCCTTGAGTTGGTTCGGTTATTCTTGATAAAATTTTCAGTAGTGTGCTTTTCCCAGCTCCATTTTTCCCAAGAATACCTAACACCTCGCCTTTATTAACTTCAAAAGAAACATTTTTTAATGCCCAGATGATATTTTCCTCATTTTCATCTGTACTAAAGGATGAAAGACTTTTTAATTTAGAGAAACGCCTGAAGGGGGATGCGAAAATATCAATAAAAGCATCAGAGAGCGATTTATTAACTTTCTGTTTAGCGCCTATTCTGTATTTTTTGGAAACTTCTTTGACTTTAATGATACTGCTTGACATAAACGAGGAAGTGAGATGGTTTTTTAAACCACATCGGCAAAAATATTCTCTTTATTACGAAAATAGATTAATCCGGTAACCAGTAAAAGAAAAGACGATACAGCTCCCGGCCAGATTAAATTCCATGGCATGGCATCAAGCCCTAAAATAGATGCCCTAAATCCCTCAATAACCCCAACCATTGGATAAAAACTGTAAAGGAAAAGGTACTTTTCGGGGATATAAGCAATAGGCCAAATAACAGGCGCAAAAAACATAAGAATTTGGGTAAGAAACACCATCAATTGATTGATATCGCGATATTGAATGGCCAGGGCGGACAACCATAATCCTATTCCGAAAGAGGCGGTAATCATGATTAATATCAAAGCGGGGATAAAAATAATGTGATATGAAGGCTTTATTCCGAAGATTATAAGCAAGAGTAGCATCAGCATAAAAGCAATGACAAAATCGAACAATTTTGAAATGACAGAGGTCAGCGGAATCAATACTCTTGGAAAATATACTTTCGTAATAAAAACTTCCCCGCTAATCAGGCTGCTGGTGGCATTAGTGACTGATGAGGAAAAATATGTCCAGGGAACTAAAGCTATAAATGTGAAAACCGCATAAGGTATTTCGGCATTAACGTCTTTTTCTATTCCTGCGAATTTTCCGAAAATCAGCGTAAATGTTACCATTTGAGTAACCGGTTTAATTAACGCCCAAAATATGCCCAGAACAGTTTGTTTGTAAATCACTGAAATATCTCTTTTCACCAGCATATAGAGCAAATCCTTATAATTTAGCAGTTCCTTAATGTCAGCTATAGTTATTATCTGCCAATTTTTTCTTTTATATATTTCAACTCTCATGCTTGATTAGATAACTCAGATAGAATTAATTGCACCGGAAAGTGCTCTCTTTATTTTAGTAGTGAATCTATTTTACTTTTGCAATTATGCAGTTCATTAAAGTTCCTATGCCCTAAATATGAATCGTTTTTGAATTAAATAAACATTGTGCAACCCTTTAAATAGAGATTAAAAAGTGAAGAAAATAAATGAACCTTTATTAACTGTTCTAATGCCTGTTTATAATGGTCAGCTTTTCTTGAGAGAGGCAATAGAAAGCATATTGGAGCAAACTTACAGCAATTTTGAGTTTCTCATAATAAATGATGGCTCAACTGATGAAAGCGGACAAATAATTAAATCATATGTTGACCAAAGGATTAAATATGTTGAAAACGAGTCAAATTTGAAACTCATTGCAACGCTCAATAAAGGTATCGAACTGGCAAAAGGCGAATACATCGCCCGAATGGATGCCGATGACGTGAGCCTGCCTGAACGTTTAGCGAAACAAGTGGCATTTATGGATAGTCATCCACAAGTAGGATTATTAGGCACTTTTTTGCTCACGAAGGGACTTAATGAAAATTACCAAATCGGTTTTGCTACCCATCATGACAAAATCAAATTCAAGTTGTTTTTTGATACGCACTTCCCGCATCCTGCCGCCATGTTGAGAAAATCGGTATTGATAGAAAACAACCTGCAGTTTGATAAGGCTTACATTCATGCGGAGGATTTTGAATTATGGAACAGAATGGCGGAAGTTTGCCGCCTGGCTATTATTCCTGAAATACTGGTACACAAAAGGTCACATGAGGAGCAGATTTCGGTTAAGCACATTAAAATTCAGGATGAAATATCCAGAAAAATCAGGCAGGAATTGATGAATAAATTAGGTGTTTTCCCGTCTGAGCAGGCAATGGATGTGTATGAAGGTTTTTTAAAAAAAATAGTTCCCCGCGAACAGAGTAATTTGAATTTGCTGTTGGAATTAATAGAGCAGTTGGTGGTTGCCAATAATATTTTGAAAAAATATAACAATCATATTTTTAATCATTTTTTTGCAGAGCAATACTGGCAGCTTTGTGCCCGCTCCACGCATTTGGGATGGTGGGTGTTTAATAAATACAGAAGTTCTGTTTTTTATAAAGAAAAAATAGACAGACAATACCCTCAGTTCAATTTTTTCATGAAATCACTCATCCGGTATTCCTACAATGACTGAACGTTATAAAATTTCCGTGTTGATGCCCGCATACAATGCAGAGCGTTTTATTCATCAGGCGATTGAAAGTATTCTTCGGCAGACATATATCAATATAGAATTGCTGGTGATGAATGATTGTTCGAAAGATACAACAAGCAAAATCATTCAATCTTTCGATGATTCCCGCTTAAAAATATATGCAAATGAAAAAAATCTGGGTTATTTAAAAACCTGCAATAAATTATTCGATTTAGCTCAGGGAGATTTTGTCGCCTTTCAGGACGCGGATGATTATTCGGATACATCAAGATTGGAAACCCAAATGCGGGAGTTTGAAAAAGACCCCCAACTGGGTGTTTGCGGAACCAACCTCACAGCAGTTCACGAAAACGGGGAAGAAATGTTCTGCTCTTATTATTACACAGGGCATCAACAAATAGTCGAAAATATGCTTAAAGGATATTTTTCTATCATCCCTAACTCATTTCTTTTTAAAAGAGAAATTTTAAACACGATTGGAAAGTACCATGAATTCTGGGACAGAATTGGTGCAGAAGATTATTACTGGACATGGCTCATTATGGAGAAATACCAACTCACTAATATTAATCAACCGCTTTATTATTATCGATACAATCCGGAAGGTGTGACGGGAAACTGGAGTGACAACAGAAGAAAACTGCATAACAGGCAGTTGGTTCCTTATCTGCTCAACAAGCGAAATGAAACCGGGACTGACCCGATTGAACAAAAAAAATGGTCCGAGATTGACTCATTCATTAAAGAGTTGGATAAACCCTACATAGACGACCCATCTTTATACTTTAAAGAAATGGCAAGACGCGATTTTTATGCCGGAAACAGAGATAGAGCAATAAAATTGATGTTTAAAGCCATAATGAAAAAACCATTTAAAAAAGTTAATTATGCGGATTTCTTATATTATATTCTTAACAAATAATATATATGTATATATTTAATAAGATCACAAACCTTATACTGACTATTTATTATAAATTTAATAAAGATGCTTATCGCATTAAGGTTTGGGAAAACGCGGGCAAGGAAGGCTCTCCCCCTCATGTGATTAAGAGAAGATCAATCCATGAAATAAGAAAAAAGTATAAAACTGATGTATTTATTGAAACAGGAACATTTATGGGGGACATGATTTATTCCATGCGTAATGATTTTCAAAAATTATTTTCAATAGAATTAGACACAGATCTATACAAAGCCGCCCGGAATCGTTTTGAAAAATATAATCACATTACTATCATTCAGGGAGACAGCGGACAAGTATTATCAGATATTTTGAAAAACATGAATCAAAAATGTCTTTTTTGGCTGGATGGACATTATTCTGGAGGTATTACCGGGAAGGGTGATCTGGTTACGCCTATTCTCAAAGAACTGAATTCAATTAAAAATAATCGTCAAAAGTTTAATAATAATCATATTATGCTGATTGATGATGCAAGATTATTCAACGGAACAGATGATTACCCTTTGCTAGAGGATTTAAAAAAAGTATGCCTTGAATATTTTCCGGATTATCAATTCCATGTGAAAGATGATATTATCCGTCTAACACCTTGATAAACATATTTAATATTGATTATTGTATATCTTACAGGGGGACTAGGTAACCAGATGTTTCAATACGCATTGGGACGGAAACTATCAATAATTAACAAAACTGAACTTCGGCTTGATACTTCGTGGTTTGATTCTGGTAATTTTTCAACTACACCCCGAGAATACGAGTTGAACATATTTAATATTAAAGCCGAATTGGCAACCGGTAACGACATTCGAAAATTGAAAGAACCTTACACGAATCCGTTTTTCAGAATGCTCTATAGCCGTTATAACTCCATACTTCCCTATTATAAGCGGAATATTGTCGAAGAAAACCAATTTGATTTTGATAAAAATATTTTGAAAACAGGCGACAACACTTTTTTTTATGGATATTGGCAATCTGATAAATATTTCTATGATATCAGAAACGAATTGTTAAATGACTTTACATTAAAAAATGACTTGTCGGAAAAGAATGCTGAACTGGCTGTAATAATAGATAAATGCGAGTCGGTATCTATTCATGTTCGCAGGGCGGATTATGTAAGTGATACCCGAATCCACAATGTACATGGCGTATGTTCCGAAAGTTATTATGATAATGCCATTAGGTATTTGAGCGTAATTTTAACACGCCCCGTTTTTTTTATATTTTCCGATGATATTGAGTGGTGTAAAACACATTTAAAATTTGACGGGAAAAAATACTTTATTTCACATAATACAGGCAATACAAGCTGTTTTGATATGCGATTAATGAGCCTCTGTAGGCATAATATAATTGCAAACAGCAGTTTTAGCTGGTGGTCTGCATGGTTGAACACAAACCCCGGGAAAATTATCATTGCACCACAAACCTGGTTTCGTGATCCTTCAAAAAATACAAAAGATTTGATTCCGGATACTTGGCAAAGACTTTAATAATAAAAAATAGTAAATTGTGCTATTAACTTTAGTATCTGTTCTCATGCCTGTCTATAATGCTGAAAAGTATTTAAAAGAAACTATTGACAGTATTCTAAGACAAACCTTTACAGATTTTGAGCTTCTGATTATCAATGACGGATCATCTGACGGTTCGGAAGATATTATACTTTCCTGTTACGATAAAAGAATTCGTTATAAAAAAAATCCTACTAATTTAAAATTAATAGAAACCCTCAATAAAGGAATAGAACTCTCTTCAGGCAAATACATCATTCGCATGGATGCTGATGACGTTAGCCTGCCACAACGGTTGCAAAAACAAGTTGATTTCATGGAAAAACATCCGGATGTGGGTGTGTGCGGCAGTTGGTTCGAAATATTTGGTAAAGAAAAAAAAATCATTAAATATCCGGAAAAGGATGAGGATATCCGGATAATGATGCTGTATCAAACACCTTTTTGTCATCCGGCTGTTGTTATTCGTAAAGAAATTCTTTTACAACACAATATTCGCTTTTCTCCGGATTTTATTCATGCCGAAGATTATGAAATGTGGGTGCGGTTGATGGGTTTAACCCGTTTTGCGAACATACAAGAAGTATTACTCTTGTATCGTTTACACGAGTCAAGCGTATCTTTTTCAAACAAGGCTGTTCAGAAAGCAAACACGCTAAAAACCATTAGACTATTATTTCAAAAAATTGGAATGTCCGTTGAACCGGACGATGACGAAATATTCAGAAACATTGCGTACGGAGTTTTTAAAACCGACAAGAATTATATCCTAAAGGCAAAAATACTATTAGAGTCATTACTTAATGCAAAAGATTGTTTTCGATATCTGCCGGAAAAGGAATTGAAAGAGTTTGTTTTTTCAAAGTGGTTTCATTTGTGTTACAACACTACATCATTAGGTTTATGGGTATGGAATGTTTTTCGTCAATCAGAAATCGTAAAAATTAAAGAAAATAATTTTTCAATTTTATTAAAATTATATATCAGAGCCGTGTTTAAACTCTAATAAGACGGGTTCAAAAAATCAATTCAACATATGGGAGTTTCAGGGGACACCCAGAAAATCGGTGATGGAGAAGACTTTTAAACGAAATAATTCAATTACTATAAATAATACTATAACCGTGATTTCAGAAATCTAAAGAAATAGGCCTGAAGATTTTAACGAATGCTCGAATTTATATTTATAATTAAAATATGATTAATTAGTTGATTTTGGATGGTTGAAATAAAGTGTATTATTATATATTTATCTTACAATTAATGAGGGCTAAAAAGCTAGCCATGAAACTCGCATACATTATCCTCGCACATAAATTACCACAACAATTAATCCGCTTGATTGACAGTCTTGATGAGCCGGAAAGTATTTTTGTGCTGCATTTATGTAAAAATACCAGTCGTAAAGATTATTATGAAATAAAATATCTGCTTAAAAACAGACCCAATATATTTTATTGCAAAAGAGAGAGGGGCGCATGGGGTGAATTCAGTTTGTCACAAGCTGTACTCAATGGCATGAAGCTTCTGTCCAATGAAAATATGGCATTTGACTATATCAGTGTTTTGAGCGGCAATGATTATCCAATTAAATCTAATAATTATATTAAAGACTATATGCGTAAAAATATTGGTAAACAATTTTTGTGGTACCTTCCTGTATATGACTATATTCCCTTATCATTTAAAAACACATCTATTTATGGCGAAGGCTGGGATGGATATAAACATCCCTGGGGCTCTACACATCGTTTTTTGAGATTTGAGAAGTATTGGTATAGTCTTCTGGGTGAAAACCTCATGGCTGTTCCGGAAGAGCGTTTTCTAAATCAACCGGCAAGGTCAGTCCTGAAAGTCTTTCTATTTAACGCTTTAAAATATATTAGAGAAAATAAAATTAAAAGAGAATTTTTATTGATGATCTTAAGTTTAACCCATAAAAAGAAAAGAAAAATGTTAGATGGGTATATTCCCTATGCAGGATCACAATGGTTCTCAATCACAAAAGACTGTATGGAATATATCCTAAAGCAAGTTCGCGAAAATAAAAAATTAGTCGATTTTTTTCAGCACACCCTGATTTCTGATGAATCATTTTTTACCACTATAATCGTCAATTCAAGTTATATAGAAAACATAGCTCAAAATAATTGCCGTTACATAAAGTGGCCTGAAACCGGTCCACATCTTCATCCTGTTATTCTAACGAAAAGCGACTTTCAATCACTTAAAAATTCCGACAAACTTTTTGCCCGTAAATTCGACATGACGGTGGACAGTGAAATCCTCGACCTCATTGACAAAGAAATCTTATTCTCCGCCTCCGAACATCATGTCGCTTAAATCACAATTTATCCGGTTATCGGAAAAATATTTCGCCCTCCACCTGTTCCTCCTGACAATTCATCTCATGAGACAGCGCCAATCCGATGCAATCAAAGTATTTGCCGATGCATTAGTAATGCTATTCCGGAATCAGCTGTGGCGAACGCATCTCCGCGTTGTTGTTTTCTTCAATTTTTTCAGAGAATTGCCGGCTGTTTTGTCGCTGCGAAAAAAAATACTGCACCTGTTGCCGGGTTTCAGGAATCAATTGCAGATGGTTTCATTTCCCGCCAATATCACAAAAAATCATGCGAACAGGTTTTTAAAAGATTATTATCTCCGGCATCCTTTTCGAATTTTTCACCTGAAAGAACAATGGATTTATCTCACCGGGTTTCTTGGAATTGTTTTTAACAACTTCAAAATTCATCCCGCTTCGATTCATGGAAAATGGGATAAGCGCAATCCTTATTTGCTCGGCAGCTATCATGCTCAAACAATGGAAGCATGGATGCGAGCCGTTCACTCCGATGAAACCGCGCTCATCCGGCTAATTGACAGCCGCCAGTATCTCCTGGTGCATCACTGGTTCAATTATTTTCACTGGCTCACGGAAACATTGCCGCGTCTATGGCAGGTGCGTGAAAAACTCAACGGCTACGTGGTGGTGTTGCCGGAAAATCTCCGTACGGTTGAGTTTGTCCAGTTGACGTTAAAAGCGCTGGGCGTTAAAAATTTGCTCTATCTGAAAGAAGGTGCAGTGGTACGTGTGAAAAATCTCACGCTCGTTGAAAATAAACCGTACTGCAATCACTATGACGCGGCAATGATGCGGAAGATTGGACAATTTTTTGTCAACCATGTCAAAAATGCTGACATCAACATTCCTGATTTTGGAACCAAAATTTTTATCAGCCGCAAAAAAGCGGCACGCAGAAAACTGACCAATGAAGCGGAAGCTGAGACGTTGCTTGCCGGGTTCGGTTTTCATCCGCTGACAGTTGAAGACTTCAGTTTTTTTGAACAGGTGAAGATACTCAGCAGCGTGACACATCTCATCGGAATGCACGGAGCGGGATTGACCAACATGCTGTTTATGCCGCAAGGCGGAAAAGTGCTTGAACTGCATCGCGAACTGCATTCAAAAAACGATTTACACAGCGATGTCTATTGGAAATTAGCGGACGCGTTGGGACATGATTACTACTACCAGTTTTGTGAAGCTGCCGATAAAAATGAAGATTTTTTTACCGTAAATTATACGGTGGATTTGGAACTGCTCAAAAAAAATGTAGAGCAAATGGTCAATACTCCAATAGTTCTTTCAACTGTTTCTTAAATCTTTCTTTCGGCAAAAAATTCCATTCCAATGTAGTGGCAAAGGGCACGGGCGTGTCGAGGCTCCCAGAGCGCATGACAGGGGCGTCTAAATATTCAAAACACGTTTCGGTGATGCGGGCAGCAATTTCCGCTCCGATGCCGCCCGTAAGCGTGTCTTCATGCAGGATGATAACCCGCCCTGTTTTATTCACAGTGGCTTCAATGGCTTCCAAATCAAGTGGCAGCAAGGTACGCAAGTCGAGTAAATCTGCGCTGATGTCCGGTTGTTCTCGCAAAGCTTCCAGCGCCCAGTGAACTCCGGCTCCGTAAGTGATGATTGAAACTTCTTCACCTTCTTTCAACAGTTTTGCTTTGCCGATTTCAATCGTGTAATAATCGTCAGGTACTTGTTCGGAAATGCTTCTGTACAAAAGTTTATGTTCAAAAAACAAGACCGGATTAGGGTCTTCAATGGAAGCAAGTAATAATCCTTTGGCGTCAGCGGGTGAAGAGGGATAAACTACTTTTAAACCGGGTATATGAAAAAACCAGCTTTCGGTGGATTGTGAATGAAAAGGTCCGGCACCAACCCCTGCTCCGGTCGGCATCCGCACCACCACATCTGCATGTTGTCCCCAGCGATAATGCGCTTTGGCAAGGTTGTTCACAATTTGCGTAAACCCGGACGAAACGAAATCCGCAAACTGCATTTCAATCACCGACTTCAACCCGCCAACCGACAAGCCGAGTCCGGCTCCGAGAATTGCAGATTCACACAGCGGAGTATTGCGCACGCGCGCTTTTCCAAATTCCTGCATAAAGTTTTCCGTCACTTTGAAGACTCCGCCATACTCCGCAATATCTTGTCCCATCAATACTAATTCAGGATACTTGCGCATCGCGAGCCGCAAGCCGTCAGAAACTGCATCCACTAACCGCATCTCGCGTGTGGTTGATGATGAAGGTGAAACGACTTTTGGCTCAAACTTTTTGTAAACATCCGCTACCTCTTTATCTGTGTCAGGCGAAACTGGTGGTGCATCAAATGCGATTTTCAAACCAGCTTCAATCTTCCGGTCAATGGTTGATTTGATTTCCACCTGAAGTTGTTCGTTCAGGATTCCTTCATCCATCAAATATTGGTTGAAATTGCTCACCGGGTCTTTTTTCGACCACGTTTCAAAATGTTCTTTTGGGACATACTTCACACCCGATGCTTCTTCATGACCTCTCATGCGAAACGTCATACACTCAACAAGCCACGGCTCCGGCTGCTCGCGGATTTCCGCTGCGATTTTACTAATCGTTTGATAGACTTCGAGGATGTTGTTGCCGTCAAGCTGTACCGCTTTCATGCCGTAGCCGGGGGCGCGTTCAATGAGGTATTTACAATTGAATTGTTCGCTTGATGGTGTTGACAGTCCGTATCCGTTATTTTCAATCACAAAAATCACCGGCAGTTTCCAGACTGAAGCCACATTCAATGCCTCATGAAAATCTCCCTCGCTCGTGCCGCCTTCACCGGTGAAAACGGCAGTCACTTTTTTTTCGCGTTTCAATACATGCGATAACGCGATACCATCCGCGACACACAACTGCGGACCAAGATGCGAAATCATGCCGACAATGTGATGTTCATTCGTGCCGAAATGAAAAGAACGCTCGCGTCCTTTCGAGAAACCATTTTCTTTCCCCTGCCATTGCATGAACAATTTTTCGAGCGGCAGTTTGCGCGAAGTGAAAACACCGAGATTACGGTGCAGCGGAAGAAGATATTCGTCCGGTTGCAATGCTTCCGTAACACCCACCGCAATCGCTTCCTGCCCAATACCGGAAAACCATTTGCTCACCCTGCCCTGCCTGAGCAGCAGCAGCATTTTTTCTTCAATGCGTCTCGGAAGTAAAATTGATTCATAAAGATGCAGCAACTGACCATCGGTGAGCGCGTTGCGTACAAATCGGATAGGCGGGGTGGTGACCATGAATCGGAAGTATCAGGTATTTCTACGAATACAAGCCTGACATAGATGCAAGATTAGAACAAAGCGGAAATACATTGGCGGTTCTATAATTGCCAATTTCCATTCTCTTTTGAAGAAGGAAGGAATGAGGCAATCAAAAGATGGAATTTTTAGAACAGCACTTTACTTTAAAGGCAGCGCAACTTTATCCACCCTGCGCTTGTGCCTGCCGCCTTCAAATTCAGTATTGAGGAAAAGGTTGGTCATTTCAATCGCCAGTTCAAGACTGACAAATCGCGCGGGCAAACAAATCACATTGGCGTCATTATGTCTGCGGGCGAGCACCGAAATATCATTTTCCCAGCAGAGCGCTGCTCTTACATTCGGATGCTTGTTGGCAGCCATCGCCACGCCATTCGCGCTGCCGCACAGCAGGATGCCGATGTCAATTTCTCCTTTATCAATTTCCGTGCAGAGCGGGTGCACATAGTCCGGGTAGTCCACGGACTCGGCAGTGTAGGTACCGAAATCTTTCACATGCAAACCGTTTTTTTTCAACTGGTCGCGGATGTCTTCTTTGTACTCAAAGCCGGCATGGTCTGAGCCGATGCCAATGCGGATAGTGTCCATGTTAAACATTTTTTAAAGCCGCCTCGCGGTTTTTGTTGACGCGCGCGGATATAAATATACTGATTTCATACAAAAAGTACACGGGAATAAACACTAAAATTTGTGAGCCGATGTCCGGTGACGGGGTGATGATGGCTGCTATCACGAGAATAATGACCACCGCGTGTCTCCGGTATTCACGCATAAGGTCGGGGGTCAGTAACCCGAATTTCGACAGAAAATAAACCACCATCGGCAGTTCAAACACAATACCCGTGCTGATGACAAACATGCTGATGAAGCCGATATAGTTGGTGAGCGTAAAACTGTTTTCGACCATCTCAGTCACCTGGTAGTTTCCGAGAAAATTCAACACCGTGGGCGCCATGATGAAGTAACCGAAAAATACACCGATGCCAAAAAGCAGGCTGCTGAAAAAAACAATTCCCCTGGTGTATTGAGCTTCCGTTTCATACAATGCCGGGCGGATAAAACGCCAGAATTCCCAAAAGATGTAGGGAAAAGAAATGATAAAGCCTAACAGAAAACTGGTTTTCAGGTGAACGATAAACTGACCCGCCATTTCAATGTTGATGAAGGTGAAGCTGAATACTTCAATACATAAAGCATTGCCCAGCGCGATTCTGTCTGAAATCCAGCACAGAACGCGATAGGTTAAAAAATCACTTTTTGTGGGACCGAAAATGAGGGTGTCGAAAATAAATTCTTTCGACAGAAAAGAAAGGATGGTAAAAAAAAGCACTGCCAGCATCGAGCGGATAATGTGCCAGCGCAATGCTTCGATATGCTCAAAAAATGGCATATCCGCATCCTGTTTGCCGCCTCTGTTGAATACGCTCATTGGGCGAAAATAAGCATAAGCAGGCGTTCACGCGGAAGTGAGTAAAAACCTGATTATTCTACCGACAGGAGTCGAATTTCAGAAGGAAGGAGACGTATTCCCGGTTAATACCGAATGTTTTACCGTTTCCTCATTCGAAAACCTGAGTGGTTTCGGTATGAAAACAAAACTTATGGTAAACTCAAAAAAATCACTACGCTTCTATCTTCATGATTAAGTGGTGCATCAAGATATCCGGTATCATAAAAGAGTTCGGCTATTCTGAGTAATGCAATCTCAGCGGGTTGAAGATTCTCGTCAAGAATTATACAGCGATTTCTGGATGAGGCGCTGATTCATAAAGCGCGTTTGTCCCTGCTGGCAAAAGAAATGACGCGCCTGCTTTGAGCGTTTGCCTTCTTGTGCCTATGCGCGGGCATCGAACGATTCAAGATACCACAACAACGCCTGCCTTTAATTTCTTTTTGAGCGTCTTGTTTATTTTCGGCACAAGCGGCTTAAGTTGAGAATAATTGATGCGCTTCGCACTTAATACAACTACAGCAACAGGATACTCCTTGAAATTTTGCTGATAACTCAAATGCTTGTCAGCCGTAATGAATGCGTCAAAGTTTTCTTTCAACATCAATTTCAAAAGCTCTCCGTTGGTTTTCCCTTTCCAGCCTTTTTGCCGGATAGTGTAAACCTCATGTTCGGGTAAATCATTCTTCAACTTTTCCGGAAGATTTTCGTCAAGCAGCAGCTTCATAAATCTGCTTGAAGTTCTTAGCAGTTAATATTTTTTCCGCGATTTCCAGCACGGACACCACTTGCGCTTTTGAAACGGTAGGAAAGTCTTTGAGGAACTCGTCAATGGAAATGCCGTCTTCAAGATGGTCAAAAAACGTTTCAATAGGCACCCGTGTTCCCTTGAAAACGGGAGTGCCATTTAATACCTCCGGATTGATGCTGACAACATCGTAACGCATGAGTCAAACTTACGGAAAAAATCTGAAGGGATGTTAGCTTGCAGAAGGGGCGTTTTGCCTTCTTGTGCCTAATTTTTCGGCATCCGCCTCTGGCGAATGATGCGCTGGCATTGTTCCTTGAAGTTACTGAATGATGATTTTACGCACTGCGCTTTCTCCGTTTGAAAATCCCGCTCTCACAAAATACAAGCCTTTTGCAAGATGCGATACGCTGATTTCCGTTTGTGTTGATTCTAAAATTTTCCTGCCGCTAATATCAAAAATCTCCAACTGTTGGAGATTTTTTCTGTCATTCATTAATTCAACATAGAGCGTATGCTGTACCGGATTGGGGTAAATATTTATCTGTGGACTGTTGCTCGTGGACTGTTGACCGATACCCACCGTGCAATCCTTCACCACTACCCACACCGTATCTTCTCTTGACTGGCAGGAATATTTGATGCTTGTATCTGTGAGCGTTACTACATACATGGTAGTTTGAGTGGGGCTTGCAAAAGGCTGCGCGATGTCTGTGTGGTTAAGGCTGTCTCCCTGCCAGGCATATTGCATGCCTTCTACTGCCGT
>JBGTCY010000036.1:0-4781 GCA_041748615.1 Chitinophagales bacterium
TCACAACCGTTGGCGGCAGTGAGCACATCCACATAAGTTCCGCTTGTAGTTTGATTGGCGCCTCCTGCAAAGTGTGTTTCTCCATCACAAATCTCCACATTAACTGTAGTTGAAAATACCGACTTTACAGTAAGATTGGTCATTACCGTGGAGTCGCAGCCGTTGGCGGCAGTGAGCACATCCACATAAATTCCGCTGGTAGTTTGATTGGCGCCCCCTGCAAAGTGCGTTTCTCCAGCGCAGATTTCGACATCCACGGTTGTAGTGAATACCGGCTTCACCGTGAGGTTGGTCGTTACGGTGGAGTCGCAGCCATTGGCGGCAATAAGCACATCCACATAAGTTCCGCTTTCGGTTTGATTGGCACCTCCAACAAAGTGCGTTTCTCCAGCGCAGATTTCAACATCTACGGTTGTAGTGAAAACAGGCTTTACGGTGAGGTTGGTGGTTATAATGGAATCACAGCCATTAATTGCCATTAAGGTATCAAAATATATTCCGGAAGTATTTTGAAATGCTCCACCTGTAAAAAAACTGTCGTCCGCGCAAATTACCTCAGATAAATTGGTAGTCTGCAATGATTTTACATTCAGTAAAAAGGAATCAGTAGCTATGCATCCGTTTGAATCAGTTCCTACAACCTGGTATAGCGTAGTAACAACCGGGAAAGCGCTCACGGAAGCGCATGTATTGCAAGATAAAGATGAAGATGGTGTCCAGGAATACTCATCAGCCCCGGTAACATTTAAAACTGCTGCATCCCCTTTACAAATCGTGTCCTCCCCGGAGATGATGATGGATGGCTTTGGGAAGAAATTGACGCTAATATTTGCAGTGTCCCGCGCGCAAGTTGGATAAAGCGTATCATAAACAATAACAGAATAATCACTTGGTGAAACGGCAAGGAAAAAACTGTCATTCCCAATGATATTTCCGCTTCCATCAAAAGCATTGAACCATAAATAGCGGATATAGCCCGATTGTCCTGTTACATGAGCAGTGAGCAACCGGGAAGTATCACCGCCACATATCGGAGCAGGATCAGGCAGGATTGAAACTTCAAGGATGGTATTGATAAACAACCTGAGCGTATCGCAAATATAATTTTGAACGGTTGGACATTGAGTTGAATATATTGTTCCGCAAGCTTGAAAATCAATAAAAGCAGGAAATCCGGGTTGAGTGTTAACATTGGTAGTTGAACATCCCGAAGTACAACTTAGAAAATTATTATAATATCCCGTGCCGGAGGTGATATCCATCCACGTAACCGTAGAATCTACCAAGCCGGTAACTTCCAATGAAGCTGAACATCCTTCAGTGGTATATTTATCCGGCAAAAGTGTAGTACCCGGTATCGAAGTAATGGCATATTGATTGGGGTTGTTACCTGGCTTGCAAAAAGTAAGGGCGTGCGGTCCGGGTCCCGACAAACAGATCATGTTACCAACCTGAACAGGCGTCCCGCAATTAACTTGATAATACAAAGCACCCGGAGGCATCGCGCCAGAATAGATGTCGAACCTTATTCCGATGGCACCGGTATCAAGCATAATCTGGAATTCAATACAACGATCAGGGAAAACAGATCCGCAACAGGTGTTGTTTCTTGCATCCTGCGGTGAAATATAAACACTATCCGGATTTCCACTCAGGTTGACATCATAAAAAGGAACATCCGCGCTACATAAGCCGGATTGAGCTTGTGCGATTATGGGCAGGGTTATTAGTAATATAATAAACCAAAATAAAAAAAAATAAATATAATGTTTCAATTTAATTATTCTACACAAATTACGTCATTTTCAGGTACCATACAATAGCTTAAATCTTTGGGAGATAAGTAAATTTAAAAAAACAATAGCAATGAATAGCCCTCAAAGCTGAGCTTAATTTAATCACACTTTTTGCACAGATTTTACAATCCCAAGACAGGATTTCCTTCAAGAAGTTGGTAAGTGACGTCAGGCGTATGACTTTTTTGCCCACGGCATCATCTCCAAATATAACGGCTTGCTCGAATTAGATTTTTTCAAGGGGACAGTTTTTTGTTTAGGCATCAAATGTTATACCGAGAGTAGTCGAATTTTCGAAGGAAATGAGACGTACTCTCGGTTAATACCGAATATTTTACAGTTTCATTATTCGAAAACCTGAGTTGTTTCGGTATAGATAAAAAAGTAAAGAACTGATTCAAGAAATTCACCATTTCAGCATACTAATTATATTTACTAATTTCGACTTGATGCAAGGTAAAACTCTCATACAGTTTTTTTTATTTCTCTCCTTTTCCATCCTGCTTGCGCATAATACTATTCCGCATCACCATCACGATGAAGCAGAACACCATTCTCACGAACTTACTATAGACGAAGAAGAAAAGGAGAATAGCCTGCATAATATTTTTTCTCATTTCATTCATGTCGAAGACCTCTACACCGCAACAGTGGTGAAGCATGTGTTAAATCAAAATGGAGTTGAATTAATACCCGCTAATTTTTGTCTGCCATCTCACCATTTATTCACCGGTGCATATTGTATTGAAATCATTCAGCCTCCTCCTGATATTCCGGCTGATGATTTTCATTTTGTTTCCTCGCATGGCTTACGCGCACCACCCTTTTTAGCGTGATGCCACTACCGGCATAACGCCCGCATTTTCTGTTTTCATTTTCTTTTCAAAATATTTTAACTATGTATCAGTCGTCAATATATGCAATAATATTTATATTACTTTATGGATGTCATCACACTCATTCAAATACAGAGGACAATGAACCTGAACCATATTCATACACGCTGTATAGTGAGCAAGCCGAGTTGTTTGTTGAATTTCCTCCGCTGATTGCGGGAGGGATTTCAAAATTTGCCACACACGTCACAGTGATGGGCGAAAGTTTTGTGCCGCTTCAAGCAGGGAAAGTAACATTGATATTTAACCTCAACGGCAAGACGACAACCGTCATTTCCGAAAAACCGGTTACATCCGGAATTTTTTCGATTTCACTTCAGCCGGAAACTGCAGGGATTGGAAGATTGACTTTTAAAATAGAAGGAATTGGCATCAATGAAACTTTCAATATTGACAGCGTTACAGTTTTTCCCAATGAAAAAACAGCCCTTGAAAATCAGCCGCAGCAACCAACGGGCGATGTGATTGTTTTTTTGAAAGAACAGGCATGGAAAACGGATTTTGCTGCCATTCCGGTAAAAAAACAACTCATCAGCGAGGTGATTAAAACCAGCGGACAAATCATTTCCGCTCCCGGGGATGAAATGATTGTTACCGCAAAATCAGGCGGGCTTGTTTTATTCACCGGCTCAAAAAACATCCCCGGTTCGGAGGTGAGCAGTGGCGCTTTGTTGTTCACCATTTCGGGAGGCGCGCTGGCGGAAAGCAATATTGATGTGATTTACAGAACGGCAAAATCAGATTTTGAAAAAGCCAAAGCCGATTATGAAAGAGCATTGGATTTGGTGGAAGATAAAGTCATTTCTCAAAAAGATTTTTTAGACGCGAAGCTGAAGTTTGAAAATGCTCAAACGCATTTCAAGGCGCTCGCCAAAAATTATTCCGCCAACGGACAGGTTGTCAATTCGCCAATTTCAGGTTTTGTAAAAAATATCTTCGTCAGCGAAGGGCAGTATGTGCAGGCGGGCGCTCCGCTTGCAATTATTTCCAAAAACAGGAAGCTGCTCCTGCGCGCGCAGGTATCACAAAAATATGCGGAACGACTGCCGCAAATTTTCTCAGCGCATTTTAAAACTCCCGGAAACCCAAATACCATCAGATTAAGCGACCTGAACGGCAAAGTGGTTTCATTTGGAAAAAGCATTGATGCTCAATCGCCATTTCTGCCGGTGACATTCGAGTTTGACAATATGGGCAGCATACTCCCGGGTGCGGTTGCGGAGGTGTATCTGCTTTTAAAACCGGAAACAGATGCACTGACTGTACCCGTTTCCGCATTGCTTGAAGAGCAGGGATTGTTTCATGTTTATGTGCAAACCGGTGGTGAAACTTTTGAAAAGCGGGAACTGAAAACTGGAATTTCTGACGGAATGAATATTCAAATTCTGAGTGGCGTGAATGAGGGTGAAAGAGTGGTTGTCAAAGGCGTTTACCCCATTAAATTATCCGCAGCAACAGGCGCAATACCGGAGCATGGCCATGAGCATTAAAAGTACATAAATAGAATCTTTCCAACAGTTGAAAAATTTTAGAAAGGTTAAAACATCGGGGAATGCCTGAACAAGTAAGGCATGGTAAGTAATTCAAAAATCTAATAAATTATAAAATCTAAAATCCTGTGGTAAACAGATTAATAGAATTTTCGCTCGGCAACAGGCTGCTCATCATTATGACATCCGTCTTGCTGATTGCATTTGGAGTTTACATCGCTTCGAGAATGGAGGTTGATGTTTTTCCCGACCTCACCGCGCCAACGGTTGTGGTGCTGACGGAGGCGCATGGCATGGCGCCTGAAGAAGTTGAAAAGCTGATTACTTTCCAAATCGAAACATCGGTCAATGGTGCCACGCATGTGCGCAGAGTGCGCTCGGCATCTTCTGCCGGCATCTCTATCGTCTGGATTGAGTTTGAATGGAACACTGATATTTTCAAAGCGCGGCAAATCGTCAATGAAAAAATATCAACAGTCACCGCGAAGCTGCCGCAAGGCGCGGGCATTCCCACCATGGCGCCACAGTCGAGCATTATGGGTGAAATCATGCTCATCAGCCTCACTGCGGACACGACATCGCTGATGGAACTGCGTACC
>JBGTCY010000037.1:0-15669 GCA_041748615.1 Chitinophagales bacterium
TTTTTTTTCAAAGAAAAAAACACCCGCTCCATAAATTAAAAACAAAAATAGGTTGAGGATGAAAGCCATCATTTGAGATATGTTTAATTCTGAGTGCAACCAAACACTCGTGCCATAAACCAATAATGCTCCCGCGATTAACATCAAAATTTTTCCGGTGGCATAAGGAACCGCGTAATTTTTTTGACCTAACACATAAGAAATTACAGTCATGGTGAAATAACAAGCCAAAGTAGCCCAGGCAGCTCCCATATAGCCGAGTTGTGGAATCAACAATATATTCAGAAAAATCGTGATGAATGCGCCCGCCACGGAAATCCATGCACCGGTCATTGTTTTATCCGTGAGTTTGTACCAAACTGAAAGGTTGTAATAAATTCCCAAAAAAAGATTAGCGAGCAGCAGCAATGGCACTATTTTTAATCCTTCATGGTATGCTGGACCGATAAAATGTTTAATGATGTCCATGAACAACATCACTCCAAGAAAAATCATACTTCCCACGATGACAAAATACCGCATGGCAAGCGCGTAGTTTTCTTTTGCGCCCGCCTTGCCGGATTGTGAAAAAAAGAAGGGATCGGCAGCATAGCGGTAAGCCTGCGTGAACAACGTCATCAGGACGGATAATTTGTAACACGCGCCATAGATGCCGAGTTGCGCCATGTTTTCTTCATAAGTATAAGGCAATAGAAATTTCAGCAACACACGGTCGAACAATTCATTGATGACGCCAGCCATTCCCACCACCATGAGCGGGAGGGCGTAGCGCATCATTTTTTTCCACAATGAAAAATCAAACTGCCACCGGGTTCCCAATATTTCCGGTATAAGCAGCAGCAGCGTGATGAAACTGGCCGCTACATTCGAAAGAAAAATGTAAGATACCTCAACTTTTTCAGGTACAAACCATGAGGTAGTCCACCCGTTTTCAACCAATAAGGGAGCAGCCCATATAAACCAGAGATTCAACAAGATATTGATAAAAATTCCCACCAGCTTTATGACAGCAAAGCGTACGGGCTTATTTTCAGCACGCATCCGTGCAAACGGAATCACGGAAAGCGCATCAAAAGAAAATATGAATGCAAACCAGATAATGAACAGACGATAATTCCCGGCATTTAATGATTGCAGAGAGGTGTTTTCTACGGTGAGCGCTTCAGCGATATTGCCGGAAAATAAAATGAGCAGCAGTGAAAATATCAAACTGCTGATTAATAGGGAAAGCCAGGAAGTGGCATACGTCTTTTCCCTTCCAGCCGTCTGTTCGAATCTAAAAAAAGCGGTTTCCATGCCATATGTGAACAACACGATGAAGAAGCCCGCGTAGGCATACATTTCAGTCACCACGCCATATTCAGCAGTTTGAGTCAACGCGCGCGTGTAAATCGGCACAAGCAGATAGTTGAACAGCCTTCCTATGATGCTGCTCATGCCGTAAACGGCAGTCTGACCGGCAAGTTTTTTCAGAATAGACAAAGTCTCAACGAATCGGGTAAAAATAAGTTCTTTGATTTTGTGCCGGAAAGAAAGTTGTGAGTAGGGGAGTGTGGATAGAATGGACTGATGAAATCTGTAAAGAATTTACAAGTTGAGAAAATGCAACAGTATGCGGTCAAAATTTGAAAAATTCAGACAGGAATACCAATTTCGTTTTCAAAATCAATAAAACATGGACATTAAAACTGCCGACCTCTGCGACCAACACGAAGGAAAATTGCAAATAGCACAACCGCTTTTTAAAAGTTTCGGAATAAAAAAATCTTTCGGAGGCAGGATTGTCACGGTAAAAGTTTTTGAAGACAATGTGCTGGTGAAAAAAATGCTGGGTGAAAACGGAACCGGAAAAGTATTGGTGGTGGATGGTGGAGGTTCTCTTCGTTGCGCCCTGATGGGCGACCTGCTGGGTGAAATAGCGGTGAAAAACGAATGGGAAGGCGTCATTATCTACGGTTGCATCCGTGACTCTGATGAAATCAACCGTCAGCAGATAGGGGTGAAAGCGTTGAACACAAATCCTCAAAAAAGCGTAAAGGGCGGTGTCGGTGAAGTCAACATTCCCGTGAAATTCGCGGATGTCACTTTTCAGCCGGAAGCATTCGTTTATTCCGATGAAGACGGCATCATCGTGTCAGCGGAGAAATTGTTGTAGCCCCTAAATAGCCGTCCACCCGCCATCCACCACGAGATTTGCACCTGTCATATAAGCGGAAGCATCACTCGCGAGAAAAACCAGCGCACCTTTGTAGTCGGTGGGAGAAGCCATTCTGCCAAGCAGTGTTTTGTCGGAATAATTCTTTACAAAAAATTCGTGCTGATTATTTTCCACGCCACCGGGCGAAAGCGTATTGACACGGACGCCTTTTTTTCCCCAATATGCCGCCAGAAACCGGGTGAAGTTGATGACCGCACCTTTGGTTACCGGGTAAGCAGCGGATTTGTAAAATGTTTGTTTGCCCTGTTCATCGCGGTAAATGGATTGGTCGGGACCCACCATGCCGTAAGTGGAGGCGATGTTGATGATGCTGCCTTTGCCGCGCTCAGCCATTGGTGTACCCAGAATCTGTGAACAGAGAAATACCCCGGTCACATTCACATCCAATGACTGCTGAAACATTTCCAAAGGATAGTTTTCAAACTTCGATTGTTCAGCCGCCATCGCGGGATTTTCAAACATATCATTCATGGCGGCATTATTAACCAGCACATCAATTTGTCCGAATTGTTTCAGAATGATTTCCCGCGCGTTCATCACGGACGCGCGGTCGCTTACATTCATCGCGATGCCGAGATGTTCATTGCCCAATGATGCGGCAAACGACTTGACTTTTTCTTCTACAATATCCGCTGCGACAACTTTTGCGCCTGCTTCAGCCAAGGCTGCGCAATGATGTTTTCCAATCAATCCGCAGGCGCCCGTGACGATTGCGACTTTATTTTTTAATGAAAAAAGCTCCATGAAGTTTGTTTTAATAAAAGGATTCAAAAATGGGCAAAAGACTTCTGCCCGCAGTGATTAAATAAAGCGCAAGTCCCGTGAACAAGATTAAAAAAACGAGCGCAGCGTAAACCACTATTTGTTCACCCCTGCTCAGATTGTTTTCATGTTGATTCATACAAATAAATTTTCCAGTAACTATCGCTTAGTTCAAATTGCCGGAGCAATTTTAAACCACTCTTTTCCGGCTGATTGATTCGGCAGGTTGAAAACAGATATTGACCGCCCATCTTTTTAAACGCCTCCGGATTGATTTCAAAATTCTGTAAAACAACATCCTGATTTTTACCAATCATAAAATGCCTGTCGCGCGTTCCCATTTCGGAAGCGAAGAGATAGCAACGATTGCCCCAGGCATCAAAATACTTTCTGATTTCCTCATTCTTTTCCAACTCGGGAGCGATGATTTCCCGAAATTGACTTTTATGTTGAAGCGGATAAATCGCCTGCAATCCGTCCAGCGTATAAAATCCATTGTACTGCGCGATGCTCGGATTCATACCGAGGCTTGCCACACGGTATTCACTTTTCGGAAGTCCGATGAATTGCTCGATTTCCTGAAACAACGGTTCCGAAAAAAAATCTTTGTAAGAAGGTTTCAATTGCCTGCCGGAAAGTTGACGCATGTTGTGCAACCATTCGTCATTGCTGAAAAAAGCCGAGATAAAAGCGCAACAAAGAATGACTGTTACCGGCAATCGCATTTTTTGAATCCCCTGCAATTTAGCAAGTGAAACCGCCAGGAGCAGCATCCAGATGAGCGGTAGCAAAATGATAAAACGGTTCGCCTTGAATGTAATCAGGAATGGAAGCATGTCACCGAATACATGAGCGATATAAATATAGGAACCATAGAGCAGACAAATCACAGCCGCAGAGAGTAACAAATATTTTAACCAGCGATTATTCCCAAAAAAATACAATGCGAAAAAAGCGGCAATCAAAACAGGCAACGTCACTGTTGTGCCGACATGATAATGCGCGAAAAAAAACGGGTAAACCGAATCCAGCAGACTTTGTATAAAACCAACATCCTGTTGTTCGAAGATGTTATAAGCTTCCCGGTGCGAAATAAATTCACTGTTGAAAAATGAAAGTTGAATCATCTGAAAATTAACGAGAGCATACATCACCGCCATCAAGACCATTGCTCCGAAAAGCCGGAAATGGAAGTGACGTTTTATTAAAGTATAAACAAGCAGCGTCAAACCCATTGCAAACAATACCGAAGTGCCCGCCCAAACAATGGAAGAATAAAAAGGGAACAAAAAGAAGATGAGAAAATCAATAAGGCTGTCGCGTTTTTTCAGAATATTTAAAACCGCCAGCAGCAACAACGGCTGACCAGCAACCGATATGCCGAAGGAATTGAAAAAGGGAATCATGCTGAAACACAGTGAAACCGCCAGCGCAATATTCCACTGATGTTGCTCTTTCAGAAAATGTGTTTTCAACAACAAATACATCGCCACAAAAGCGATGGTGTGAATCAGCGCATAATTAATGAGATAACCCCAATAACTTCCGAACAACATGACCAACAACATCGGCACTGAAAATCCTGACGGGAAAGCGTTTCTTTCAACTCCGTTCATCACCTGCGCTATTTTGGCATCCGCTGAAAATTCAAATGCCATCCCGTTAATTTTCAGCAAATGCAGCCACATCCACTCTCCTTCAAGATTGTCATGAATCCGGATGTAAGCGCCATCGCCCTGGATAAAAAAAGGCAGAAAGTGAATCAGGAATGCCAGGAATAGCAGCGCTAATGTTTTGTTTTGAATCTTTCCTGCTGGATGATGAAGGGATATAGGATTGCCATTTTTCGAGTGAAATGTCGTGTTGATTTTTGAAAAATCAGAAATAAAAGATTTTTTTTTCAAAGGAGATAAAAATTAAATCACACCACTCCCGATTAAACTTTAGCGGCTTTCGGTTTGATATTGAAATCACTCACTTTTCTGAAAACCGCCTGCACCGGTTCTCCTTTCAGATAAGTTCCAATATTTTTTTCATCCACCGCTTTTTTTAATATTGGCAGCACCTCACGATACACTTTGAGTGTATAAGCTATGTCCTCATCCGTGTGGCTGAAACTCATGTTATGAAAACCGCCCCAAAGGATGCCGCGTTTTATCATTTCCTGTTGCACCAATGATTTCATTAGCAGTGGGTCACCGGCAGCTGCATTGAAATTGACAATCGAACGGCAGTCATAGCCCGAACAATTGGTGTAATCCATGCCTGATTCATTGGCAATTTTGTTGTAGCCTTCCTTCAGCAGTTTGCCTTTTTCCGCCAGGTATGCGGGTACATTTTTTTCACGCAATTCATTTATCGTTGCTTTGGCAGCCGCCAGCGATAATGCTTCTCCGCCAAACGTGGTGAAAAAAAACACTTCTTCTTCAAACAATTGCATCACATCTTTTCTGCCCGTCAAAAATGCAACCGGCATCCCGTTGGCAACCGCCTTGGAATAAGTGGCAAGGTCCGGTTTTATGTTGAAATATTCCTGCGCTCCGCCCAACGCGATGCGAAATCCCGTCCACATTTCATCGAAGATTAACAGTGTTCCGTTTTCCTTGCAGAGTATTTGCAACTGATGGAGGAAATTATTTTTTGGCGCTTCAAAGACAAACGGCTCTAAGATGACTGCGGCAGTATCCGCATCCAGCGCTTTTTTCACGGATTCCAAATCATTGTAACCAAAAGTATAAGTCAGTTCCTTCACTTCCTGCGGGATTCCCTTGTTGCGCGAAGTGATGCCGATATACCAATCATGCCAGCCGTGGTAACCGCAGCACAGCACTTTGCTCCTTCCCGTGAACGCGCGCGCCACTCTCACTGCCGCGCTCGTCACATCCGCGCCCGTTTTGCTGATGCGGACAGACTCGGCATTCGGAATAATTTCATGCAACAGTTCGCACACCTCCACTTCCAATTCGTGCATCAACGAAAATGTGATGCCGTCTTCCAACTGTTTGCGGACAGCTTCATCCACTTTGTCATAAGCATATCCCAATGAAACGGGACCGATGCCCATGTTGTAATCAATGTATTCATTGCCGTCAACATCCCACACGCGGGCGCCTTTGCCACGTTTCAGATATTTGGGAGCAACTCCGTTCACGAATTGCGTTGGTCCTTTCGCAAGCGTCTGCGTAACCGGGTGCATGATTTTCTTTGCCCGCTCAAAAAGTTCGTTGGAGCGGGAAATATCAGGATAATTTTCGTTGAAAGAGGGAGTATTAGGCATGTTTGAATTTTTAAAACTGAATTGTTTTTTTTAAGGGTACAAAGAAACGAAAGAGGAATTGAATTTTTGTGAATGAAAAAGTTGATGATTTAAATCATAAACTCTCGATAATTTTTCTTTTTACCTTCGTTGCGTGAAAGTTTTCGCTACACTCTCGCTTCTCTTTTTACTCCTCTTCCAGGTTTTCCTGAAAGTTGGAATCATCGGGTTTTATCAAATCAATAAAACTTTTATTACTGCCAATTTTTGTGAAAACCGTGAAACACCGGAAATGCAGTGCAACGGAAAATGTTACCTGAGTAAACAACTGAAAAAAGCCGATGAGAAAAATGATGAAAATCAGTTGCCTCCGGTTTTTCGTGATTTACAGGAACTTCCGCCATTCATCACCGGAGAAATATCTTCCCAACAAATCACTACGCTGAGTATCTCGCTTTTTCAACCTGCTTCTTCTCGTCTTCTTTTTAATTTCGCGCCCGGAATTTTCCATCCTCCGGCAGGTTGAGTAGCTGCATCCCTGCTTTTTTTTCCATTTACTCAACTAACATTTTTATTTATGCGTAAAATAATATTGATGCTCGCGTCATGTGTTATCATGCTGCCGGCACTCATGGCGTGTGGAGCTTGTGCCTGTTCATCAGGCAGTAATTATCTTGGCGTGCTTCCGCAGTTTCACAAAAACCTGACAGGCTTGCGCTGGAATCACCGCAGTTTTGAGTCACATTCAGGTTCGGAAACAGAAGCATCCTCGGAAACTTTCAATACTGTTGAACTCTGGGGCAGATTTTATCCGGCAAAACGCGTTCAGCTTTTCGCTTTTGTTCCGGTTCATTTTTTTGAAAGAAATATCCACCAAGCTAGCCAGTATGCACGCGGGTTAGGCGACATTTCCCTGATAGCCAATTATACAATTGTAAACACCGGAGACAGCCTGCGCAGCGATTGGAAACACCTGCTGCTGGCGGGTGGCGGTATCAAATTGCCCACTGGAAGAAAAGGAGTTACCGATGGCGTTGAGCTTTTGCCTCCTGCCATGCAACCGGGTACGGGCAGCGTTGATTTTTTATTGAACACGATTTATACCGTGCGCATCCGTCAATTCGGAATTCAAACAGACGCTGAATATCGCCTCAACACCCGCAATAAAAATGAATATCGCTTCGGGAACCGGTTCAGCGCGGCTACAAGGGTTTTTTACTGGAAAAAAGCAGGCAACTTCTCTTTCCTGCCAAGTGCGGGATTGTTTTTTGAAATGGCAGGATTGGATTCGGACAGCCGGTACGCGGTGACAGAAAGCGGTGGAGAAATGCTGCTTGGAATGGCAGGATTGGATATCTATTTCAAAAGATTCGTGACGGGTTTTAATTACCTGCAACCAGTTCATCATCATCTCGCTGATGGTCAAATTAAAGCCAGAGCAAGATGGCTGCTGAGCGCGGCTTATATGTTTTAAGAGGTTGGGTTTTTTATTCGTGCATTAGTGGCATTTTTGTTATCGTAAAAAAACCAACGTCTAATCCGCACTTAATCCCTGTCCGTCTTAAACCCAATTCTTCTCCTCGGCTCTGCGGGCGGGTTCAGCAATTGTTTTAATGCCGAAAAGATTGCCTGAATGTCTTCATCATGCCCGGTAATTTTCTTTTCCAACTGTTCCAATTTCAGGAGAATGTCTATATGTGTCAGAAGCATTTCCCTCAGTTTGGTAAAAATGCGGATGATGCGGATATTAACTTCTATCGCTCTATCGCTGTTCAATACGCTGGAAAGCATGGCAACTCCTTGTTCGGTGAAAGCCATAGGAGCATATCTTGTTCCTCCCCAACTTGAGGTGCCAAATTGGCTCCTCAAGTTTTGCAGTTCATCATCGGTTAACTCAAACATAAAATCATCAGGAAAACGAGCGATGTTTCTCCTAACCTGTCGTTTTAAATATTTTGTCTCAACTGCATATAGTTTCCCTAAATCACTATCCAACATCACTTTGTGTCCCCTGATAAGGAATATCTTATTCATGATGACTTCATCAGGGATTGTAATGCTTTTTGACATAAATCTTATTTTTCAATAAAATTAATTTGAATTCAGATTGAACGCTGACTGATTATGATGATTATGGTTGATTATGATAAAGCAAATTGCCACGAATGCACGAATAAAAATCAACAGTGTTCTATCAACCCGACTAATGCGCCTCCAACCAATTTCCACCCACCCCCATCTCCACCTTTATCGGCACTGGCAGTTCCAGCGCGTTTTTCATGCACTCTTCGATGAGCGGTTTGATTATTTCCAATTCATCTTTATGCGCGTCAAACACCAACTCGTCATGCACCTGTAACGTCATGCGGCTTTTGAATTGATGCTTATTAAATTCATTGTAAATGCGGTTCATCGCGATTTTTATCATGTCGGCTGCAGTGCCTTGTATGGGAGTGTTAATCGCGTTGCGCTCGGCAAATCCGCGCACGGTGTGGTTCTTGCTGTTGATGTCGGGCAGCCTGCGCTTCCTGCCTTTCAGGGTTTCGGCATAACCTTTTTCCCGCGCTAAATCAATCGCTTCGTCCATGTAGCGCTTGATGCCGGGATAGGTCTTGAAATAATTTTCAATAATTTCTTTCGCCTCGCTGCGGCTCAGGCTGCTGCGCTGCGACAAGCCGAAAGCCGAGATGCCGTAGATGATGCCGAAGTTCACCATTTTGGCGTTGCCGCGCATCTCTTTGGTGACTTCCTCCAGCGGCACGCCATAGACGTTGGCGGCTGTCGCAAGGTGAATGTCGAGGTCGTTGTTGAACGCATCGAGCATCGCTTCATCTTTGCTAATTGCTGCCACGAGGCGCAGTTCAATCTGCGAATAGTCAGCCGAAAGAATGACATGTTCCGCATCACGAGGGATGAATGCCTTGCGCACTTTACGTCCGTTCTCCGTGCGAATGGGAATATTTTGCAAATTCGGATTAGTACTGCTCAACCTGCCGGTAGCGGCAACGGTTTGATTAAACGTAGTGTGAATACGTTGCGTTTTCGGATTGACCAACGATGGCAAAGCATCCACATAGGTAGATTTCAGTTTCACCAACTCGCGGTAGTCCTGAATGAGTTTTGCGATTTCATGTTCGTGCGCGAGTTTCGATAGCACCTCTTCACCAGTAGAAAACTGACCGGTTTTTGTTTTTTTTCCTTCGTAGGGAATTTTCATTTTAACAAACAATACCTCACCCAATTGTTTGGGCGAGTCAAGGTTGAATGACGTTCCCGCGATTTCAAAAATTTTGATCTGTGCCTGCCGCGAGTCACGTTCCAATTCTTTTGAATAAATATTCAGATAATCCACATCCACTTTTACGCCTTCAAATTCCATATCCGCCAGCGTGCGCACCAAAGGCGCTTCAATTTCATGAAACAATTCCTCATAAGCCTCAGCGTTGATTTTCGGAGCGAAAATCTCTTTCAATTGCAATGTGATGTCCGCGTCCTCCACCGCGTATTCTTTAATCACCTCCAACTCAACATCGCGCATGCTGCCCTGGTTTTTTCCTTTCTTGCCAATGAGCGTTTCGATGGAAACCGGTGAATATCCAAGATAATTTTCCGCCAGTACATTCATATTATGGCGTGTTTCATTATCCAATAAATAATGCGCCACCATGGTATCAAACAGTTCGCCCCGCACTTCCACGCCATAACTTTTCAGCACAATCAAATCGAATTTAATATTCTGTCCGATTTTCAAAATCTTTTCATCTTCAAAAACCGGACTGAACTCCCGCAATATATTTTCCGCTTCCGCCCTCACTTCCGGAAACGGAATGTAATATCCTTTGTACGGCTCAAAGCTGAATGACAACCCTACGATTTCACAATCAGTCGCGACAATCGAAGTCGTTTCCGTATCAAAACAAAATTGTTTCTGCTCCATCAGCAATTCAATCAACTTTTTTCTATCCTCAACAGAACTCACCATCACATACTCATGCGGCACGTTATCAATATTTTTTCCTACTCCAACACCCTCCACCGTCTGCGAGATATCGTCCATTGACTGCGGACTTCCCCCCAACTGTGGGCTGTGGACTGCGGGCTGTGGGCTATCCCCAAACAAATCCAACGTCATCCCCACAGCCGTTTTCTTCGCCACCGGCTGATTGACCGAAAATTCTTCGCCCAAAATCCTTTTACCCAGCGTGCGGAATTCCAATTCGGAAAAAAGCTTCATTAATTTTTTCTTGTCCGGCTCGGTGATGATTAATTTATCTTCCTCCACTTCCACCGGAGCATCAATGATGATGGTAGCTAATTTTTTTGAAATCACCGCCAGTTCTTTATTTTCTTCCACCTTCTCTTTCATCTTGCCGGTGAGCTTGTCGGTATTCGCCAACAAATTTTCCAGACTGCCAAATTCATTCACAAACTTGATGGCGGTTTTCTCGCCCACGCCCGGAATACCCGGTATATTATCAACGCTGTCACCCATCAAGCCGAGAATGTCAATCACTTTTTTCACATCGTCAATCTGCCATTTTTCGCAGATTTCCTTCACGCCCAACACCTCGTGCGGCTTGCCCATGTAAGGCGGCTTCCAGATAAAAATATTTTCCGACACCAACTGTCCGAAATCTTTGTCGGGCGTCACCATAAATACTTTGTAGCCGTGCCGCTCCGCTTTCTTCGCAATCGTGCCGATTAAATCATCCGCTTCATAACCCTCCAACTCAATAATCGGAATGTCAAATGCCTGAATGATTTCTCGGATATACGGCACGGAAGTCAAAATATCTTCAGGCGTTTCCTGCCGGTTGGCTTTGTAAAAATCATGCTCCACCGCGCGGTCGGACTGTCCTAGATCAAACACCACCGCGATGTGCGTAGGTTTTTCTTTCCGGAGCAAATCATACAGCGTATTGGTGAACCCGAAAATCGCGGACGTGTTCAGTCCCTTCGAGTTGTGAATGGGATTTTTCGCCAGCGCGTAATAGGCGCGAAAAATCAAAGCATAAGCATCCAGCAGGAATATTTTTTTTTCAGGATTGTCAGGCACGGGGGAGGGGGATTAAAGTTTAATGTTCAAAGTCTAAAGTCTAAAAATCTAACATCTACTGCCAAAAGTCTATCATTTTTCATTCGCACAAAAATACATGAAGAGCTTCACTATGAAACTTTATCACCCAAGTTGATGCACAAATGAACATTGTTGCCGTCCCTCTGCACCCGTCTTTATTAGAATAAAATTGTATAACCCGCAAAAAATCATCAACCCTTTCACAAAACCCTTTTGTATTTTATTGAGAATCACTTATATTTGCCGCTCAAAAAAAATTAAAATGCTCATTATTGACGTCAGAGACAGCGACTCCATTGACAAAGCGCTGAAAAAATACAAAAAGAAGTTTGAAAAAGCCGGCACGATTAAGGAATTGCGCAGAAGGCAAGCTTTTACCAAACCCTCCGTTAAAAGGAGAACTGAAGTTCTCAAAGCGGTTTATCGCCAGCAGATGACCGATAGTGGAATGTTCCAGTAATTTCTGCCTGTTTTTTTCCGCCTTGCATATTCTTTACAATATGCTTAATTCATTTGCTGATGCAATACGACAACTTTATCAGCTTTCTTAAAAATGAAAAAAGGTATTCACCCCATACTCTGATTTCATATCAAAATGATTTGGGTCAGTTCAGCCTTTATTTAGAAAATCAATATACCTTAAATTCACCCTCTGAGATTACACATTTCCATATCCGTTCATGGATGGTTGAATTAATGAATCATGGAATAAAATCACGCTCAATCAACCGGAAACTTTCCACGATCAAGTCATGGTTCAGGTTTTTAATTAAAAACGGAACGGTCAATATCAACCCCACGGTCAAAATTCAATCTCCAAAGACTTCAAAGAAGTTACCGTCATTCGTTGATGACACCGGTACCGATAAAATGTTTAATGAAATTGAGTTTAAAGAAGGGTTTGCAGGTTTGAGGGATAAACTTATTCTCGATATTCTATACTCTACCGGACTCCGATTATCTGAGTTAATCAACCTCAAAGAATCTGATATCCAATATAGCAGGGGTGAGGTGAAAGTGCTCGGTAAAGGAAACAAACAACGGATTATTCCACTTGACAGAACATTGCTTGAACGAATCAATCAATACAAGGAGGAGAAATGCAAGCATTTTCAGAACGAATATTTAATCATAACCGACTCAGGAAATAAGATGTATCCGAAATTTGCATACAGGATTGTAAATCGTTATTTGAGTTTAGTGACGACAGTTGACAAAAAAAGTCCTCATACATTAAGGCATACTTTTGCCACTCATTTGGTGAATAACGGGGCGGAACTGAACGCGGTGAAAGAGTTATTAGGTCATTCCAGCCTTGCCGCGACACAGGTTTACACGCATAATAATATAGAAAAACTCAAAGACACTTATAAAAAAGCTCATCCTAAAGCATAAACTATGGCAATTAGAATTCAAACTATCCATTTCACTGCGGATAAGAAGTTGATAGATTTTGCTGAAAAGAAAATCGGCAAACTGACCAATTTGTTCGATATTATCCTTGATGTGGATGTTTATCTGAAATTTGACAGCGCGAACAGTCAGATTAAGGATAAAGCGGCTGAACTGAAGGTGGCAGTTCCAGGTACAACCCTGTTTGCCAGTGAAACCAGCAAGACTTTCGAAACAGCAATTGACGAAGCGGTAAGTTCGATGAAAAGGCAGTTGAAAAAGCACAAAGACAAACTAAAAAATTAATTTTGGCTTCCTGTTTGTTATTAATCTGAATTTTCTGTAAGTTTGCAATCCTTTTTCGAGAGGAATGACTTTTTTATGTCATTTTTTGAAGGATTGCCAGTGTAGCTCAGTTGGCCAGAGCAGCTGATTTGTAATCAGCTGGTCGGGGGTTCGAATCCCTCCACTGGCTCTTGTTTTTTGAAATAAAATGAAAGATGATTTCGGGGAGATACCGAAGTGGCCAAACGGGGCAGACTGTAAATCTGTTGACTTATGTCTTCGTAGGTTCGAATCCTGCTCTCCCCACATTCGGGTGAAATGATTGTTCTTTTAAATATTTAATTATTAAGCGGGAGTAGCTCAGTTGGTAGAGCGACAGCCTTCCAAGCTGTAGGTCGCGGGTTCGAACCTCGTCTCCCGCTCTGAGAGGAGAAAAGGAGAGTTCTTTAGAATAAAAAGAGGGAACACCACAGTTGGAAGAGCAACAACTTTACAAGTTGTAGTTCGTGTCTGTCTGAGGTGGATTGTCTCCCGCTCATTGAAAGATGTAGGGAATGCCGATGTAGCTCAGGGGTAGAGCGTTTCCTTGGTAAGGAAGAGGTCTCGGGTTCAATTCCCGACATCGGCTCATCTACCGGGGCTAAATTTTAAGTTCATTTTAAAAATGTATTTATTCTAATTTTTTTTATAATTATTAATCAACAAAGACAACCAAAAAACAGTTAACCATGGCAAAAGAAAAATTCCAAAAAACCAAACCCCACGTTAATATCGGGACGATTGGTCACGTTGACCACGGCAAGACAACTCTTACCGCTGCCATTACCCAAACACTTGCAAGCAAAGGTTTGGCTGAGAAAAGAGATTATGCCTCCATTGATTCCGCACCTGAAGAAAAGGAAAGAGGTATCACGATTAACACTGCGCATGTGGAGTACCAAACCGTATCCCGCCATTATGCCCACGTGGATTGCCCCGGTCACGCTGACTATATTAAAAACATGGTGACTGGCGCGGCTCAAATGGATGGTGCGATTCTTGTAGTAGCAGCTACGGATGGTCCGATGCCACAAACACGTGAACATATCCTCTTAGCGCGTCAGGTAGGTGTTCCTCAGATTGTTGTTTTCATGAACAAAGTGGACCTTGTTGATGACCCTGAATTGCTCGACCTCGTGGAAATGGAAGTGAGAGAATTGCTCACTTTTTATCAATTTGATGGAGATAACATTCCAATTATCAGAGGCTCAGCATTAAAGGCGCTTGAAGGTGGCGCAGAAGGCATCAAGGCGATTGAAGAATTGATGGAAGCTGTTGATACAACAATTCCTGTTCCGCCAAGACCGATTGACAAGCCATTCCTGATGCCTGTAGAAGATGTATTCTCTATCACTGGTCGTGGTACTGTTGCTACCGGTAGAATTGAAAGAGGTATCGTGAGAACCGGTGAACCGGTAGAAATTATTGGTCTGACCAATGAAAAAATGACATCCACTTGTACCGGGGTAGAGATGTTCAGAAAAATTCTTGATGAAGGTGAAGCCGGTGATAACGTAGGTATCCTGTTGCGTGGTATTGAAAAAGACCAGATTAAGAGAGGGATGGTAATTTGTGCGCCCGGCAGCATCACGCCTCATACTGAATTTAAATGTGAAGTGTATATCCTGAGCAAAGAAGAAGGTGGAAGACATACACCGTTTTTCAACAACTACAGACCGCAGTTCTATCTCAGAACTACCGACTGTACCGGTGAAATCAAATTGCCGGATGGCGTTGAAATGGTGATGCCTGGTGATAACATCACCCTCACTGTGAAATTGATTTATCCTGTTGCTATTGATAAAGGTTTGCGTTTCGCTATCCGCGAAGGTGGCAGAACAGTAGGCGCTGGTCAGGTTACTGAAATCATTAAATAAGCGGATACGGGTGTAGCTCAATTGGTAGAGCAGCGGTCTCCAAAACCGCAGGCTGGGAGTTCGAGCCTCTCCACCCGTGCAGTTTTGGAGAAAATTCAGTTGAATTCTCCAAAAGTTATTGTATCCGGTTTTGAACTATAAGTTGGCAGGCATTATTAAAGCAGATTATTAATAAAGAATGAACAAATTCACATTATACCTCAGGGAGGCATACAACGAGTTGGTGTACAAAGTAACCTGGCCAAGTTGGCAGGAGTTGCAGTCCAGCGCTGTGGTTGTGTTAGTGGCTTCATTGATAATCGCTTTAGTTGTACTGGCGATGGACCAGGCGTCCAATAATCTGTTAAAATTGATTTATAAGACTATCATAGGTTAACACAAAAAGAGGTGAGCGAAACATTAGCAACAGCAACGGATACTCAATGGTATGCACTGAAAGTCATCAGCGGCAAGGAGCGTAAAGTCCGTGAGTATATTGACAATGAGGTAAAGCGTTCCGGCTGGGGACATTTGGTGAAACAGGTATTGGTACCTACTGAAAAAGTCTATAAAATCATCAAAGGAAAGAAGGTCATAAAAGAAAGAAATTTCTTTCCCGGTTATGTGTTGGTGGAAGTGAAGAAAGACGGTTTGAGTTCTGAAATGGTTCAAACGCTTCAGGGTATCACCGGAGTGATGCACTTCATTGAACGCAACAAGCCGGTTCCGCTCAGAAAAACAGAAATGAACCGAATTCTCGGTAAGGTGGATGAAATGCAGGAAA
>JBGTCY010000038.1:0-11336 GCA_041748615.1 Chitinophagales bacterium
CGCTTTTAACCGCTGCCGTTAAATCCTCATTCGTGGCAGTGAGAATACGCACATCCACTTTCACATGCCGGTTGCTCCCGATCGGTTGAATCACACGCTCCTGCAACGCGCGCAACAACTTCACCTGGATTTCATAACTCAGATTACCGACTTCATCCAAGAAAAGCGTGCCGCCATTGGCAACTTCAAATTGTCCCTTTTTGTTGAACAACGCCCCGGTAAACGCTCCTTTCACATGCCCAAACAATTCGCTTGAAGCCAATTCGCCCGAAAGCGCTCCGCAGTCAATCGCGACAAATGGCGCGTCACTTCTTTTGCTCAGGCGGTGAATCAGGCGGGCGATGTATTCTTTGCCGGTTCCGCTTTCTCCCTGGATAATCACGCTCATGTCGGTAGGCGCGACTAAGCGGGTGTGTTCAAGTAAATATTTTGAAGCAGCGCTTTTACCTTCAATAAATTCCGGTTGAGCGGTTTTTTTGATTTGCTTTTTCCCATTCTTTTTTTCGAGCGCTTGTTGAATCACCATCAATAACTCATCGCGGTTCACAGGTTTGGTGATATAGTCAAATGCGCCAATTCGCATGGCGTTGACAGCAGTGCGCACATCATTGAAGCTCGTCATGATGACAGCGGGTGTGGAAACTTCTTTCTCGCGCAAAGCCTGAACCAGTTCAAGCCCGTTTCCGTCCGGGAGACGATAATCAAAGAGACAGATATCAAAAACATGATTCCTTAATGATTGCATGCCGTCTTTCACACGATGTTGAACCTCCGTCTCATACCCCTGCTTTTTCAGAAAAGATTCAAGCATTTGCGAGAATGTAACATCATCATCTACCACTAATATTTTTGACATCTCAGTGCGGAATTGGATATTTATCAATAAGGTAGTTCTAAAAATCGCTCTTTTTTAAATTGCCTCATCCTTTCCTTCTCCAAAGGAGAAGGTGTCAATGGTGATTTTTAGAACTGCTTAAAAAGAGCAATCTCAATGACCACTCTTATTCCAATTCAAACAAAAATAGGAAAGCCGGAGTAATCACCCCGGCTTTCCACTCAATTGTCCTGCGTATTGTTGATTCTTATTGAATCAGTGTTCCTTCTTTGTCGAACTTAACGGTGGTGCTTTCTTCACCCTTTTTCAACTGAATTTCGTAATGCTTGGTTTCACCAACTTTTACTTTGTGCGCAGAAACAAACTCCCATCCCGCGAAAGATTCACCGCCCAATGCAGTTTTGACAGCATCAGGTAATTCTTCCGCTTTCACTTCGGTCTTACCTTCATTTTCAATGGAAACAACTGCTTCGGCTTCTTTTACGATGCCGTCATTTGCCTGAACAAAAAATACGCCCATGACGAACATGGCTAAGATGGTTACAAATAATTTTTTCATGTTTTAAAAAATTTAGTGGTTTAAAAAAATAACTTTCGATAACAATCAGGCTATTCCTGTGCCAACAGCCGGAATATTGGTTAATGAGCTAAAAATCAGAGGATTGCAAAAAATGATTTCCGGAACATTAGCTTTTCAACTGTGGAATATTTCTACACATTGAGGAAATGCTGGACAGAAGGTTGATTCAAAATAGATGAAATGATTTTTGAGTCCAATTTGTAAAGTAATAGTTTGCCACAAAAGCACGAAGGCGCAAAGAAATCACAAAGTTTTAGCTATTGGTCAGCATTTCTTTGTGAAACTTGGTGACTTTGTGTCTTAGTGGCAGTTTGAAGTTTAAAATTTTTTATCGCAAAAACTCTCTCTTTTTCATATATTCAACCCCGGCTTTCAGCGTATAATTTTTAAAAATCAAGATGAAAAAACTTATCGTATTGTTTGTTGCCCTGGCAATTCCGTTTCTGTCAAATTCAGCTAACCGGATTGATGAATATATCAATGAAAAAATCGCGCCCATCACCGACCAGGTTGAAAAAATTATTTTCTGGCAAATCCCTTTTACTGATGAAGTAAAAGTTCCGTTCGTATTGATTTGGCTGGTATTCGGTGCGATATTCTTCACGATTTACACGCGATTTGTGAATGTCAGAAAATTCATGCTCGCTATCAATATCGTGCGGGGAAAATATACCGACAAGGAAGAAGCAGGCGAGGTATCACACTTTCAGGCACTGACGACCGCGCTGTCAGGCACAGTCGGACTCGGAAATATCGCGGGTGTGGCAATCGCAATTTCTTTGGGCGGTCCCGGAGCGACCTTCTGGATGATTATTGCTGGATTGCTTGGCATGTCCACGAAATTTGTGGAATGTACGCTTGGCGTCAAATACCGCAACGTGGACAAAGATGGGGTGGTGCATGGCGGTCCGATGTATTATCTCAGCAAGGGGTTCAAAAAACGCGGCATGATGACCATTGGAAAAATCCTCGCGGTGTTTTTCGCAGTGATGTGTATCGGTGGTTCGTTTGGGGGTGGTAACATGTTCCAGGTGAACCAGGCATTCGCGCAGTTTTCATCCATCATGCCCTATTCAACTCCGGGCTGGGTATTCGGTTTGTTCATGGCGATTTTTGTTGGCTTAGTGATTATCGGAGGCATTAAAAGCATCGCGCAGGTAACGGACAAGATTGTTCCGTTTATGTGTGGCATTTACGTGCTTTCCGCCATCGTCATTCTTGCCGTTAATTACGCCCAACTGCCCGCCACGATTGCCGCCATTTTCGTTGGCGCGTTTGCTCCCGATGCTGTTGCCGGTGGATTTATCGGTGTGCTGATACAAGGTTTCAGAAGAGCGGCTTTTTCCAATGAAGCGGGTATCGGTTCGGCATCCATCGCTCACTCGGCTGTACGTACAAACTATCCTGCCAGCGAAGGCATTGTCGCGTTGCTGGAGCCTTTCATTGACACCGTTGTCGTTTGCACGATGACCGCGATGGTGATTGTAGTGACCGGTTCGCATTTGAATTTCACGGGAGATACTTCCACCGCTGCCGGGGTGAATATGACCTCCTACGCGTTCGCATCGGTGATTTCATGGTATCCTTACCTGCTTTCGCTCGCGGTGATTTTATTCGCTTTCTCCACGATGATTTCATGGTCTTATTATGGTCTTCAATCGTGGGAATATCTTTTCGGGACCGGACGTGTTGCGGATACAAGTTATAAACTGATTTTCTGCATTTTCGTGGTGATTGGCGCTGCCGCGCAATTGGATTCCGTTATCGGATTTTCCGATGCCATGATTTTCGCGATGTGTTTTCCCAACCTCATCGGCTTATATCTCATGCGCGGTGAAGTAATGCAGGAATTAAACCGCTATTTGGAAAAGATTGGCGAATTGAAAAAATAGTCATGCTGGTGTAAGACAAATTGGATGTATGAATTTTTGCGGGTTATAACCATTCTATTTTAATAGGGACGAGGGACGTGTGGCGAGGGACCGGCAACCGGCATTTAGCTATACAATGTTTTCACAAACTGTATAAATGCGCGGGTCAGCCTGAGCGAAGTCGAAGGGGCTTATCCTTACTTCATCAAGAGAGTGTTTCCGCGCTGATTTTTTCAGTAATAACATGCATCACTTTTTTCAATTCACCCGTAACCAACTGAATTTCGTTAAGCACGCTTACGAGTGGTTGTTGCTGTCTTAAAGCAATTTCAATTAACCGCAGTTGCGTGGCTAAATCTTTGATTCCGGCTTGTCCCGTTCTTCCGGCAAGGCGATGAATGACTTCACATGCCTCCGCAGAATTTTCATTTTGAATTTGTAATTCAAGCGTTTTCAAATCTGATTGAGTGTCATGGATGAATTGCCTCATTATTTTTTCAAAATCTTTTTCATCTTCCGCCATTTCGCGGATAGCGCTGAAAATCATTTCCTGTTTCGGTATTGGCTTTTTTGAAATCGCTGCATTCACTTTGATGAATGCCAATAATTCATGCTCACGGAATGGCTTTAATAACAAACCGTCAAACCCGTCTTTCAGAATTGCCGCTCTTTCTTCCGGAAAAGCCTGCGCGGTAAGCGCAATAATTTTTACGTTTGCGGCTACCGTGTTCCTGAGTATTTTACACAATTCGATACCGCTCATTCCCGGCAACCTGATATCAATAAAAATGAGCCGGACATCACTTTGCCATTTTTCATTAAGCAGTTTTTCGGGAGATGAAAAACAGGTATGGACAATTCCGTGTTTTTTAAAAATCGCTGAACAGAGTTCAAGAATCAATTCGTCATCATCTACAATCAAAATCTTTCCGGCAAATGTTACGGGCAAGCCATTGTTATTTTCTTTAGCTGCAGGAACAGCCGTTTTCGCTTTTTCAAATTCGAGCTGCACGGTAAAACAGGAGCCTTCCCCCGCTTTGCTTTTCACATTGATTGTTCCTCCCTGCGACTCAACCAATGATTTAGTAATTGCAAGTCCTAATCCGGTGCCGCTCACCGGTTTGTAAAGATTGTTGCAGGCTTGTTCAAACACATTGAATATCCGCCCGACATCTTCTTCCGCGATTCCGGAGCCGGTATCTTTTATTTGAAAAGTGAAACGTGTTTTGTTCCCTGAATTTTCAGCGCTGACTTCGAAAACGACTTTTCCCGCGTCTGTGAATTTTATCGCGTTGCCCAACAGGTTATATAAAATTTGTCGCAGCCTGAACGGGTCGCCCGAATAATTATCCTGCGGCAACACGGGAGGCGTATATTGAAAATCAATTTTCTTACCGGCAGCCTGCAACGACATGGATGCCGCGATTTCGGAAAGTAAATCCGGCAAATTAAAGTGTTGCACATCAAACATTATTCTGCCGGATTCAATCCTGGTATAATCGAGCACCTCATTGACGATTTGCAACAAGTGTTCCGAAGAACTGTGTATCGCGTCAAGATGTTTTGCATTGAATTTTTTTCCGGAGCGCAGTTGTTCCGTAAATCCGAGAATGGATTGCAAAGGCGTACGGATTTCATGGCTCATATTGGCAAGAAACCGTTGTTTGACATTCGAGAGCCTTTCCGCTTCCGCTTTTGCTTCTTCCAATTTTTTCCGGTAAAGATTGCTTTTTGAAAGGTCGGACAGCATCAGCCAGGAAAGCAATGCCGCTAATAGAAAAAAAACAATCACGATGGCAGCCATTCGCTGTACTCCTGCATGAAAAACTTTATTTGCAGCAGCATGATTCAATTCAATCTGCAGGATTTCTTCCTCTTCCATTTCATGCAGCAACGTCAGTAATTTATTGATGAGGATGTTGCCGGTATTGTACAGGTCAAGTTCGCTTGTCATCAGGCGCGTCACTTTCACCCTCTGTTCAGTTTCCATGTTTCTGATGACCATTTCCATTGCATTCATCAGGCTGTCTTGTTTTGCCAGGATGAGCGTATCGGTTGTCACAAGCAGTTCTTCCCGCACTAATATTTTTGAAATCTCATCTTCCGCTTTTCTTTTTCCGAACAGGCGGCTGAAAAAAGCTCTCACCGGCTGCCTGCCTTCTCTGCCTGCTATGGAATCATCCGGCTGTAAAATATTGATGAAAGTTTGTTCGGATGTGATGATGGTGCTGTCGGTCTGTGAGTCCGCCACTAACTCGGTCAGTAATTGCACCTGGCTTGAAAAAGTTTTGTTGTCCACAAGTTCTGAACGTAAGGTCAGGTACCTGACAAATAACATGTCCCGCTCGTGTAAAATATTTTTCATAGAATCAATTCGTTCAAGCTGCAACACATTATTCCGGCTCATATCACGCAAGGTGTCAATGGAATGCAGCAGACGCTGTGTTTCTTTCGAAAAAATTTCATAGGGTTTGTCGGGATTTCTTAACGCCTCAGCGGTTTGAAGGCGGTCAAGTTGTGTAACATGCCTGAAAAGACGATTGACAATGCGGAGCTTTTCATTGGGTTTAGAAAGTTCATCCACTGTTTCCAGCATTTCACTGAATGCCACCCGCGTTACGACCCATGAAAGCGCGATAGCAATTACCCCGGCTAAAAATGCCACGATGACCTTGCCGCGCATGGATTTAAAAAAATGACCCTCCTGCAAATAAGACATTACCTTCAAAAATCGTTAATTGCGGGTAGTTTTCCGGTTTAATTAGTATTCTTTAACAGTATTGACCGACTAATGCAGGCTAAATAGACGGACAAACAGCGACCTCAATCAATCGGATTAATTCATCGGTATGTTCTGAGACAATGCCTTTGAAATGATTTATCCAGACGGAAGTATCAACGAGCGCCATTTACCAGCGCCTGAGTTTCGTTAAATCTCCTTTCCATTTCACCTTGCCGCGCAATTCAATCATTCTTTTGCGCTTGGCAGCCGCGATGAGTTCACGGAGCGCTACTTCAACTGTTTCTTTCTTGGTGCTTTTGTTGGTGATTTTCATTGCCTCATTAATCAGTTTATCGTCAATGTCAATATACTTTCTCATGGGCGTGTGTATTGATGATACACTAAGTTAACGAAGTAAAATAGAAACTGTAATCACTTCTTTTTTAACAATCAGTTTCAAAAAATTATTCTTCCCTAAAATTTTACATTTGCAATCACATGTAACCCTTTCCGCATGAGCGACCTCCTCAACAAAACTATTTATCATAATACCATTGAAAATTGGCTGATTTCCTTCGCCATCATCATCCTCGCTTCAATGCTCGCCCGGCTGACCTATCTCTTCATTGGCAAGGGATTGAAACAAATTACGACACGCACGAAAACCATCCTTGATGACCTGATTTTGAATAAAATGGAAAAACCCGCTATCATGCTCATTATTCTGGCGGGTTTCCGGTTCGCGATGGAACGGCTGCATTTTACCGATGGATTGGATACTTTAGTTCAAAAGACATTTATTATCCTGATTACGCTGAATGTCACCTGGTTTTTAATCCGGCTGATTGAAGCGTTCATTGAAGCCTATTTGATTCCCTATTCAAAGCGGGATGACAACACAATGGACAACCAGATGATTCTGCTCATTGAACGGATTATGCGGGTGGTGATTTGGACGATTGGCATCATCTCGGGGCTGAATAATGCAGGGTTTGATGTTGGCGCGATGCTCACCGGTCTCGGCATCGGTGGATTGGCGCTGGCGCTTGCCGCGCAGGATACGGTTAAAAATATCTTTGGCGGGGTGATGATTTTCATGGACCGCCCTTTCCGGCTGGGCGACCGCATTAAAATCAGCGAGATTGACGGATTTGTGGAATATATTGGTGTGCGCAGCACGCGCGTCAGAACATTGCAGGGCAGGCTCATCACCATTCCCAACGCGCACTTTTCAGACCGCGCGATTGAAAACATCACCATCGAACCGGCACGCAGGGTGAATACCACGCTCGGTCTTACCTACGACACCCCGCCCGAAAAAATCGGGCTTGCGATTCAACTGCTTAGAAAAATTTCCGATGACAATAAACACCTGATTGAAAATGAACGCACCATGATTTTCTTCGAAAAATTCAACGCGTATTCATTAGATGTCAACTTCTATTATTTCATCCGGAAAGAAAGCAGCATTTTTGAAACGCAAACGGAGTTGAATAAACAAATCCTCAAAGCTTTTAATGAAAACGGGCTTGAATTTGCATTCCCGACTCAAACATTACACGCGAACATTTCGCAAAACAATGATTCAGAAGAATTAGCGCCAGCGGAAGTAAAGTCTTAATAACCGGTATTCAGGGACAAGGACCGCCTATCCACGCCCTCACCCCGTTTCTCTGCGCGAAACATTGATTTTGGTAAGTTATATCATCACATCCGCACACGGGATTATAATCCGGCTGACAAAATTGATTCGGGTCAACCAAACTGTAATCATAACAGTCCACCGTTTTGCCACATGCCAGCAAAAAAACACAAGCCGTAAAAATCAGCGCTGAAAATTTCATCATTCAAATTTAACGAGATGTTGCGGTGTTTATGTTGGTAATCTTTCAAAGGTGCAGGTATTTGAATGTTAGTTAGCGGTCAATAGTCAATAGTCCATAGTCCATAGTCCACGGTCAACGGACCACAGACCACGGTCAACAGCCGGATTTTTATTATTCCAAGGTGCATCTTAAAATTTCACAAAATCCAAATTGAGACTAATTTCTAACGACTTACGATTGACATCTAATGATAACATCAAGTGGATGTATGAATTATTACAATTTTGTGTAAACAGTGTTTATACTGGTTGCCGTCCCTCGACACTCGTCCCTCGTCCCTTTTGAAAAAAATGGTACAACATACAATAATTCATACTCCCCATCAAAAATTCCAGCATTCCCCTCCAACATACTATCGCTATTTTTGTGCTCCTGATGAAAAATATTTTCCAGCCCGGTGAAAAAAAGTTTTTTGATAAAACGGTAACGCATGAAGATACTGCAGCGTTCGAAAGCGGGCTGGTACATCCCGTTTATTCGACCTTCGCGCTGGCAAGAGATGCTGAGTGGACCTGCCGTCTGTTTGTGCTGGAGATGAAAGAGGATGATGAAGAAGGCATCGGCACTTTCATTTCCGTTGAGCATCAGTCACCGGCTTTCATTGGAGAAACCGTGCAATTCACGTCAACGCTAAATGAAGTCAGCGGCAACCAGGTGGTGTGCGGCTTCGAGGCTAAAGTGGCGGACAGGGTCATCGCTGCGGGAAAACAAATTCAGAAAATTTTGAAGAAAGAAAAAATAGAAACGCTTTTCCAAAAAATCAAACATGGCTGAAACCATCCACATCCGGAATCGAAGAGCGTCCTTTGATTTTCATTTAATGGAAAACCAGGTCGCGGGGTTGCAACTCACCGGCACTGAAATTAAATCACTGCGGCAGGGAAAGGCATCCCTCAGCGATGCGTTTTGCATTTTCAGAAACGATGAATTGTGGGTGAAAAACATGCACATCACCGAATACGAAAAAGGCACTTATTCCAACCATGAACCGTTGCGCCTCCGGAAATTATTATTGCGAAAAACCGAACTCAACAAACTGCAAAAGAAAATAAAAGAAAAAGGGTTGACTATAATTCCCGTGTCTGTTTTTATTTCGGAACGGGGTTTTGCCAAAATGGAAATCGCGCTGGCGAAAGGCAAAAAAACACATGACAAACGCGAAAGCATCAAAGCCAAAGACAGCAAACGCGAATTAGACAGGGTGATGAAGAAAAGATAATTCCCGTTACCACACCTTCCCCTTCAACATCGGCACGAATTTGAAATTTTCAAACGATTCCTGTTCAAACTCGCTTTCACCCTTTTTGATAATCCGCTGCATTTGCTGAACTTCCCCTTTGCCGAATGGCATCACTAAAATTCCTCCCACTTTCAATTGTTGCAGCAACTTCAACGGCTGCTCCGGCACGGCAGCCGTAATCAGCACTTTATCGAAGGGCGCGAAAGACGGCAATCCTTCAAAACCATCACCATAAAAAAAACGAATATTTGGCAAATGCATCGCTTCAATCAGTTCCTTGGCGCGTTCGTTCAGTTTTTTATGCCGCTCAATCGTAAATACCCTCGCGCCCAGGTAACTCAACACGCTTGCCTGGTAGCCGGAGCCGGTGCCAACTTCCAGAATCTTATCCCTGCGCTGCACTTCGAGCAACTGTGTCTGGTATGCCACCGTGAATGGCTGCGAAATCGTCTGCCCCTCGCCAATCTGAAACGCCTTGTCTTCATAAGCTGACTCCACAAATGCCGTATCAAAAAAATAATGACGCGGAATATTGGCGATTGCGTCCAGCACCGCTTCATCCGTAATCCCTTTCTCTTTAATGATTTCAACCAACTGCTTCCGCAATCCCTTATGCCGGTAATTATCTTCCAGGTTAAATAAAAATTTATTCATGCCGCAAATTTACTGCTTGAAACAGAGAAACGATTTTGATTTTCCCGCGCTTCATGTTGAATTCCTACCGCGTTGGTCAGTTACGATTTTATATCCGGAAAAAATTTTGTGCTTGTTTCATTCGTCTGTGTCTTTCTTTGACTCGCAGCGTTGCGCGATGTGAGTTCTTTACCTCCGGGCGTGGAAAACTCATCACTGTCATTTTACACAATATGTGAGTGTTAACCCTTATTTTTGCCCCCGAAAAAAAAATTATACAAATGACTCCCATCAAATTCGGCACTGACGGATGGCGCGCCATCATCGCGAGAGAATACACCGTTGAAAATGTTACCCGCGTGGCGGAAGGCACCGCCAAGTGGCTCAAAGACAAAAACATGAATCCTACCGTTGTCATCGGTTATGATTGCCGTTTTGGAGGTGAAATGTTTACCGAAACAGTCGCATTGGTCATGTGCCGCCACAATATCAAAGTAAAAATCGGGAAGGGATTTGTCACCACACCCATGATTTCTTTAGGCGCAAGGGAGTTAAACGCTGACCTTGGAATTGTTATCACCGCCAGCCACAACCCGCCTTCCTACAATGGCTACAAACTCAAAGGCAGTTTTGGCGGACCGGCTACACCCGCAACCATCAGCGAGGTGGAAGAACTGATTCCCGAAAAATGCGCCCCGGCTGAAGGTTCGTTAGCTGAATATGTCAAAAAAGGCATGGTGGAATATGTTGATCTTGACACCATGTATGTGCAGCAGGTGCAGCAAAACTTCGACCTTGATGCCATCAACAAATCCGGGATTGTGCTTGCTTTTGACGCGATGTACGGAGCCGGGCAAAACGTGATTACAAAAATTTTATCTGATGCCGTATTGCTGCATTGCGATTACAATCCATCATTTAAAGGGATTGCTCCCGAACCATTGGATAAAAACCTGCAGGAACTTTCCCAACTCATCAAAGACTCCAGTGATGTGAACGCGGGTCTCGCTATTGACGGTGATGCCGACCGCATCGCCATGTATGACGAAAAAGGAAATTACGTGGATGCCCACCACATCATTTTGTTGCTGGTGCATTACCTGCACAAACACAAGGGCATGACCGGCAAAGTGGTAACGGCTTTTTCCGTTTCCAACAAAGTGAAAAAAATGTGTGAGTTATACGGCTTGCCGCATCAAGTCACTAAAATCGGCTTCAAATACATCTGCGAAATCATGATGAAAGACGATGTGCTTGTAGGCGGAGAAGAGTCTGGCGGCATTGCCGTGAAAGGACATATTCCCGAGCGCGATGGCATTTGGGACGGATTGGTCATTCTCGAATGGATGGCAAAAACAGGAAAATCCCTCACCCAATTGGTGAAAGAAGTCTATGATGTCGTGGGACCCTTTGCTTATGACCGCAACGACCTTCACATCACCGAAGAATTGAAGACTAAAATCATGGCGAATTGCAAACAATCAAAATTCACCGCTTTCGGCAGCAACAGCATCAGTAAGATTGAAGATATTGACGGCTACAAGTTCTATTTTGGTGAAGACGAAACCG
>JBGTCY010000039.1:0-13873 GCA_041748615.1 Chitinophagales bacterium
TTTTTCGGAAGAAAGCGTTATTTTTATCATCGTATTATTTTTTAATTTTTCACCTGAACAAGTGAAAGTTACGGAGCCGCGCAATCAGCGCGGCTCTTGTTTTTCAACACGATGGGAGTTAATTATTTGCGGAGTTGAGGTTTAACTAAAAATTACTGATATCAAATTTCCCCGAAAAGCTGTAACTTTCGTTTTGGTTACAGCTTTTTTTTATTTGTATAATCGCTATTTGAATTCATCACCCTTAAAATATTTTGCCATGAAAAAGTCTATCATTTTCCAACTGGCGCTTTTTTCGGCTTCATTTCTTTTTTTCTTTTCGTCCCATCAAACATTCGCGCAAACGCATCCTTGTGTAAATCCTGCGCTCATTAACCAGAATGTCGCTTGTCCTGCGGTATATGACCCCGTGTGCGGGTGCAATGGCGTGACGTATGGAAATGCGTGTGAAGCTCAAAATTTCGGTGGCGTCACTTCATGGTCGCAAGGCGTGTGTCCGCAGCCGGGAGGTTGTCAGGCTGCTTTTACATTTCAGATTTCGCCAAATTCATTGGCTGTTTCGTTTACAAATACCTCTAATGTTGGTGGCGGCTTGTTGCCCGGATTTTCTGTTGTTTGGAATTTTGGTGACGGGCACTCTTCAACAATTCTCGACCCTACCCATACATTTTCCGCCCCGGGAAATTATAATGTATGTTTAACGATTAATGTACCGACCAGCAATGGCGCGATGTGTACCAGCATCCACTGCGACACAATAAGAGTGGGATTAGCGCCACCTCCTTGCATTGATTCCACTTTGATTAACCCGAACGCGGGATGTTTTTTGGTTTATGCACCGGTGTGCGGCTGCAACGGAGTGACCTATGATAATGATTGTTTTGCAAGAAAAAATGGCGTAACCCATTTTACTCAAGGCGCTTGTCAAAGTTCTGGCAACTGCCAGGCTTCATTTTCATTTACACTCGACAACTCCGGTCTCGGTGTTCAGTTCAACAACACCTCGCTTCCAAACGCTCCGGCTACGAATTACACAAGCCACTGGAATTTTGGAGACGGGAACTCATCAACAGTCAGAAATCCAAATCATACCTATACCGCTCCGGGCACTTATCAGGTGTGTCTGACCATTTCAGTTCCCCAATCGAATGGTACGGCATGTACCAACACGTATTGTGCTTCGGTGACAGTCGCACAAAATAATCTGTGTATTGACACGTCACGCATCAATCTCAACCTGGGATGTCCCATGATTTATGACCCTGTTTGCGGATGTGACGGAAATACGTATGGCAACAGTTGTGTCGCATTAAATCATCATGGCGTCACACAATGGACACAAGGAGCTTGCGGCTCTTCATCGCAATGCCAGTCAGGATTTACCTGGACTTACGGGTTTGTTCCACCCACTATTTTCTTTACAGATAACTCAACCGGCAGTCCTATTTCTTCATGGCATTGGAATTTTGGTGACGGAACAACTTCCACCCTGCAGAATCCGGCTCACAATTACGCGCAATCCGGCACGTATGTCGTTTGTCTCACGGTTGTTTGTGGCGTTAACACGGTGGGTACTCCTCCCTATACTTCCGTTTTTTGTGACACCATTCATCACGCTGCTGGTTGTATTGACCCGCATTTGATTGATACAACTACGGCTTGTCCGACAGTTTATCAGCCGGTTTGCGGCTGTGACAGCGTGACATATTCCAATAGTTGTGTCGCGCAAAAGTTTCATGGCGTCACGCATTGGACACCCGGTGCATGTCAGTTCAGCGCACCCTGCCAGGCGAATTTCAGTTTTTCACCGGGTCTTAATTCCGCTCCATCAAACACGAATACTTTTATTTTCACTGACCAGTCCAGCGGAAATCCGGGAAGCTGGCAATGGGATTTTGGAGATGGCGGCACCTCCAATATTCAGAACCCGACTCATACTTATTCCCAACCCGGCACCTATACCGTTTGCCTCACGATTTCTAATCACAACAATACTTGTCATGATACTATTTGCAAAACAGTCGTGGTGTATGGATGTATCAATCCCAACTTAATCAATCCGAATTTCCCCTGTTTCAATCAGTATCAGCCGGTTTGCGGATGCAACAATGTGACGTATCAAAATGGTTGTATCGCCCGCTATCGTCATGGCGTATCGAGTTTCACTTCCGGTCCGTGTCAAAGCGCCTGCCAGGCTGATTATTCATGGAACTATGTTTCATCCGGTGATGAAATTCATTTCACCAATAATTCTACCGGAAATTTCACGCGGGTATTCTGGGACTTTGGCGATGGCTCCACTTCGATGTTGCCCAATCCGGTGCATCTGTACCAGGTTGCCGGATGGTATAAAGTCTGTGTCACGGTTTCCAATCCAACCAACTCAATCGGAACAGCTAACAACTGTTTCAGCACTTACTGTGATTCGATTTACGCTTACGGATGTATTGACCCCGTACTAATTGACCCGAATGTCAACTGTCCTACTGTGTTGCAGCCTGTCTGCGGATGCAATGGCGTCACTTACCCGAATGCCTGCATCGCGCAAAACCGTCATGGCATCACTTCATTTACTTACGGCAGTTGTCATGGTCCCGGATATTGTCCTTCACAGGGATTGGATAGCGGTCGCGCCTGGATTACAAGAGTCGGCAATCATCAGACCGGGGATAATGGCGGTTATGCCTTGTTCAATCATTGCCATCGCCAGTTAAATGCCGGACAGACTTACATCATGCGTTTACAGGGCGCTACGAATCAAACCACCAATTTTCAGGCGCACTGGAGATTGTGGGCTGACTGGAACCGAGACCGTGATTTTGACGACCCGGGTGAATTGGTGTGGCAGGGATTCGGTAACCTCATGCAGTTTGCCGTGTTCACAGTTCCAAACTACGCCTGCTCCGGCTGCACCCGACTCCGCTTCCAGTTGAGCGATAGTTTCACGGATGCCTGCGGTCCTTACGCGGTGGGAGAAACCGAAGACTATGATGTGACCATTATCAGCAATGTATTATGTCAGAATTCTCCGGTCATTTTCAATTCAGGCATCATCCCGAAAAACACGAATGAAAACGAAAGCTCGTTGTTTGCCGAAATTTATCAGCCGTTGCAATTCAGTCTGTTCCCTAATCCGGCACAGGATTTCACGAACATCGTGTTAATGGCGGCAGAAAATCAGGAACGTGTCACCATTAGAATTTTTGACATCAGCGGCAGGGAAGTTTACAGGCAACAGATAGATGACTTGCGGGTGAATACCACCTTACAATTATCAACTTCGGAACTTTCAAACGGTGTTTACCAGGTTGCTTTACAATTAGAAAACGGTTTCCGTCAGGTCGAGAAATTAGTCATCACACGGTAAGCAATTTCCGGAATCAAACTTGATAAACGGGGAGCATCTTAATTGATGCTCCCCGTTTTTTTTGAAACAATTCATGGATATTCGTCTGAATAATCAGACGGCATCTTCACATTTCGTGTAAAACTTCCATTCCCACACCTTTGAATAAAAGGTAAAATTGCCATACAAGTAACTGCGCACAACGCTGCTTTTATTTATGGCTTTAAGTCTGACTGAAATTTTTAATGCTAAGGGAAAAAATACGGATAACCCTTCAAAACGGATTCTTGCACTCAACGAAATAACCGACCAGCGGGCGTTGCTTCAGATTGCAAAAGACGACCTCCATCCTATTGTGCGAATGGTTGCCAGAAAAAAAATAACTGCCCCGGAAATGCAGGATGAACTGAAATCCATTCGTGAAAATGCGAGCATAGATGATATTGAAAAATTAGAGGATGATAAATTGATTGAAATCGCAGCAACCTATAGTGAGAGTAAATATGTGCGGATGGCTGCTGTGAAAAAAATCAAGGACAAACAACTGATGGTGCGCATCGCTGAGTCTGACCCGGACAAATATGTACGGATGGCTGCGGTCAGAAAAATAAAATCGGCAATTGTGTTGCAACGGATTGCCCTGAATGATGAAAATCCGGATGTGAGAATGGCTGCGGTAGAAAAAATTGAAAATCAGGACGCGTTATTGTCTGTGATTGAGGGCGATGAAAACATGGAAGTGAAAAAAATCGCGGTATGGCAAATTAAAGACCTCAAAGTACTCACTGACATTGTAAACAGTAATTATGATAAAGCGCTGAAACAAGTCGCGCGGCTCAAGCTGAAAAGCAGCGGAGCACCCGCACCGCCAGCGATTGAAGAACCGGAGGAAAAAGTAATTCTTCCGGAAAATAAAAAATCCCGCAAGACCAACGGACTTCAATCTGAAATTAAGGTCGAAGACAAATCAGAAATCAAAAACAATGAAGAAATTCCCCCGGCAGAAAACCATCTTGAAATGACTTTCAATGAAACAATAGAATTAGATAAAATTGAGCAAGATGTTCAACAGCCGGAATCCGAAAATGAAGATCAGGCTATCGTAGAAAATTTTTCACCCGAAGAAGCAAGCGAATCATTTTCTATTGAAGAAATATTAACGGCAAATGAAAAAGAAAATCAGGAAGAAAAATTTTCGCTCGACTTAATCACCAATCAGCGGCTGTTGGCGGAAATCGCTAAAAGCAGTGAGCCGGAAGTTCTGCGGCTGAATGCGATTCTGAAAATATCAGATCTGAGCTTGTTGGACGATTTAATAAATGGATTGGAAGATGAAAATATTCGTTTTCATGCGGTTAAAAGAAAAAAACAGCTTGAATTTATTGAGGAAAAACAAAGTCTGAAACCGGAAAAACCAAAAATCACCGAGCAAAGCGTGCTGGAAGATGTCGCCCTGAATGCCAAAGACAAAAAGGTGCGCAAAGCAACGGTCGAAAAAATCAGCAACCAGGAAGTGCTTGCCCGTATCGCTCTGCACGATGTGGAAATTGAAGTGCGCAAAGCCGCGGTGTGGGAATTGTCGGATGAAGCGGTGTTGCGTGAAATCGCGTTGAATGCCGATGAGCCGGACATCCGGAAAACCGCTTTGCGTAAAATACAGGATGAAACAACCATCCGGGAAATTTTCAAAAACGATGATGATTTGATTGTGCGACTGGCTGCGCTCAAGCGGATTCATCATGCCGGGCTGATGCGGGAAGTGATTTTCGGAAATGCCCCCCTGCCGCTGAAAGAAGAAATCATGGAGCGGATTGATGAGGAGTCTTTGCTCGCTGAAATCGCTTTGAATGCTTCCGAAGAAGATATCAGAAACATCGCGGTCTGGAAGATAACCGGCAGAAGCGTGTTGGCGGAAGTCGCCATCAGCGCAGAAGAATTGTATGTCCGCAAAACCGCTGTCAACCGGCTGAAAGACCAACCCGCGCTTTGCCGGGTGGCTAAACTCGCCAACGACCTCTACATCCGGAAACTCGCGCTCGAAAAAATTGACGACCAGATGCTGCTGATGGAACTATCGGTAGAATCCACCGACATGTATATCCGCAAATCAGCGGTCGAAAAAATCAATAACAAAGAAACCCTCTATAATGTCATCCGTAATGACGCGGTGGACTTCGTCAGAAACGCGGCTGTGGAAAGATTGAACGCGTTGGAAGAGATGAAGGAGAATGGTTGAATTTTGAATTCATCCTGAATTTTTGTCTTACTTAAATTACTTATCCTGAATAAATGTCATAAGTTTCTGCCTCTCAACTTACATTTTGTCTTATTTTTTTGGATGGAACAAAGATTGATTTCAGGTCAGCATTCCAAATCACTTAAAACCAAAAGGAGGAAACATTATGACATTAATTAAATGGAGAAACAATGACGCATTTCCGTCAGTATTCTCAAACTTCATCGAGGATTTTTTCAACCACAATGAATTTTCCCGCTTTCCGGGAGCAGTTTCCAAACCATCCGTTAACGTCCGCGAATTAGAAAAAAGTTGGGTGCTGGAAGTTGCCGCTCCGGGATTTGACAAGGAAAATTTCAACATTCATGTTGAAAATGACATCCTCACGATTTCTGCCGAAAAACAAACCGAAAGTGAAGAAGGAGAAAAAGGCTACACACGCCAGGAGTTCAACTACTCTAATTTCTCCCGCTCATTCACTCTGCCGGAATCCGTGAAGGCGGAAGAAATCTCAGGCGCTTATGCCAATGGAATTTTGAATGTCACGCTGCCCAAAAAAGAAGAAGCGGCTGTGGTGAAGAAAACCATTAAAGTGTCTTAAGTGAAGTTGTCAAAATAACACGCTGTTTGAAGTCTTCATTAGCAGATTTTAGATGTTAGATTTTAGATGTTATTTTGGAAACGTGCCTAAGCATCGTAAATGGAAAGTAAAAAAGGCGGAAAAAATTTTCCGCCTTTTTTTATGCAGGTTGTTCGTGTCGCTGTTTTTCGTAGAGTTCGAAATAAACACCGCGTTTTGTGAGTAGCGTTTCGTGATTGCCTTCCTCCACAATTTCCCCGTTCTCAAGCACGATAATATTGTCAAAACTCAGCAGGGTGAAAATGCGGTGTGTGATGATGATGGCGGATTTGTCTTTCAGCATTTCATTGAGAGATTCGAGAATATTTTTTTCTGTGCCGGCATCAACCGCTGAGAGGCAATCATCCAAAATCATGATACGCGGATTTTTCATCATCGTGCGGGCGATGGCAATGCGTTGTTTTTGTCCACCCGACAGCGTGACACCTCTTTCGCCCACAATCGTGGCATACTGCTTCGGCAGTTCGCTGATTTCCCGGTGAATGGAAGCGTTTGTCGCGGCATGTTGTATCGCCTCCTCTGAAAAATCTTTCATCCCGAAAGCGATATTATTTTTCACGCTGTCGGAAAAAAGGAAACTGTCCTGCGGCACATACCCGATTTCTTTTCTGACGGTGGACAGTTTGAGGTTTTGAATGGGAATGTTATCAAGCCTGATTTCTCCCGATGAAACATCATACATTCTCACAAGCAGGTCGGCAATCGTTGTTTTTCCGGAACCCGTTCTTCCGATGATTGCCAGCTTTTGTCCGGGTTGCACTTTGAAGGAAACATTGTGCAACGCCTCAACACCGGTATCCGGATAAGTGAAACTCACCTTCCTGAATTCAACGCCACCTTTCAATTCCACTCCGTTTTCATACCCTGAAATTATTTCCGGGGGGGTGTCTAAAAATTCGCTAATCCGTTTTTGTGACGCGGCAGCGCGCTGCATGATGGACGCCACCCAGCCGATGGAAGTGACGGGCCAAGTGAGCATGTTCACATAAATCACGAATTCCGCGATGTTGCCGGGTGTGATTTGTCCGCGCATGACGCCAATGCCGCCTATCCAAATCGTGAGGATGGTACTCAATCCAATCAGCAACAACATGAGCGGAAAGAAAAACGCTTCCACCCTCGCGAGCTTTAATGCTTTTTCACGGTATGCTTCACTTTCACTTTCAAAAAAATTCAAAATATGTTTTTCCTGGACATACGATTTAATGACTCTAATACCGGAATAAAATTCCTGTGCATGTGTGGTGAGCGCTGAAAGTTTTTTCTGAATCTGCTCGCTGCGCTGTTCAATCAGGTTGTTCACATAATAGATGGAAACAGCAAGCAGCGGCAATGGAATCAGGACATACAAAGTAAGTTCAAGGTTCACCGTGAGCATCGCGGAAATCACCATCACCATCAGCACGATGAGGTTGATGCCATACATCACAGCCGGTCCGATATACATGCGAACTCTTGACACATCTTCGGAAATGCGCGACATCAGGTCGCCTGTGTTGTTTCTTTTATAAAATGCAAGACTCAAATCCTGGTAGTGCGTATAAATTTCATTTTTCATGTCATACTCAATCAGCCGCGACATGACGATGATGGATTGGCGCATGAAAAACATAAAAACACCTTTGAGGATGGCAAGCAATAAAACCGTGATGCCGAAAAAAAATAATGCCGAGCTGAACAAAGAATAAAAACTCTTTTGCAACGCAAACCCATCGAAAAGCCTGTAGAAAGAAAGATTATCCTTCACCAGATCAAAAGAATAGCGGATGATTTGCGGGGATAAAACACCAAAGTAATTGGATACCGACACGAAAATGATTCCCAGAATCATCCGGTAGCGATACTTGAAAAAATATTTATTGAGATACCTGAGGTGTTTCATTTAAATGAAGCCGGAAAGAGCAAGTTGTCGCAGTTGCATTACCACATTGCAAGATTAACTAAAATACCCGCTTCCGGTTTTTCGCCATCAACGATTTTATTTTTTACTTTTTATCAAAACGATTGTGATTGTTAGACCATTCGTTATAAATTTGCCAAACAAAAAAAATTCACTGATTCATTTTTTCTTTGCCAAGTTCTTTTGAAAAACACAACCAACATGCTCAGCAGGCGTAACCTCAGAGTGAAAGTGATGCAGACGCTTTATTCGATGGAGCATAACGCGCAGCAAAACCCCGCTGACGCGCAAAAAATTCTGAAAAAAAATATAGACAAAGCCTACCGCTTATTATTTTTCCTGCTCGCGCTCCCTGTCAGAATCTCCAATTTTATTAAAAAAGAACAGCACGTTAAAAGTTCTAAATTTTTACCCACAGAACAAGACCGTACTTTCAGCGCCAAATTTTGCGGTAATCCTTTCATCCAAATTCTGAGTGAAAATAAACAGCTTCAGGATTTGTTGAAATTGGAACAAAGTGAAGAAGAATCGGGAATGGTGAAATCATTGTTCAAAGATTTTTCGCTGAAAGAAGAATACGTGAAGTATTGCACCCAAACTATCTCGGAAGAACAGGAAGAAAAAAAAATACTTTTGTTCCTGCTGTCAGAAGTGATTGAAAAAAGCGAAGACTTTCTTCAATATGTTGAGGATAATTTTCCGGAATGTGTGACGGAACTGAATCGCATTCTTATGGCGGCAAAAGAAATTGTCGAACAGCTTTCCAAAAACGGAACAGAAGACATCTTTCAATTCAACGATGCCAAAACAGAAGAAGACTTCGCGAAGGAATTACTGAAGAAAACGATAGAACATGAAGAGCGATTCACCGAATTGATTGAACCAAAATTGAAAAACTGGGACATGGACCGTATCGCGCGGTTAGACATGGTGCTGATGAAAATGGCGCTGTGCGAACTCATTTATTTTGACCAGATTCCAGTGAAAGTGTCCATCAATGAATATATTGACATCTCGAAAATATACAGCACTCCGCGCAGCAAAGATTTCGTGAATGGTATTCTTGACAACATCATGCACGAATTGCGGCAGGGCAATGCCATCCGTAAAACCGGAAGAGGACTGGTAGAGTGATTTTCTTCTGTTAAATTCTGTTAATCATTCAACGCTTCACCGCTTTCTGCCGTTTAATGTTCTGTGAATATTGCTTAGTTTTGTCCACGTTCAAAAAATTAAAATAACATTTAAAAATAATTTGCTATGAAAAACCTGATGTATTTGTTTTTTGCAGTTTTCCTGTTTTATGCCTGCAATGAGGGCGCATCCGAACAAACAACCACTGACAACACCGCGACTACCGAACAGACGCAGGACCAGATTCCTTCTGATGTCATTTCCAATCCCAACACGGGTGACGAAAACGCTGAACCAGCTCCCGGTAACGCAAAAATGGAATTTGAAAAAAATGAACATGACTTCGGAATAATTTCCCAGGAAAAAAATGTTGAATATACTTTTAAATTCAAAAACACCGGTTCAGAGCCGTTGATTATTTCCGAAGCAAAAGGTTCCTGCGGATGCACGGTTCCCAGCTATCCGAAAGAACCTGTTCCGGTTGGCGGCATGGGTGAAATCACAGTTTCATTTGACCCGAAAGGAAAAAAAGGTGTACAGCGTAAAACCGTTACGATTACCGCGAACACCACACCCAACCGCACTACGCTGAATGTTGTGAGCGATATTCTTGCACCGGACGACCAGCCTAACTAAATCTAACTGATGCTACAACTTATTTTGTTACAAGCCGGTGGGCAGGGCGGAAGTCCCGTGCCCACCTTGCTTTTTATGGTGGCAATCTTCGCTGTGATGTATTTTTTCATGATTCGCCCGCAATCCAAAAAAGCGAAAGACCAGAAAACTTTTATTCAGGAAATAAAAAAAGGCGATAAGGTAGTCACTATCGGTGGCATCCACGGGAAAGTGTTGCGCGTAGATGATTCAACCTTTCTCGTTGAGGTGGACAGCAACACCAAATTACGGATTGAAAAATCTGTGATTTCCATGGATTTTACGAAAGCTGCTGCAACTGCTCCTGCAACCCCTGAAAAAGAAAACGGCAAGAGTTAATATTGTTTTTACTTGATTCTCTCTCTTACAGGCGCCAATTATCCCGGTAAGGGATTCACCCGTAATACGGTCGTGTTCGGGTTATGCTTTTTGCTTGCGGTCATTCTGCTGCTGCTCAATAAACTTTCAAAAAATTACGAAAGTCAGTTAGAAGCGAATATCAATTATGTGAATTATCCTGCGCACAAGGTTCCGGTAAAACCGCTCCCGGCTGCTTTAAAACTGAATGTTGAAACAACAGGTTTCAAATTAGTTTGGGCTAAAATCGGGAAGCCGATTGAAGTGAAAATGGACTTATCCAAAATCCCGTTTGCGCATTACGCCCTTACTAATGACATGAAGATTTCCATCGCCTCGCAACTTTCGAACGGCTTCAAGTTGAATGAAATTTATCCGGACACCCTGTATTTTGATTTTGACAACAGCAGGAGTAAAAAAGTGCCGGTTGTGCCGGACATCCTGATTTCCTTCAAAAAACAATTTGACTTCACGGAGCAAATGGTGATAAAGCCGGACAGCGTCCTGATTACCGGTCCGGAAAATGTGGTTGACAACATCGAAAGCTGGAAAACAGCATTTATTGAATTCAGTGAATTGGATAAATCCGAGGAGGGTGAGGTTGCTTTAATGTCGGCTGAAATTCCATCATTAAAACTCCAACCGGAAAAAATCCGCTACACGATTGCTGTGGAAGAATACACGGAAAAAGCATTTGACCTGGATGTTGAAATTGTCAATGTACCCGGAAAAAAAAGTGTCACGGTTTATCCCAAAAAAATCAGGGTGGTTTTCAGAGTCGGATTGAGTAATTATGAAATGGTTGATGAAACCTCATTTCGCGCGGTGGCGGATTTTACGGGAATGGACTTTGGAAAAAGTAAATACGTGTTAGTGAAAATCGAGGAGTTTCCGCCATACATTAAAAACATGGATTATTCTCCGAAATCATTGGAATATATTATTTATAACTAAAGGAATATCGCCACAGATTCACAGATTGTTAAAAAATAATCTGTGAATCTGTGGCATAATTTAAATCATCTGAAGTTTGTTTATGCTCAAAGTCGGTATCACCGGGGGAATCGGAAGCGGCAAAACCACTGTTTGTAAAATATTCGAAACACTGGGAGTGCCGGTTTACTCTGCGGATGACCGTGCGAAAGAGCTGATGCAAACAAATCCTGAACTAATCGCTGACGTGATTTCAATTTTCGGAAAGGAAGCATACATTGACGGGCAACTCAATCGCTCATTGATTTCTTCTAAAGTTTTTAACAACAAACCTTTATTGGCGAAACTCAACGCTGTTGTGCATCCCGCTGTCGGAAAAGATGCGGAAAACTGGATGGCTCAGCATTCCACTGAACCGTATATATTGAAAGAAGCGGCATTGTTGTTTGAAACAGGTTCTTACAAAAAATTAGATAAAGTGATAGTCGTGTTTGCTCCGGTAGATGAGCGCGTCAAAAGATTAAAAGCGCGGGACAGCGCCACGTATGAAGAAATTACCGCGCGGATGAAAAATCAACTCAGCGATGATGAAAAAATCAAACTGGCTGATTTTATCATTTATAATGACGGAAGCAAACCATTGATTGAACAAGTGATGATGTTACACAAGGTGCTGATGGCATTAAGCGGAAAACGGGTAGTTGATTGAGCTTATAAGTTCACGCCCAGTGTATTCAGTGAATCCCTGATTGCTTTTACAAGTTTTTTTACATCCGTTTCATTGATTCTGCCGATGTTGCCAATCCGGAAACAATCCACGCTGCTGAGCTTTCCCGGATAAATCACAAATCCTTTTTCATTCAGCGATTCATAGAATTTTTCAAAAACGAAATTGGCATCCTGCGGATAATGAAAAGCGGTGATGATGTAACCTTGTTTTTCCGTTTCAAGATATTCCTTGAATCCAAGCTGTCTCATGCCGGTTAACAGTGTCAGATAATTTTTTTGATATCGCTGCGCCCTGCCTTTCACACCTCCTTCATCTTCAAGTTCTTTGAGCGCTTGATGAAAAGCAGCGATGGTGTGAGTAGGTGGCGTGAAACGAAACTGACCGTTGTTTTCTAAACCCTGCCACTGCGCGTAGAGGTCAAGACTGAGTGAACGGGCATTTCCTTTTGATTCAGAAAGAACCTGGCGGTTAGCAATTGCAAAAGAAAATCCGGGCACGCCTTCAATACATTTATTGGATGAGGAAACTAGATAATCAATTCCGTATTCAGCAACCGGCACCGGAACCGCTCCAAAACTGCTCATGGCATCCACGATATAAATTTTCCCAAACTTCTTAACGACCTTCCCGATTTCTTTTATCGGATTAAAAATTCCTGTCGTTGTTTCGCAATGCACCACCGCAACATGCGTAATCGTTTTTTCATTTTTCAGTAATCCTTGAATATCATCGGTTTTCGGCAATGTGTTTTCAGGATATTTCAACATGGAAAAATGAATGCCCGCGGTTTCAGCAATCTTAATCATTCGCTCGCCATAAGCTCCGTTGGAAATCACCAACAAATGACCTTTAGTTGGCAATGCTGTCGTGATGACTGATTCAACTCCGAATGTTCCGGAGCCTTGCATGAGCACCGATTCGTATCCTTTTTCTTTTGAAACTTCCGCGAGCGACAACAACCGGTTTCTGATTTCTTTTACCAGCGCGATGAATTCAGCATCCCGTGAGCCGTAGTCCCTGAGCATCGCTTGCTTCACAGTGAGGCTGGTGGTCAGGGGACCGGGAGTAAAAAGTAGTTTATCCATTCAGAAAAAAATCAGTTTGACAATAATTGGGGCAATTCGTTGATGCTCGGAAGGATATGAGTATGTTCATGTTTTTCCAGTTCCTCAAAAGTGTATGCTCCACTTGTGACGGCAATATTATACAGGCATCCTGCCGCTTTTCCTTCACCCAGGTCGGAAGGGGTATCGCCTACTTTCACCACTTCTTTCGGGTCTTTCACTCCTGTCAGTTCCATCACTTTGAAAGCGAGGTCGGGAGCCGGCCTTCCATGAGCGACTTCATCGCTGGTGACGGAAGCGTCAATTAAACCTGCCTTTTCCCAGCCTAAACGGTCTAAAATTGTTTGCGCGATTTTTCTTGAAAAACCAGTGTCCAACCCGACTTTGATTCCCATGCCTCTCAGCTTTTTGAAAGTATCAGACGCTCCTTCAATTTCTTTAACGGAAGCATCGGTTTTGTAAAATGAAATCATTTTATTCAAAAAAGTATCATGGATTTCATGAATGATTGTTTCAGTGATTTGTTCTTTCGCAACATAGCGTTCCATCAACAAACGGATGGCAAGCGGTTTCGCCATTCCCATCACGTCATTGACATCCTGCCGGGTCACTTCAATCCCTTTTTCCTGCAAGGCTTCGCGAAACGCCACATTCACATTGTCCTTATCATAAACAGTAGTACCTGCCATGTCGAAAATCACCAACTTAACTGCCATAGATTATTTTTTTGAGTGGCAAAAGTATGAAACTATACCATCAGTAAATAGGTTCTGCTGATTTTCTCACAAGATTCTAAAATTACACATTGTTATTTTTTAGTTATCAAAAAGATTAACAGACCGCGACATGATTATTGAGAAGCAGATAGCGGTTTATTTG
>JBGTCY010000040.1:0-3151 GCA_041748615.1 Chitinophagales bacterium
AACAATTACAGCGTTGAATATATCACTGAATTTGTGATTTTATTTTTTGCGAGAGTTGTCATGGGATTCCGGCAGCAGAAAGAGCTTTTCCTTTTTCTGGGGTTAATCAATGTCGCGTTTATCATCATGCTGTTAGCCGGAGGTGATTTGTTTTTCAGTAAAAAATATGCCACGGTTTCCATGCTTTTTCTGAGCGGTATGCTGGGTTATTTCGGGATGATTCGAATCGAAGGAATCAGGCATATTAATGAAATGGAAGAAACCTGGCGGTTAATGTTGAAAAACTCAAAAGACAAAATTATCAGAGTTAACAGCCGTTTTGAAATAATTTATGTCAATAACATGATGGAGGGACTCAGCGCAGAACAGGTCATTGGAAAAAGTGTATTGAATTTTATTCCTCCGTCAGAGCATTTCAGGCTTTCAGAATTATATAAAAAAGTGATGGAAACCGAGGAAGCGCAGTCTTATGAAATTTCTTTTGAAGGTCCTGATGGTAAAATCTATTGGTTTTCCAGTATCGTCACGCCCTTTAAAAAAGATGGGAAAGTTTCAGGGTTTATTATTTTTTCGCGCGATAATACCGAACAGCACCTGATGTCTGAAAAATTGAAACACTCTTACAATGTGCTCATGGATTTTACCAGCGCGCTGGAAACTTCCGCCTGCATTGCCAAAACAGACTTGGATGGAAAAATTATATATGCAAATAATAATTATTGCAAATTAACAGGCTATCATTATCATGAAATATTTGGTAAAAAACATTCAATGATGAGTTCGGGTTTTCACACGAAGGAATTCTATGAGGGATTATGGAGAACGATAAAAGACGGAAAAGTTTGGAGGGGTGAAGTGAAAAACCGCGCTAAGAATGGTGAATTTTACTGGCATGACGTGTCCATCGTGCCGGTAACAGATGAAAAAGGGAACCCGCGCGAGTTTGTCAAAGTTTCATTCAATATCACGAGCCACCGTGAACTGGAGCAGGCACTCAGGCGCGCTAAACAAAAGGCGGAAGAAATGGCAAAGGCAAAAACAAACTTTCTCGCCACCATGAGCCATGAAATTCGAACTCCGCTGAACGCAGTAATCGGGATGACGGGTTTATTAATGGAAACCCAATTAAACGAAGAACAGGAAGATTACGCGCAAACGATTAAACTGGGAGGTGAAACACTGCTGGATGTAATCAATGACATCCTTGATTATTCAAAAATCGAGGCAGGCGGATTTGCGCTTGAAGAGCAGGAGTTTCACCTGCTGCAAGCGGTGGAAGATACGCTTGATTTGCTTGCAGCGCAGGCGTCTCAAAAAGGAATTGAACTGGCATACGTTGCAGCGGAAGCTGTGCCCGCTTATGTGAAATGTGACTCGACAAGACTCAGGCAGGTACTTGTTAATCTGGTCGGCAATGCCATCAAATTTACCGATACAGGTGAAGTGGTTGTATCCATTGAAGTTGATAATGAAACCATGGCTGGCGGTCGCTCGAAAATCCATTTTAAAGTAAAAGATACCGGCATCGGAATTCCGGAAGATAAAATTCCTCATTTGTTCGAATCATTTTACCAGGTGGATTCTTCAACTACCCGAAAGTATGGCGGCACCGGACTGGGACTTGCCATCAGTAAAAAATTGGCGGAAATGATGGGTGGTACGATTTGGGTAAAAAGTAATCAGGAAACAACAGGTACTGAATTTAACTTCACCATATTGGCGGAACCTCTTGCGTTCCCGAAACCGGTAAAAAATACTCAGCTATTAAAAGGAAAAAAAGTATTGCTGGTGGATGACAACCACACCAATCTTAAAATATTATTTGCTCAATGCCGCAGGTGGGACATGGAAGCGATTCCTTTGAATGACCCTGAAGCAGCGTTGAAAATGGTCATGGATGAAAATACCCGTTTTGACCTTGCCATTCTCGACATGCAGATGCCTGGAATGGATGGCGCCATGCTCACCCGCGAATTGAGAAAACATTTAAGCAGAGCGGAAATGCCCATCATTCTGCTCACCTCTCATGGATTATCAAGTGATATAGATAAAAGTCAATATTGCGCATTGCTTTCAAAACCAGTAAAAGAACAACATTTGATGAAAGAATTATTAAGCGTAGTCGCTGAAAAAGAGAAGACGGAGCACAAGGAAATCAGCATGAATGACTATTTGAAAAAATCTGATAACGGTTTTGATGCTGTGAAAGAAAGCGAAAAACAGCATTTTAAAATTTTAATCACGGAAGACAACTTTGTAAATCAAAAAGTCGCATTGAGAATATTGCATAAATTAGGCTATCAGGCTGATGTGGCTGCTAACGGATTGGAAGCGCTCAACGCGCTCAACTTCATTCCTTATGATTTAGTCTTTATGGATGTGCAGATGCCTGAAATGGACGGACTGGAAGCAACCCGTATCCTGAAGAAAAAGAATACGTTTCAAAAGACTCCCGTCATTGTAGGAATGACAGCCTGCGCCATGTCGGAAGACCGTGAGCGCTGTTTTGAAGCGGGCATGGATGATTACATTGCCAAACCGATACAAATACAAACATTGAAAAATGTTTTGAATAAATGGTTTGAACTGGAAAATAAAAAGCAGGTAAATTTTTAAGATTCAGATTAACAGAAGTTCCTAACCTGCGATTTTTGGAACCATTTCAAAAAGTGTTGTTGATTCAGGGGAGTGACAGGTGTAAAGAGAAAGCAGTTTGTGAGAGATGAAGATTCAGGTGAAGAATGAGGCTGCTTTCTCTTTATTTTTTTTGGATGACTGCATCTATACCGAAACAACTCAGGTTATCGAATAATGAAACAGTAAAACTTTCGGTATTATCCGCCTAGGCGAAACGGCTTTTTTCATTGAAAAATTCGACTACTCTCGGTATAACTTACAGCAGATTGAGCTGTTCCATGATTTTTTGCTGGTAAGATTTTCCTATCGCAATGGTTTTACCGTTGATTTGCATCACGTTATCATGAATGGATGCGATGTGAGCTTTATTGACACCTCAACTCCGCAAATAATTAACTCCCATCGTGTTGAAAAACAAGAGCCGCGCTGATTGCGCGGCTCCGTAACTTTCACTTGTTCAGGTGAAAAATTAAAAAATAATACGATGATAAAAATAACGCTTTCTTCCGAAAAA
>JBGTCY010000041.1:0-21365 GCA_041748615.1 Chitinophagales bacterium
CTTATCGCTCACCACATCTTAGTTTCCTATTGATGCAGCATAAGGTGGTTTGGTAACTATTCCTGAAAATCGTCACCGAGAGACCTGCTCTCATCTGTTTTAAAGCACCAACTGTCTCACGACAGTTGTTCAAGTCACACATGTTTTGCGGCTACACGCAGGAAGGGATTTTTAGCACTGAACTTCATTAGAAGCACAGAACTTTGATTTAGCACTTCACTTTCATAGAATCACGAAACCCCTGCTTGCGAGTTGCTGTTCCACCGTTTTTAATTTTTCTCTTTCTAATTACTTTCATTATTTCCGCTAAAACTACAGTAATTAATGCTACTGCTCCAATATATAATATGATGTCATAAAACACTCCAATATCTATTCGTTCAACTATTGCTGTTGTCAATACAACTGCTACAATTATGTACCAAAGTATATTTATAAAAGTTTGGGTTGAATAGGTCTTAGTCGCGTTTAACCAATTCTTGTACTTATCGTTGTCAGGAAATTTGTCAGTAAGTGTTTTAAGGTCATTTTTTGCACCCTTAATATTCTTAAGGTAATAATTTACCACTACACGGTCAAATACTAGTGTTTCGTAAAAACTGATTTTAAAAAGGTCGGTGTCCTTGAAGTCAGAATAAGTTTGAAAAAGTCCGATTGCTTTGTCAATTATAGGAAGTGCCTTTTTGTAATTTTCTTTCATTGTCAAGTGGTGGGCATAATCAGCAGTCAGTCTCATAACTTTATTGTGCACTTCTTTGTCTCCATCAATTATTTGGTTGTCAACTAAGTTTTTATTGTGTTCATAAATATTTAAAAATCTATTCGAGTCCTTTGTTGTCTCGTCAGTATAAATTAGGTCGTATAGTTCGTCTATTGTCATTTTGTCTTAAATGGCTTATAACTTCTTAAGATTTTATCTGCAATTTGGATAAAACATCATTAAAGGAATAAAACTAATACAAATTGCGGATAAAATTGAGTTGAACTCTACCGTCTGACTACGAAGGCTGATTGCTAAATTATGTAACAAACACAAGAGATGCCGGAATCGAGTCCCCATTTAACTTTAAACATCAGACTTTAAACATTAAACTTTAAACACCCCACCCACATCGGATTTTCCCCCCAAAAAAAAGCCACCCCTTTTCAGAGATGGCTTTTTTAAAGTCTGATTCAAAAATCTTAGTGAACGATTAGTTTTTTTCTGCCGACAATCTCGTTGTCTGATTTCACGACTAATTGGTAAAGTCCGGATTGCAGTTCGTTGCGTTGAATGTTCAACTGCTGTTGAACATCCGCGTAGCTGCGCACTTGTCTGCCAACTGCATCGTAGAGTTCAATGGTCAGGTTGTTCAACATGCTGTTGATTTGCACGGTGACCTGCGTTTCAAACGGGTTGGGGTAAACCTGCCATTCGATGCTTTCCGTGAAACGGATGCCGGGGCAAATTTCAACCGTGATGACGTCCGTTGCGCTTTCAGAACAGCCGTTTCCATCCGTGTAGAAATAGGTGATGGTGTAGTTGCCGGCTCCGGTGCCCGGATTAAATTCATTATTCAAAACTCCATTTCCGGAATAGTCGCCACCTGCCGGTGAGCCGCCACTCAGTGTCAACGGTGAAGCAACACTGCACAAGGTATCCGCGGGTAATGACAAGGTCACGGTCGGAAGCGCGTTCACGATGATGTCGAGGGTAGCAGTCTGGCTGCTGCCGCAAGAGTTGTTCGCGGTTACTCCAACTGTGCCGCCTGTGTTGCCCAGGTCAGCCGTGATGGCGTTGGTGCCTTGTCCTGAGCTAATGGTGCCGGAGGGAATCAGCCATGAATAGGTATCCGCTCCTGCAACGGGGTCAATGCTGAAAGCGCCTGATTCGCCTACACAAAACTCATCATCACCGGTGATGGCGCCCGGTGTGGCAGGCAAGCTCAGGAAGGTGACGCCTATTGTTGTGGCTGTAGCGCTCACACCGCAACTGTCTTCAGCCGTTACACTAATGTCGCCTTCTGTTGTACCGAAATCAACGGTGATGGCGGTTGTTCCCTGCCCTGATACGATGGTAGCTCCCGCGGGAACCGTCCATTCGTAATTGAACGCTCCTGCTACTGGAGTAGCGTCATAATTAACGCCCGTTGCTTCAGAACACACTTGAACATTGCCGTTAATCGCAGCCGGTGGAGGCGGCAATGTACAGACATCAAATTCGTAAGCGCCCGGGTCAGGATTCACGGTGTCGCGTGCCGCACCGGTAATATCGTCCGCTACATTCACGAAAACACCGATGTTGTTTGCGGCTGCAGCGGTGGGTGTGAAGTCGCCATTTGATTCATCGGTGAAAAGCGGAGCGGTGGAAACGCTGTTGGAGTCTTTGGCAGTTCCGGTTTGCCAATCGGCAAGCGTAGCATAAAAGGTGCTGGTTCCGATTTTTCCGATGTTGTTAACGCCTGAGGTTGAGTTGAGATACAGCACATTATTGTCCGAAGTGAAAATGGTGGAAGCTGACGATGCTTCAATCACGCGTTTGTTAGATGCGCCTCCGCGGGTGATGGAAAAGATGTTGTTGCGGATGTCGCAATTGGTTTGCGCGGATGAGTTGGATAACTGCATTGCAACGGTGATGTAAGTGCTGGTTGCCATGCTGTTGACATCATTTAATGCCACCGTGTTGTGATAGATATTGACAGGACCTACAGTTGAGTTATTCTGAATGCCGTATTGCGAAGCCGAGTTGGTGAAGCCGTAAACTAAGTTGTTTTGAATATTACCGAAAGAAGGCGCGGTGGTAGTACCGGACACGTAAATGCCACGGCTGATTTTCAATAACTCGCTGCCGGTCATATTTTCGGAAAGATTGAAAACCCTGTTTTTGTCAATGACGAATCCCCGGTTGCCCGCGGAAGCAATGATACCGGCCGGAGTCTGCGAGTCGCTGCCGGAATTCGTGCGCGTAGGACGGCTGATGGAGTTGTTCACCACCTTCACATTTTGAGTATAGTTCAGGTAAATGCCATAGCCGTAAAAATCTAAGAGCGTGTTATCGGTAACATCAGACAATTGTAAAGGATTGTTCCACAATTCGCCATTGAGTTGAATGCAGGAATAACCACCGGTGACGGTGTTGCCGCTGATATTGAGATTCCTGGACAAACTGCCATCCAACAGCCAGTTCGCGCCACCGGCAAGAATGCCGAAAGTGGTTGAACCGGTCGCTGTTTTTGAAACTTCAATCGTGTTGTTGGTGATGTTGATGAAGGATGCGTCATTAGTAATAAAGATTCCGCGACCATTGGTGGCATGAAGGCTCACAATACGCAGATTATTGAGCGTGAAATATTGAATACCGTCTAATTTGATGAGATGGTCGCTGACAGCCTGAGTCGGGTTGAATTCGATGGTCTGTCCGTTGCCGTTGATTGCAACGGTGTTGTTGTTGTCAGTTCCGGGAATCGGATTGAACACCGCTTGTTCTGTGTAAGTGTTCGAAGCGGCATCCACATCAATCGTCACAGGTCCGCAAGCGCCATAAGCGGAGAGGTCATTGGAGATGGATTGAAACGAAGTGTAGTTGGTGGCGGATGCGGCTGCATTGTTATTGATGGTGTAAGCGCCAATAAATCCTTTTCTCCATCCGGTGAAAGTGAAGGAATCATTGGAAGGATTAGAGTCGGGCGAGCCGTTCGGATTGGAAGAAGCAGCGGTGAAAGTGTAAAGCGTATTATCCGTCACACTGACTGCGCCTAAAGTGACGATAACGCTCGCTCCGGAAACCAGCCCTAATCCTGAAAGTTGCACCGGAGTTTGGGGAACGCTGTTCACTTCCCAATCAATGGTAACACTGTCAAGAGTGGAACTGCCTGAATTGGTTAATTCAAACTCTACATCCAACATGGCTGCACAGAATGGAGTAGCAGGAGCAATAAACGCAGTAATGGCGGCATCATCTGCTGCGGGTGAAAACTCAAACGCGCCCGGGTCGGGCGTGGTGGTTCTGTTGCCTGTCGCACCGGTGATATCATCCACCACACCGGCAATGGGAGTCCCTTTGTCATTGATAATGCCGCTGGTCGGGCGGGGGAGGGTAGGTGATTCAAAAAACGGGTCAGTTTCATAGCTGCTGCTGTCCTGGGTGGAAGCGGTTTGCCATTCGCTGAGGTTCGCATAAATCGTAGCGGGCGGGCTGGAAGTCAGCGTACCTTTTCTCACCGCGAAGTGAGCGCCATTTGATACATAAAATGCATTAAAATTTGAATTCAAAGTAGTGGTGACGGTGCTGGTTCCCGCCAATGCAATCGCGGTAGAATAATTACTTGACGAACGGGTAACATAAAACAAGTTGTTTTTCAAATCGGAGTTTGTATTTGAAAGGTCTTCATTAAAGCCTGCCGTAAAAGTTCCGGTGGCAGAGGTGTCATCCAGAATCACCGTATTGAAGTAATATTCCCCTCCCGCTCTTGAATCAATCCCGATAATGATGGCAGCGGGAGCGTTCATGTTCCAAACTAAGTTGTTGACTACACGGTTGCTTGAAAAGAAATTATTTCCGAAAACATAGATGCCTCTGAAAGTGCCGCCACTTGTCGGGTTGTTGCAACTCACAACATTTTTTTCCACCAAGCAGTTAATGTTGGCGGTTTGAGCGATTTGAATGCCGTTGCCAGCGCTGAAATTGATGTTGTTTCCGCGCACGATTGTGCCATCATTGGCGAATAGATAAATTGAATTGGAAGCAGTTCCGGTGATTTCATTATCAATGATACTGATATTTGATGCTCTTAAGCCTCCGGTAGAAAAACCATAAACAGAAACTCCGTAGCCACCACCCGTGGTTGTGTTGTTTGAAATATTAATATTATCATACGTGCCGTTGGTCAGGATGCTGGTTGTGCTTCCTGATAAAACCACGGCACCGGCTAACGTGCTGGTATTGCCGGAAATGTCTATAGTGCAATTGGTGACATTGATAAAGGAACCTGAATTAAAAATGTGCACCCCATAAAATTGAGTGGGCGTTGACGTGTCAATTTCAATCCTGAGATTGTTGAGATTGAAATAACTTAAGTCCGTCAGCCGGATGATATGTCGGTCAGTCGTGTTGGTGAGCGCGGAGATGGTTTCTCCATTGCCCTCAATCGTTACGGTTGCAGAAGCACCGATGCCGGGAATACCTTCAAACACCACTTGTTCATTATAAGGACCTGAACCGGTTGCAACGGTTACCGTGACATCGGCTGATACCCCGCAAATATTAATCCGTGCGGCAAATTCATTGAAGCTTTGGAAATTTGTGCCGCCAGAAGGCAAGGCTGCGTCAATCGTATAATTTCCGGCAAGCGGAGCGCAGAAGATAACGCTGACAGTAGCGGTGTCATTATTGGTGTTGCCATCCGTATTGCCATTCGGGTCGCTGGTCCATGCGGTGATTTGATGTGTTCCATCCACGAAGCTGAAACTGCCGATATTGATATTGGTTTCAATGCCTGCTGATTCGAGTGAGCCGGTCCAATTGTATGTTGTTTGACCTGCACCATCCACTTCCCAATGGATGTTTACGCTTTCCAGGGTATCCGTTCCAAAATTTCGCAGTGTAACAAATACATTCTGAACTCCGGGAATAGCCGGTGAAACAGGTGCATCAATGGAGGTAATTCCGGCATCATCCGGGGAGCCGGGTACGACATCAAATCCAAAATTTGCGCGTGTGGTTGTGGCTGTACCGGCAGGCGCGGTGATATTATTGGCATAGACTTTCCTGTTAGTGCCGGTTGGGTCGCTGGCGCCTGTTCTCACTGCCCATGTCGTGCTGGTCGGGTTCACATCCCAACGAGTTTCGACAATCACGCTCAAGGATGGATCATATCCGAAAAAAGGATTGGTGAGCGGAATTTCAAACCAGTCACCGGCTGTGCCGGCAGGTATTGTGAATGAGCCGGAAAAATTTGGTGGTCCGGGAGGTGTATAGAAGTTTGTGCCGATAAAAGTCGCGGCAGATTGCCAGATATAAACTTCCAAATCAGTGAAAGTTTGAGCGGCAGTCGAGTTGTACATGAAATATACTTTGTCAATATTTCCGGTGACAACGGGCAAGCCGAGTTCAACGGGAGTGTAGAGTTGCTGAGTTTTTTTGGCAGATGTTGAACCAAGCTGAAATGAGGTGCTGGAGGTGCCCGCAAGATTACGTGAAACAAATGTTTGCGCGCCAGCGGAATAATTCCAGACTGACAGCAAAATGAAAGTGAAAATTGAAATTAACGTAGGAGAAAAGCATCGGGGTAAATTCAACGGTTGCGTGTTCATGACTGTTGGTTTTGGTTAAATATTGAAATTAGATATGCGTAAAATAAATTAGAGAATCATTTAGCCAAGTTAGTCATTATCCAAAAAAGCAGAAACCCCATTCCCATATTTTCTCTCTCGAAAAAACAAGGAATGAAGTTTCCTGCTGTCATTTTTAATAGAATAATGATTACTGTCGATTAAAGATTTTTATTTTTTTGATTCATTGTAAATTTTTTTGGCTGCAATAAATCCTCCACCCGCCAACAACATCCAGGACATTGGGTCTAAGGGAACACCTTCAGGCGGCTGAGGCATTCCGGGTCCCTGTCCGAAAACAGTCACAGGAATGGCAATGAAAGCCAAAATCAACATTGAATTCAAAACAATTTTAGCAAGATTTAACATGTTTCAGTTTTTTAATTAATTATTTATTTATCGTTAAACATCATTCTGTACGAGTAGTGATTATCACCGCTTTGAATCGTCACGTAGTAAATTCCTGTTGCCGCTTTTACCGGAACGGAGTGCACCGTGTTGAAGGGTAATTGATTCAGGTTGATTTGAGTCATGACCTGTCCGAGCGTGTTATACACCAACACCACCGCGTCAATCGGATTGAGATGCAGTGTTTGTTTAATGAACAACAGGTTTTCATTGGAATAGGCAGCGATGACGCCTTCATTGATTCCGTCAATACCGGTGCTGACATCTTCCGTTTTATTCACGGTAATCAACTGTTTTACTTCGGTTTGACATTCAGCGTTAATGGCAGTCAGGATGACTTCATACACGCCTGCTTCCGCATACAGGTGACTAATTACTGATTCATTTCCAATGTGTGTTCCATCACCCAAATCCCAGATGAAGCCGGTGCTGCCGGTGATTTGTGCTTCAAAAGTGATTAACTCGTTTACGTTCACATCATTTTCAGTTACGCTGAATTCCGCGAGTACTTGTTGCGCGCCACTGATGTTTATATTCAGCGTGGTCGTGTATCCGGAAACGGGATGTTGCAATTCCAGAGTGTAGGTGCCGCTTTCCAACCCGTTGAAAGATTCATGCGTGATTATCATTCCATTGGCAACCATGAATTGATTGTCATCGCGCAAACGGTAAGTCCATTCAATGCCACCGTTTTGGTCTAACAGGATGCCGCCATTCAAACCGTTGCAATCCGCTTTCAGCAATTCCACCTGCATTTCAGGAGCGAAGTGAATGACAAAACGGTCAGCCACATCAGTTTTGTTTCCGGTGAAATGGTAGGTGTTGTTTTGACGGAGATACTGAATCGTATTGGTTTTTAAATCTTCCAGCCAGATAATCATCGTTGACGGGAAACTTTCCAAATCATCAAACGTGAGCGTGTGTGAGCCATTCGCCTGAACTTCCAAGCCGAGCGGAACGGAAGTGACCGTTTCGTTGATGGGCAACGCGAGGATGCAGTGCATCATGTTGGAAGCATCGCGGATGAAGAGGTTCGGCACGCCCAAATCGTTTCTGATTTTCATCGCGTCATACCCATTGTCTGATTGTATTGTGAAATGCTCATCAAACGCGATGATGGCATGGTCGGTTTTGTTATTACCGCTCGCCTTGATGTTCATCGCGTAAGCATAGGGCTGTTGCTGACGCAGGAAAGTGCTGTTGTTCGTATTTCTGCGGGCTGTTTCAGGGAAAGTGACACTGTAAGTGCTCAGGTTTAAATCGTCACCGCGAATGAAGAAACCTTCATTGGTGCTGAAAATGCCGCCACCGGTGATGATGTTGTAAGCGCCATACTTTCCGTTACCCGGGTCATAGCGATAGGCAGTTCCGTAAAGATTAGAACCGATAACATCCGTCCATTCAATCGGAGCGAAGAAAGGATTGCTCACCAAGTGTAATCCTTTTGAATTGGATAACTGGTTGGTGGAAGTGATACTCAGATTATTCAGCGTGACATTTGAAGTCGCGTAAGCGCCCGTTTCGTTTAAGACAACTCCGGAATTAATCCGTGCGGAAAATGCCTGTCCGCGCGGTGTTGTTGCAGCCGTTGTACGAACAGCCCATCCATCCAGGTCGCAGTCAGTTACATTACTTTCATGATAGCTGAACAAATTGCCATAGGCTGTACCCTGTGCCAAAGCGGTGGGGTCGCAGTTTGATTTTGGCGTTACGAAAGTCATGTCGGTGGATGTAGTTGCAGCGTTGCTGAAATTGTTGTTCCACTTCGCGGCAGTTCCGCCAGTCAGCGCGCCTACCAAGTGGAAAACATTGCTGTTTCCTGTTGCCGGGATTCTGCGCTCAATCGTGATGTTGCCGGAATAAGTACCATCGTTCACTCCGGAGAAATCATCCACGAAAGCAGTGCCGCTTGTGGTTGATTTCAATGTGAGCGTAGCGTTGGAAGCATTCAGATTACCCGTGACTAACGATAATATCTGGTCCACATTCACCACTGCACCGCTTGAAAGCAGAACGTTATTTGAATTTTCGATGGATAACTCGCCTACGCGGATATTTCCGGTAATCACTTGCTGACCTGCGCTGCCGGTCATTCTCAAACCGCCACCGTTGCCCAATGATGAATTACCGAAGTTGGTGAAGTCGCCTTTCACTTCGAGGGTAGCTCCGTTGTTGAAACTGATGGAAGCGCCCGTTTCAATCAACACGTTCAGCACTTCATAATTTACAATTGAATTTTGAATCGGGAAGTTGCCGCTGCCGGGAGGTACAGTTACATCCGGAATAATGGCATTGGTCGTAGCTGTCGGAACAGCGTTATTGCACCAGTTGCCGGGAAGATTCCAGTTGTTGTCCAATGCGCCTGTCCAGGTACCCGGAACACAGGCATTGAACTCATACGCGCCCGGGTCGGGTGCAGTGTTGGAGCGTGTGACATTGAGAATGTCTGTGGTGATACCTACCGGGTCGCCAACGTTGTTGACTAAGAAGTTAGTGGGGAGGAAATTACCAATACTTTCATCTACAAATTCAGGGTCTTCATTGACACTGAGCTGGTCATTGCCGGTGCCTTGCCATAGCGCAAGCGAGGCGTATGTTGGTGTACCTAACTTACCGATGTTATTGGTTCCTGCCGGAGAGCTAATGTATAATACATTATTTTCAGAAGTAAATGTGCTGGAAGCGGAAGCTGATTCTATGACTCTTTTATTGGATGCGCCTCCGCGGGTGATGTAAAAAATATTGTTGCGTATATCAGAACCCGCTTGAGCAGATGAATTAGACAACTGCATAGCCACTGTAATGTAGGAACTTGTACCGGTATTAGCTGTATGGTTGAGAGCAACCGTATTGTGGTAAATGTTGATTGGCCCAACAGTTGAATTGTTTTGAATACCATATTGACTGGCTGTATTGGTAAAGCCATAAATAAGATTATTTTGAACAGTTCCTGATGAGACGGCAGTTGTAGTACCCGAAATATAAATACCTCTGCTGATTTTAAGAAGTTCAGAGCCGGTCATATTTGTAGATTGGTCAGATATCCGGTTCTTATCCAGCATAAAGGAAGTAGAGCCTGCTGTTACAATAATACCTGCAGGTGTCTGAGAATCGCTACCTGTGTTTGTTCTGGTAGGTCTGCTGATTTGATTTCCACTTACAAATACGTTATCTGTATAACTTAAATAGACTCCTGAAGCATAATAATCCTGTATGATGTTGTTTACTATAGCGCTGTTTCTGATTTTTTGCGCTGTAGATGAAAAATTAACCCCACTGAACTGTACTCCTGAATACCCTCCAATCAATGTGTTGCCACTTATAGCTATACTGTCAGATAAACTTCCATCTAAAAGCCAATTTGCTCCTCCCACAATTATCGGAAACGCGGTGGTTGATGTATTTGTTTTTGTAACCTCTACCATATTATTTTGTAACAGGATTTTTGATGAACCGTTGGTTACGAAAATTCCTCTACCATTAGACGCATTTGTACTTTTAACAGTGAGATTTTCTATAGCGAAATAATTCACTGCATCCAATTTAAGGATATGATCATTTGAGGCAACAGTCGGATTAAAATTCAATTCCTGTCCGTTTCCGTTCAAGGTAACAGTGTTTACATTTGATGATCCCGGAATGGTATTAAATACTACCTGTTCGGTGTAAGGTCCGTTTGAGACAGTGATAGTTACAGGGCCACAAAGACCATAGGTGTTTAGGTCTGTAGCAATACTTTGAAATGTTTGATAATTGGTTGCAGATGCGGCAGCCGCTCCATTAATCGTATAAGCGCCATTGAATCCGCTGCGAATGCCGGATGCAACAAAACTGTCATTAACGGGGTTGCCGTCAGCAGCGCCATTCGGATTGGAGGCGGTTGCTTCAAAATCATACAACACATTAGCCGCCAATGCCTGTGAGCCGACCGTGATGGAAGTGCTGGCGCCCGGAGCTAAACCTAATGCCGCAAAAGGCACCGTTCCCTGAGACACATTATTGACAAACCATTCAACATCAACACTATTCAAAGTAACTGAACCGGCATTCGTGAGTTCAAATATGACATTTACGGTGCCGCAGGATGGCAGCGCTGTTAAAAATGCCGTGATAGCCGCGTCATTTGGTGGAGGAGAGAATTCATAAGCGCCAATGTCAGGGGTAGTGGTTCTGTTGCCGGCCACACCGTCAATGTCATCATTGATGCCGGTGATGGGCGTTCCCTGATTATTAATTACACCGCTGGTTGGGCGAGGCACCAATACTTCGAAAAACGGATTGGTTTCATAGCTGTTGGCATCCTGCGTGCTGGCTGATTGCCATCCGCTGCCGCCTGCAAGAGTTGCATAAATATTGGTTGGCGGGTTGGTGTTGGCTGTTCCTTTTCTGACACCTACGTAATTATTACTTCCCAATACATAAAAGGCATTATTATTTGAATTGACTGCAGTAGTAACGGTGCTTGTACTTGCAAGTGCGATGGCAGCAGAGTAGTTAGAAGTGCTACGGGTAATATAAAACAAGTTATTTCTCAGTATTGAACCCAGATTAGAGAGTTGTTCACTGTATCCAAAAGAAACTGAACCGGATGCAGTTTGATCGTCCAGAACTACTGTGTTAAAGTAAAATTCTGTACCGGTTGTTCTAGCTTCCAAACCAATGATACTCGCCAGCGGAGCATTCATATTCCAGATTAAATTATTGGAGATGATGTTTGGATTAAGGGTAGAACTTCCAAAGCTTAAAATGCCTGTCAATGTAGTAGAGATTAAAGGGTTGCTTGCACTGATTTTATTTTTTTCAACCACAGCGCTGATATTGTTACTTCCTGCCAGTTGAATACCATTTCCGCTACTAAATTCAATTTCATTACCTGAAATCAGGATGCCGTTGGTCGTGTGAACATAAATGGCGTTGCTGGTATTACCGTTAAGTGTATTGTTGCTCACTGCATTACCGGTGCAGGTGATATTGCTGCTACAATAAACATCTACACCATATCCACCGCCTGTGGTCGTGTTTCCGGAAATCGTCAAGTTGCTGTAAATGCCACCGCTTAATAAACTTGTTGTGCTGGCTGACGCTACAATACCTCCCGCCAAAGTACTGGTATTTCCGGTCATATCAATTTCACAATTGGTGATGGAGATGTTTGAACCGGTATTAAAAATGTGAATTCCCATGAATTGAGTCGGGACGGAAGCATCAATCGCTACTCTCAGGTTATTGATAGTGAAATAGCTTAAATCAGTCAGTCGTACCACATGGCGATTGGTTGCATCAGTGAGGGTGGTGATGGTTTCACCACTGCCATTAATTGTTACCGTTGCCGCTGGTCCGAGTCCGGTGATGTTTTTGAATTCTACTTGTTCATTGTAGGGTCCGGATCCGGGCGCAACAGTTGCCACCACGTTACCGTTCACGCCACAGATTTCAAGATAACTCGCGAAGGTGGAGAAAAATCTGAAATTAGTGCCACCGGTGGGCAAAGCGCTGTTAATCGTGTAATTACCCGAAAGTGGCGAACAAAGGGTGATTTGATTGGTGATGTTATTAAAACCTTCATCATCTGCAATACCGTTTACCAAATCAATCGTGGCATACATCACGGCAGACATGCCTAAATTATATTGTGTGGTGAATGTAAGGTCAACAAAGTCACCTGCTAAAAGACCTAATGATGAAAAAACCTGAGTAACCGGTGATGAACCGTCTGTGTAGGTTAACTCCACGCTGTTTATTGTGGAAGTGGAAACATTCTCAATACGCACGGTAATGTCATATAACCCGGGGGCCGCTGGTCCCTGTGCCGGAGACAGCCAGGAAATGGAAGCATCTAATCCTACAGGCGTCCACTCATAAATACCGGGGTCGGGAGATGTCAGGCTTCTTACGGTACCTAAGATATCAGTTGCCACGGAAACAGGAGTACCCATGTTATTCACTTGCTTTTCTGATGGGATAAAGTTGGCAAGTGCAATATTTACAAATAAGGGGTCAACATCTTTTGAAACCAGCGGGTCGTCCTGTCCGCTTAATCCAAACCAATCTGCTAAGGTAGGGGCTTGGGTCGAAGCAGTCCACAACCCAACATTTCCAATTCCTGAAGGTACATTCACATAAAAAACATTGTTGCTTGAAGCGATTGATGAGGTAGCGATACCAAAATGAATGGCATGTTTTGGACCGGCACCGGCTCTGGTAACATAAATGATATTGTTCTTAAACTCAATATCAGAAGCGGCAGTGGTGATTTGAGAATAGCCTCTCGTAGTAACACCTACTAAAGCAGCAGTAGTGGCATCATTTAACACAATCGTGTTGTGATACAATTGAGAAAAGGGAGAGTTGGTATGCAGAATACCATTGATACTACCATTCGAATTGATGTTATAAATTAAGTTGTTATAAATTGTATTTATTTCTCCTACTAACGCCCCTGTGTTATTCAGATGAATGCCATTGGTTGTTGTAGTTGCAGGGGAGATGTTGTCAAAAAAGCTATGTATCCTATTATTAAATACATTACTGCTTTTAGTGCCGGCATTGATTTGAATGCCAACCACGGTAGTTGCCGTGGTTGAACGAGTCGGTCTTGAAATGTAATTTTCCGAAATTTCAGCGGAAATATTTCCGGTAATCCTAATACCGAAAGCATGAAAATCTTCCACAGTATTACCTGTAATAATATTGCCTGTTTGTGCTCCATTAAATACAATGCCATCATGTCCTCCATTAATCGTATTGTCACTGATCGTATTATTGTTAATGTTTGCACCGGCAGTTGTAACTGAGGTCAACGAACCAGAGCCGACAATACCGGCAGTATTACTGGCTGTTCCGTTGGAAGATGAAATGCTGATAATATTATTATGAACCACATTATTGCTGGAGGCATTGAAAAGAGCTACTCCCCATCCGGTAGTTGCGCCCGTGGCATTGATGGCAAATCCCTGGAGGGTGACATATTGTGCGCCATCGAGCAATACGGTTGACCTTTTCCCGGTACCTGAACCATCGTGCTGAATTAACTGTGAGCCACCGTTGAAAGTGATGGTGTTGGTGCTGCTGACACCCGAAACATTCGGAATTGTGACCTGCTCAAGGTAAGGTCCGTTGGACACATTAAAGGTGACAGGTCCACCGATACCGCAATTAACTAAGGTAGCAGTAACATCCGCGAAAGTCTGAAAATTGGTGCCGCCTGTAACTGCTGCTCCGTTAATGGTATAGGTGCCTGATAATGGAGCACATACTTGTACCAAAGCAGTGGTATCATTGCTGGGCAGAGCATCAGAAACACCGTTCACATTATTAATCCATGCTCTCATGGAAACGGGTGCGCCTACATTGTAAGTAGTGGTGAAGTTTAAGTTTTGGTTATTGCCTGTGGTAATATTTAATGAGGTGAAATTCTGAGTTACCGGGGCAACTCCATCAGTATAAGTGATGTTTACGGAAGTGATGGGGTCAGCAAGGTTGTTGGTAACATTTACGGTGATAGTGGTAGGTCCCGCGGGTACTCCTCCAATGGGAGATACCCATGTTAATGATGCATCCAATGCCGGTGGATTGTATTCAATCGCGCCCATATCCGGAGTAGCTGACCTCGTGACACCATAAAAGTCCACGGTAACACCCAGTGTGTTGTCAGCATTATTGTTCATGTCACCCGAGTTGGGGGTTAAATTACCGTTTGCTGCATCCGAAAACAGTGGATTTGAAAACACCGAGTTGGCATCATACCCCAAATTAGTCCAACCGACCGGACCATAGTTAACAGTATTAAAAAATCCAACCCACTGGTTGGCAATTGTAGTGTCAATATTAATCGCATTGTGACTGGTTGATATTACAGATGTGTTCGTGGCAAAATAAAATGCATGTTTAGTGCCTGATCCACCACGTGTAATTGAAATAATATTATTTTTAGCTTCTATATTAGATGCAGATGTTACTTGATAAAATGCTCGAGCCACACTTGATGATGCTGATGATGTTTCATCAAGTGAGATAGTATTATTATAGTAATAAACTCCGCTGGAGGCACTATTGTATAGACCATATAATATATTTTCAGAGTTGAATTTATACATAATATTGTTTACAACTCTCGTTTCGCTTCCAACAACGGAATTGCTGCTTGCTATATAAATACCGTAAGCAGCTGAAGTCAGAGATGATGCTGAAGTATGGGTGTTATGAATTTGATTTCTTGAAATATCTACGTTTACAGATCCTGTACTAAGATAAATTCCATAAAAAGTAGTGGTTGCAACACGGTTTAAACGGTGAATATTGTTCTGAGTAACGGAAGAGTTGCTAACTGCGTTCAAATAAATCCCCCATGAATAAAAATCGCGAATCGTATTTTGCGAGATATTAATACCTGTGTTAGGACTGACAGCACTGGTACCATTCAATCTGATACCATAAGCGCCACCGATAATGGTGCAACCGCTGATGGTGAGGTTATTGGCGTTATTTCCTGTAGATGAAAGTAAACTGGTTGAATTGCTTGAAACAATCCCCGCGAAATTAGTTGTTGAAGTACTGGCAATAGAAGCAGTTAAATCTATGACACAATTAGAAATGGTGACATTATCGGATGCGTTCTTTAATATCACCGCATAGCCAAAGGAAGCGCCAGAACAAGTGATTTTTAAACTGTCAATAGTAAGATAATCTGCACCGTCAATCAATAAGGTCTGCCGAGTACCCGTAACCTGTCCCCCAAAAGTTAACTCTTCCAGATTCCCTTTGATAGTTACAGTGTTAGTTACACTTGCTCCCGGAATAGCAGGGATGGTTACCTGCTCATTATAGGGACCTGAACCGTCAACCACATTTATCACTACTGCACCGGAAACCCCGGTGCCAAGTGCAGTGGCGGCATCGGCAAAGGTCTGGAAGTTGGTACCGCCTGTAGCTACTGCCGAGTTGATGGTGTAAGTACCTGCTCCAAGCTGTGCCTGAGCGGAAAATTGCACCATGGTAAGTAAAAGACTGGCAAGCAAAGAGCATTTTAATGCTTTAAATACACCATCATTCAATGAATTCAAATTCATCAATGACTTAACAGGGAGTAAGGTAAAATTTTTCATAGCAGAGTTGGTTTATATAATTGATAGAATTTTAGGATAAATAATATTGGTTATTTCATTAGTGAATTACCTTTTCAAATTGTTTGGTTTCTTCATTCAACCTTTCGGTCTGATTGTCTTTAACTTTTAATAACACTAAGGTAATCTTTGAAATGGGCGAAAAAATGGCTCATATCATGAGTTCAGTCAGATGATAAAATAACATTTTATAGTAGGTTTATTTACGTATTATTTGACGTGCAAATACTGATATTATACATTAAAATGGCACTTTTCTTCCCGGAAATGAATTACAACAAGCAGTGAGATTCAGATGAGTTTTCAAAAATGTTTTTTGGGTAGCTTAATGAATGCTTTAATTTTTCCGCCATCTCAATTTTTTCATGCAAAAAACATTACAATCACATAAAAAGGCGGAGGCTACCTTAATTCAAAAGTTCGTTTTGTTGTTGCGGGAGCCGTATTTGAGTGAATTTAAAAATTATCTGAGGGCGATAGAATATAAACTTTCGCTTCGCTTAGTTGAAGTATTAAGCCGGCATGAAGAAATTTTATCCATAGAGGAAATCACTCAACTTGTCTATGGAAAATCTGATGAAAAAACGCAACACGCGCTCAATCAATTAGCTTCCCTCACCTTTAAGAAGTCGGGGTTTCTGGCAGTTAACTTCCCGGCTTATTTATTTCCGAATGCAGAAAGAATCACGCAGTTGGTGAATAATGGTTATCCGGAAAAGGCAACCTTGTTTGCAGGATATTTATTGGATATAGCCGAAAAAGCGGGGGATTATCAATCGCAGGCGTTTGTCCTGAAATTTCTCGCGCACCAGGCATATCTCTATAAGGATATGACCACCGCGCAAAAACATCAGAAGGAGTTGAAACAGGTTTTTGAGCATGAGCTGACTTTCCTTGAACTGAATCAGCACTACCGAGAAAAAGTAAACCCGAATGTGTCCCGCAATTTTGAACCGGAGGAAGTGGAAAAAAGCATCAGCTATGTTCAAGCGTTTTTTAATGATTCTTCTGACCCGGTCCGGTTATTGGCAAAAGTTTCTTACACGAAAATTCTTTATTTTTTCAAGCCTGCGCTCTTTGAATCCGATGAATTTCAAAACGGATTTTTTGCAGCCTTGTTAAGAGAGTTTAATAATTATGCCCATGTGATTTTTCCTTTTCCGAATGATTTTTTGTCCATTCTGCTTTTTTATAAAGTCAACAATCCTTCTTTCAACCTGGAAAGTAAAGTCGCGCGGAAAGATTTTGATGACTGGTCAAATCACCACAATTATGTTCGCTTTTGGAAACATTACCTGAACATGCCGGAAGTATTTTCCATCAACGTAAAGACAAACTTTTATACCAATAAGTATTTGTTTACGACACACCAGCATCCATCGCGCAGAAAGATGGATAAAAAGCATCGCTTGGATATTGAAAGCATGCTAAAAAAATGCGAGGAGATTTTTGACAATGAAAAAATCCGGAAAAAATTTGAACGCGACCTGCTGAGTATGAAGCCGATTTATTGCAGTTTGCTGCTGATTCTCTCCAAAGACAGAATTCCGAAAGCCATCCAGGAATTAGAATCCCTGCTGATTGTTTATCAGCAATTAAGTTTGGGTAACATCACGGACACCGTTTTTCTGTGGCTGATTGTCAGTTATTTTTCGCTCGGTGACTATGAAAAATGCACGGATGCCTATAACCGTTATGTAAAAATTTCAAAAGGAAAGATTTTTTATGAAGAAAATGACATCGTGATCCATGCTTATTATTACCTTGCCCAGTGGATGATGACGAAGCGAAAACAGTATATCAAAAAATACATCAATAATGTTGAGCGGGGAATTTCAATAGAGCATGGTAATATACAAGGTGAGAATTTGATGAAACTCGGCATCGAGTTAGGCATGATTAAAAATGAACTTCAGGATTGACAGTATTGTTTGAAAAATTTACCGGTATTTTCCCGCGTATTTGTTTTTTTAGGCGCATTTCCAGAATAACTTCCCCAAGTCGTCTAACATCTAAAGGCTCATATCTGATAATAGACAGCACAAATCATGGAGTTTATTTTGACAACTTTACTTAGATTTATTTCGAACAAATTTTCCAAATGCAAATTCCCAAAATTCTTCTTGCATCCCAATCTCCGAGGCGCAGGGATTTATTACAGCTTGCCGGTTTTAATTTCAGGGTGAAAGCCGCTGATGTGGATGAAAGTTATGAAGAAACGATTCCACCGGAAAAATTTCCGGAGCATCTTGCCATCAAGAAAGCGCGGGCGGTAACTTCTTTCGCTCAACAGGATGAAATCATCCTCGCGGCTGACACGATTGTTTTAAAATCAGGCATCATTTTCGGAAAACCTGAAAACCGTGATGATGCCAACCGGATTTTGAGCGAACTCTCCGGTGCCCGCCATGAAGTGATTTCAGGTGTTTGCCTGCTTTCGGGAGATAAAATGAAAACTTTTTCAGCGACTACAAGCGTTTGGTTTCATCCGTTGTCAGAGGAACAAATTTCATTCTACATAGACCAATTCAATCCTTATGACAAAGCGGGCGCTTATGCCATCCAGGAATGGATCGGACTCATCGGAATTTCCAAAATTGAAGGTTGTTATTTCAATGTGATGGGATTGCCGGTGAGCAGGGTCTGGCAGGAGTTAAGGGGATTTTAAACTTGATGTATCCCTATAATTAAAAAGTTTTAAGCATCAAAAATCAATTCACAAAAAACAAATATCCAATTCTAAAAATTCAATCTATAAAATGATATAGACACAGTTTCCGGATTTGAAGATTTTTTATTGGAATTTATTTGTGATTTGTTTTTTTTGATATTTGTAATTTCCAGTCTAATCTATAGACTTTATTTCCTTTAGGCAATACCTTTAATGTCTAAGGAAAATAATTCAGCCGCTTCTTTTTTCTCTCCTCGTCTTTTTGCACTTCTTGATGCCTTAACTCATTGTATTCCAGGAAAATGAATTGAATGAATTTATTCTTCGCTGAAAGCGGTTTCGATTTTTTTTTCAAGTCATTTTTACCGGAAGCTGCTGAAAAACCGGTACTGTAATTTGAATGCTCAAGGGAGTTTTTAATGACACGTTTTGCAAACAAGTTAAACAGGATTCTAATCGCCCAGGAATACAGGGCTTCCTCCATATTGACTTTTTGTTGCCTAATTTTTTGCTTCAGCATGGATTTCAATTCCCGAACATTTTCCAGCATATCGGATTCGACATCTACTTCGCGTTTAAATTCCGCATTGTCGTCATGTTGGACGATTTCATCATCCTTAAATAAATGATGGAGCGTTTGCTTAAGTGCATGTGTGAGGTCAGTAGCGGGTTGGATCATAGTTAAAAAATTTAAGTTGGTGCTTAATTATATCGAACCCCTCATTGATTGCCGATTTTCTCGATTCCGTTGTAAATAAAGAACTTATGCTCGTGTTTATTGCTTGAATCAAGTAAAAATTTTTGCTTAATTGTAATTTAATTAACTTGAATTTTGCCGCTTTAAATTAAGTAGCTAAATTTAAGTGCTTAATTTATTGTCCTGCTTAACTTAAGTTTCGTGCTTAAAAAGTTCACCTTTCTTGTGCATCCCTTCTTCACAGTTCTTGAAAATATGGAACTGCTACTGCCGGGTATTCAAAAAGGTGTCGGAATATTTTACTCCAAAAAAGAGAGCCGGATAGTCGCTCTTGAAACCGGCAAACCGGGCGAAATCCATGAATTGGATATCAGCAATGCCCTCGAACGGGTGCGGGAAGCAAGGGCGGGAAAAGAACTTTGTGCATGGACAAACGCGAGCCGTGTTCCTTTTTCCGTGCAGGAGCGTGAGCGGAGAATTCAAATGAAATTTGATTATGATTTTGAGGAGAATGTGTTGCTCATGCGTTTCCCGGAATTATCGGACGAGCAAAGCGATATTTTGTTGATTTATTTTAAAGAACAAATCGGCTCTTTTAAGTTGACCAATGTGAAAGACCCTGTTCAGCACCTCCATAAATCCTTTGCTGAAAAAGTAGTGTATCATGCTATATCATTGTTCATCAGCACGGACATCCGGAATAAGCAGATTTATCAAAAAATGCTTGCCGCGGAAATTCAATCACACAAGTCGCATGAAGAACTGAAAGAGGAGCATCAATTAAGCCTGAAAAACATTACCGCTTTTTTTATTGAAAAACTCTCCACGAAAACCGATGTGGCGTTTAAGCTGACAGAATCAGCTTTACAAAAACTTACTCAATTTAAAGGGAAACTGGCAATGCTGGAACCCATTCTGGAAGACGCGGCAACGGTTGCCCTCAATCGTCCGGGTGCGGATGAAAATGGGATTGTACTCATCCGTGCAGAAGATGTCATTCTGAAAACACCCGAAAAAGCGGATGCAACAGCAAAGGAAAGTGAACAACAGCCTTTTGACCGATACGCGACCACGGTAACATATCTTGAGCGGTATGAACGCGCGATTGAATGGTTGATGGAAAGGGGAGAAAAAATTACCGGACAAAACATCGGCAAAGCTTGTCATCCCCCCGTTTCTGCCGCTGCCATTTCCGATAATCTGAAGAAGCACGATAAAAAAATTGTCGCGCTGTTGAATAAATATCCCGAAAAATGGCAGTTGCTGCGAACGAAATTCAGACCGGTGGGAAAATTGGTGGAAACTGCCGGACATGCGTCAGGAAAACAGGTGGTAGCCAAAAGAGGATAAAACCAAGGGTGAAAAATCAAGACTTCATTTGCCTGTTCAGCCGTTCCAAATCTTCGGGCTTATCAATCGCGATGGTTTCAAAATCGGTTTTCCTTGCTGTGATAACAAATCCGTTTTCGAGCCAGCGCAGTTGTTCCAATGATTCTTTTTGTTCCAAAAAAGAGGGTGGGAGTTCAACGATTTTTTTTAATACCTCAGAGCGGAAACCATAGATGCCGATGTGTTTATAGAATGAAAAACCGGAATTTTTAGAATCACCGGTAAACGGTATGGGAGCGCGGCTGAAATACAGCGCTTCTGAATTTTTATTCAGCACCACTTTCACCACCGAAGGATTTTTAAATTCATTGACATCATTTGAGGGTTTCACCAGCGTAGCGATTTGAATGGCTTTATCTTGAAAACATCCGGCAACCAAATCAATTTGCACGGGTTCAATAAACGGCTCATCGCCCTGAATGTTAATCACCGCGTCATATTTTTTTTCTGCCAAGCGCAACGCTTCTTCACAACGTGAAGTGCCATTGGGATGTTGAGCGTTTGTCATCACTACATTACCGGAAAAATCGTGAACATGATTTACAATTCTTTCATCATCAGTTGCTATTAAAACAGCATCAAGGGTAGTCGCTTGTATCGCCTGTTCATACACGCGCTGAATCATGGACTTACCGTCTATCATCGTCAGCGGCTTTCCTGGAAAACGGGTGGATTGATAACGGGCGGGAATGATACCGATAATGTTCAAAAGACAAAAATGTTTATTGTAAACTTTGATTAAAACAATCGCAGCGGGCTAATCATTTTT
>JBGTCY010000042.1:0-5689 GCA_041748615.1 Chitinophagales bacterium
ATGAAGTAATTGCCGGGCAACAGGTAATCAACACTTGAACTGGAGGCTCCGTTAGACCATTTGTAGGTATATCCGCCAGCGCCTCCGGTAGGATTGAATGTGACAGCGCCATCCACTCTTTCCGGGCACGAAATTGAACTGACCGTATAATTCGGAACAATCGCGGTCGGTTCTTTCGTAACAAATGTTGAATAAGTAGTGAATTCAGTGCAGGTATGCACGGCATTAAATGGACGCACTCTCCAGCGATAGTTTACAACCGGGTCAAGATTGGTGATGACCACGCTGGTATCGCTCGTTATCATATCCACGTTTAGAAAAGTACCGTTGAAATAGCGGGTCATTTGAAGATTATAATGAGTCGCTCCTTCGGCTTTTCTCCATTTAATCTGCGCGTAATTGGAAGGAATTCCGGTAGCGCCTGCCGGGGGATAAATATTTTCAGTGGAGCTTACAGCCTCAACAACTGGTTGAGGATGATTCAAAAGATTAGAGCGAACACTCAACAGGTTAGCCCGCATCGCATCAATTTGTTCAGGACTGAATTTGTTCTGGCAGTTGTCGTTGGCATAAGACATAAAAAATGCACCGTCAACTACATAAGGATCGCCATTGAAATCCACTTTTGTTCCGGTGTAAGGACAATTCCATCTGTTTGAAATAAAATCAGCGGGGGTATCACAAAAAAAGTCACCGGCTGTGTTGCAGTTGGAGCCACTCACCCGTTCATCCGTGGCGCGGGGAGGTTCGCTTTGATTTCTGCTTTCCCATCCGTAGAAAGTATGAGGTAATGAAAAGTAATGCCCCATTTCGTGTGCAACGGTAGTATTACTGGGTCCGCCACAGGATTTTTTAATGGCAACGTAATCTCTCCATCCGCTGAAATATCCGCAATTTCCGCTGGGGTCTTCCACAAAATAGACATTGGCGGCATTTTGAACTTTGCTGTTGGTGATGATGGAATTAAAACTGCCGCTGTGGTCATAGAGGGCGGTATTATTGATGTAATTGACATCGCCTAATAAATAATAATGAAATCCTACCTCGTCAAACTGTTCATTCAGTTTGCACATCGCATCCAAAAGGCTTTGAACCCTGTAGTATCCTCCACCTTCATTATTGCCGACAATATGCGCTTTAAGCGGGATAAAATAAATAGTTTCATCTCCTTGTTTCATGGAAACATCTCCTGCTTGCTGCCGGTAATTTTTCAGCCACTGAATCATCTCTTCCGGCATTTCTGTGCCGCAATAATTATCAGGTTCCTGAGCAAAAAGAATAGATGAAAAAAGCAGGGTGGAAAAAAGGAAGGCAATTTTTTTCATTCTAAAATGTTGGTTTTAGATACAAATATAACGAAATGCTCACCCTTTAACAACTGATTTCTATCATAAGTTTCGTCTTTTTCATAAAAGTATAAGTAATTCTTCTTAACAACCTTTTCAGATACACATCGTAAAAATTACCCTGATAGACCCTTGCTTTTTCATTATTATAAATAAGTTATAATTAAAACAACACCTCAGATGATACTCTTATTGAAAAGGATGTTCTACGATTTTTTAGAAATCGTCCGATTGATTTTTAGGACGTTATTTCCCAAAGGCAGTTTCAAATCAAATTTTAAAACAGGCAGGTATCTGTTTGTTTTCTGTTTGTTTTTGTTGTATTCGACTTCCGGATTTTCACAAACAACGGGCGATTACAGGAGTAATGTCGCATCAGGAAATTGGGGAGCAGCAGCATCATGGGAGGTTTTTGACGGGGTTTCATGGGTAGCCGCAGGTAATTATCCGGGACAAGTTGCCGGAGCCGGAGTAGTAACAATCAGAGACGGGCATGTCATTACCATGAATATTGCATCGCTTGCAGAACCGATTGGGGCGCTCACTGTGGGCGATGGAATAAGTGGAAGCCTGATTACCAATAATGGCAACAGAACGATGACAGTTACGAATGATATTATCGTCAATACTGGCGCAACATTCAACCTCAGTCGTTTTATTCTCACTGTCAATGGCAATACCGTTATCAATGGAACGCTGTCTGATAATAACAATAACGGTTCAGCGACATTCAATGGCAGTTTTACAATTAATAATGGTGGAACATTTTCTACAAATAACACTTCCGCTTTCACTTTTACCGGAGGAATTGTTAATGATGGCACATTCAATAAAACCGGAGCAGGCGCAGTCACTTTCAGTGGTAGTGACCAGGAGTTGAGCGGTTCTCAAACTATCGTGTTGAACGGAATCGTAACGGTCACTGACATCGTGCTCACAAATAATGCGACCGTTAATCTGACAAGGACGACCGCGTCCTCTTTTATGGGAACCGGCACCTGGCTGCAAGGTTCAACAGGAGTATTAAACTTTTCAGGCACAAATATAGACGTAGATAATTTTGATTTTTCATCAGCGGGAAACACCGTAAACTTTATGAGAGCAGGAGTTCAGGATATTCCGGCAACCATCTATCATCATCTGATGTTGAGTACGAGTGGAGTAAAATCTTTGCTTGGGGACATTACCGTTAACGGAAATCTGTCTTTAGATGGAACGGTGTCTTTAAATTGTGATGTCAATCAAATCACCGGAAATGCTACAGGTACTTTTTCAATGGTAAATGGTACCTCGCTTTTGCTTGGGAATACCGCCAGCGCTGTGAATGTCCTTTTTCCGACAAATTTTATCAAAGCAAATATTTCTTTTGCAGGAACCAGCACAGTAGCTTATCAAAACAATGATATTCAAACGATTTCCGGGGAACCGGATTATCGCAATCTGACTATCTCAAACGGGGGCGTAAAAACATTAGCATCTTCTGCGAATGTACTCGGTAATCTCACGGTAACCGCTGGTGAATTTAATTTGGGAACTGTTGCTACAGAACTGAATGTGTCCGGTACGACTTCCCTTACGGGAAATTTGGTTTTTAATGGAACAACCGCAAAAACAGTTACGCTCTCCGGAAACCTCAGTGGTGCCGGAACGATTGACATGAGTGGCGGAAGTTTATTGCATGAACTTGAACTGGGAGGGGCTACAAACGCCATCGGGGGAATCACAACAGCCGCTGTAGCCAGTGTTATCAATTATATTGGTGCAGCCCAACAAGTGATAGCAAGTCCCAATTACAGGACGATTATTTTTTCAGGTACCGGGACTAAAACCTTACAGGGTGAAGTCATTGCAGCCGATGAGCTATTGATTGAAGCAGGTGCTACTGTGAATCCGGCTGCACAGAATTTTACCGTGAGTGGAAACTCAACAATAGCAGGCACCTTTGCGGATGGTACCTTAGCGGGTATCACCACATTGAACGATGTAAATCTTTCAGGAGGAACATTTAATGGCGCTGCAAATGGAGTGGTAAACATCAATGGAAATCTTACTTTGCCTGATGATAATGCCACGATAGGCAGAGTTCAAATGACCGTCAGCGGAACTACTACACTTGCAACCGGTCGCAGTCTGGTTATAAATAATAATAACGGTGTGAAAACTTTTACGGGACAAGTGATTATCAATGGAACGGGCACCTGGACTTCGACATCTGTAACCACTTCGGGAAACCTGATTTTTCAAAACGGTATATTAAATAATAATCCAGCCAGCGGAAGTTTCGTTGCCGGAGTTGCAATGTTTAGCGGTAATCATCAATCCTTGTCTGGAGGTGGCTCTTTTGAATTTTCAGGCGCGGTGGTGATTTCAGGGGCAATTACCCTGACAAACGAATCTACAGGTGAAGTAACTTTTAATAACACCATCAATGGAACAGATGTTGCCTCCACATTTGAGAATGACCTGAATGCAACAGTCTATTATCAACCGGCTGTTGCCACTCAGCCCATGAATACAGGTTTATTAGATGCTTCAGCCCCGGGCAACAGTTTTTACTACAGCAGAGCTGGCGCTCAAAGTATGAAATCACCCACTATCGGCTACTACTATCTTTATTTAACGGGTTCGGGTATTAAAACTCTTACCGGCAATGCGGGTGTGGACAGTGATTTTCTGATTGCGAATAATGTTACGTTCAATCCTGCCGGATTTGATTTTAGTGTTGCCGGTTTTTCAACGATTTATGGAACTTTAGCCGATGGTACGGTTGCCGGAACAACAACCCTTCAGGATGTTGACCTTTCAGGAGGAACAATTAATAATGCCGCGGCTACGGGTGTTGTGGTAGTTAATGGTAATTTAACAATTCCGACCGGAGATGCGACTGTTGGCAGAGTGACGTTAACCGTGAATGGATCAACCACAGTCCCAACAGGAAGATCAATGACCATTAACAACAACACCGGTGTGAAATCATTTTTGGGCGCGGTGACCCTGAATGGAACCGGCACGTGGACTTCAACGACAGTCACCACTTCAGGCAATTTGGTCTTTGGAAATGGTATTACCAATAACAATACTGCACCGGCAAGTTTCAATGCAGGTGGTGCGACTTTCAGCACGAATAACCAAAGTCTTTCAGGTGATGGAGCATTTACTTTCAATGGCGCTGTTACCATCTCCGGAAATATCACTTTGACCTATGAAGGATTGCAAACCTTCACTTTCAATGGAATTTTAAATGGAACAGAAGCAGGTTCTACCTGGCGTTCAGAAGTAAACAGAGTGGTTTATTACCAACCGAATGCTGCCAATGAACCGATGGCAATCGGCACTTTAGATGTTTCTGCAAATGGTAATTATTTTTATTACAGCAGAGCAAACGCGCAAAATGTGAAAAACCCGCTCACGAGTTATTATCATTTAATCATCAGTGGCGGTGCAGGTACAAAAACCTCAGTAGGTCATATCACTGTCGCTGAAGATTTCGTTTTGGAATCCGGAACGAGTTTTAACCCTGCCGGATTTGATTTCACGGTCAATGGTTTTTCTACCATCACCGGAACATTGGCTGACGGCACGATTGCCGGAACAACTACTTTGCAGAATGTTGACTTGTCAGATGGTACGATTAATGGCGGAGCTAACGGGGTGGTAAATATTGAGGGCGACCTTACGTTCCCGGCCGGAAATGCAACGATTGGCAGAGTGGAATTAACTGTGAATGGTTCAACGACTATTGAAAGTGGTCGGGATATGATGCTGAATAGCAATTTCGGCTCAAAAACATTTATCGGTACGGTAACAATCAATGGCACCGGCACGTGGACTTCATCAACAGTCACAACTGCCGGAAATCTTGTATTTCAAAACGGAGTCACCAATCATAATGCAACTTCAGGCAGTTTCAACGCGGGAGGCGCGACATTTTCTACAAACAATCAGAGTTTGTCGGGTGACGGAGCGTTCACATTTGGCAGCGCAGTGGTGATTTCAGGTCCAATTACTTTAACTCATGCAAGTCAAGAGCCTTTGATTTTTAATGGCACATTGAATGGAACTGATGCTGGTTCTACGTGGTACAGTGAAGTAAACAGAATTGTATATTATCAACCCAATGCTACAAACCAACCAATGGCTACGGGAATATTGAATCTTTCAGCCATTGGCAACTATTTCTATTATTCAAGAAATAATGCTCAAAGCGTCAAGAATCCTTTGACCAGTTATTATTACCTCATTATTACCGGAGGAGCAGGTACAAAGACTTTAATCGGGGATGTCAATGTTGAGGCTTATTTTTTCATTGAAACCGGTGCGACCTTAAACCCGGCAGGATTTAA